>CAKQHO010000055.1 GCA_934234185.1 uncultured Psychrobacillus sp. | reverse complement strand
GAATAATATCACCCTCATCACAAAAAGCAATGGGAAGGTGGACTAAACCTTCTTGAGAGCCCATTGTTTGTACAATTTCGGTCTGGGGATTGAGATTGATTTTGTAACAACGTTTATAGTAATTAGCGACCGCCTCATAGAATCTAGTAGTACCAGCGAGTGTATAGCCATAAGAACTTTCTAGTAAACTCTGCTCTGAAAGAATTTTTCTTATTTCTTCACTTGGGGGAATATCTGGACTTCCTAGGCTTAAATCATATATTTCAAATCCTGCAGCCTGCTTTTGGGCAGCAGCAGCCTTTAAATCACCAAAGATTGCAGGCTCAAATCGACTCATTTTTAGGGAAGGCTTAATAATCAACCCAGACACTCCTTTTGAAAACAAATTTTAAGTATCATAATAGCACAAAATATATTAATTTTGCGAAAAAATTATCAGAAAATAGAGAGACCTACCAATTTTAGTATGGTAGGTCTCTCTATTAATGAATGCCGAGTGGGTCCTCTTCCGCAATTTTTTTCATATTTTCTTCCTTCAATACTCCATCAGTCATCACATATACTTTGTCACAGTATTCTATTAGACGAGTATCATGTGTGACGACAATAGTAGTGGTTTGGTTGTTCTCCGTTTCTTTTTTTAAGAGTTTCATTACCTCGTATGCACGGTCCGAATCTAGAGATGCAGTTGGTTCATCTGCTAGCAATATAGAAGGCTTACTATACAATGCCTTGGCAATTGCCACCCTTTGACGTTCACCGCCCGATAAATCAGAAGGATATTTTTTTCGTAATTCTGTGATCCCAAGGTTTTTATAAAGTTTTTCTAATTCATCCTTAGACATATTCTCTTTTTTTACATTGTCTAATAGTTTCATCTGATTATCGACTGTTAAAAAAGGAACTAAATTGGATGCTTGAAGAATAAAGCCTATCTCTCTTAATCTTATTTTTGATCGTTTTTTTTCATTCAGCTTAGATAAGTTTTGCCCGTTCACTACTATTTCCCCGTCAGTTGGAGTTTGAAGTCCGCCGGCTATTGTTAAAAATGTACTTTTTCCTGATCCGGACGGTCCGATGACAGCGATAAGCTCTCCTTTATTAGCTGTAAAGTTTGTTTCCTTAAGAGCCTCTACTTTTTTATGACCAGAGCCAAAAGTTTTCTTTACTCTATCTAATTTTAAAATAGCCATTCTATTAACCTCCTATTGCTTTTAAAGGATCAATTTTGACAATTGTTAATACAGAAAAGACAGCGCCGAGAATAGCTACAAGTATTAAAACTCCACCATAGATGAGCATGGTAGGGATATCAAATGATACAGGGACCTCATTCGGAAGAAACTTTCCGGTTAGAATAGTTAAGCCAAACCCAATAAGTACACCTATAAAGGCTAGGATGAAGGTTTGCGCAATAACAGAAACGGATAAGTAGCCATTCGAGATTCCTTGAGCCTTCATAACTCCAAACATGCTTATTTTTTGTACGGTAAGTACATAAAGGAAAATGGCAACAATTACAGAGGAAATACCAAATAAAAAATAGATCATAAAATTTAAGGTCAAAGATTGTTCAGTATAGCCAGGAAGACTTTCTATAAAGCTTTCAACTTCGATTACTTCTAACTCATCATTGCTTGTAGAAATGGAAGAATAGCTTTCTGCCGATACAACGATAGCATTCACCTGGTCACTGTTGGCTTCCGCTCCTTCTTCCCCAAATTTTACTTTTTGAAAGGTTGACAGCTCAGCATATAAAACAGGAGCAGCATTGAAGCGAGAGCTATCGGTGAAGCCGACAATTGTTAGTGTTTCATCTGTGGAGGATAGCTTTAATTTATCTCCTAGTGCAAATCCATCATCCTTTAAGGAGTCACTAGCAATAACTTCATTTTCTTCTGCGAATTGCTCTCCCTCAGAAACGCTAGGCATAATGAATTCTTCTTTGTCTATCCCAAATATCGCTACATTTTGCTTAGTATCTCCGTTTGAAGCAATGGCGTTTATTTGCCCTAAAACAGCGGTATCCTCCGCCTTTATATTATCTACCTCCTGCTTAGAAAGGGAGGACTGTGGTAAGCTCTTATCTGATTCCTCTGTAAGAACAATCGCAGTTGCATCCCATTTATCAACGGCTTCTCTATTTAAATTTGCTAGCCCAGTAGCTAGACCTGATAGAAAGAAAACTAAGTATGCAACAAGCATTAAAACACCTGTAATTAAAAAGAATCTTAATTTATTTTTCTTTATTTCATTCCATGCTAAAAACATCTGCTCACATCCAATTTCTTTTTTTATAGCTGAATAGAAGTTTGATACAATCCTTCAGCAGTTCCTGCCACATTTTTCGTATCTTTTGTTATGTCATTAATTACTTGTACAAGCTCTGAGACTTTACCTTCTACTTCACTTAACTGAAGGGTATTTTCTCCTATAGAGTGGAGGATTTGATTGAATCTTCGGCTTGTTTCTCTCGATTGCTCTAACCCATTTTCCACCCTATTTCTCATCTGAGTAATAGTAGTGACAGCTTCATTTGTTAGCTTAGAGGAAGTTAAGGCACGTTCTGTAATTTGGTTGACAGAACTTTTCGACTGCTCTGCAAGCTTTCTGACCTCTTGTGCTACTACAGCGAAACCCCTACCTTGCTCTCCTGCACGAGCAGCTTCAATAGAGGCGTTTAAAGCTAAAAGATTGGTTTGCTCTGCAAGCTGTTTAACGAGCCCTATAATTTGAGAAATTTCAATGGAGGAAGTTTGGAGGTCTTCCATTATGCCCACCATGTTATCCGTACTGGTAGAGACAGCTTCCATTTGAGCTTGTAGAGATTTAATTAAATTTGTCCCATCCAAGGCATCTGATTGAATTCTTTTTCCACTTAACAAATTAGTGGCTACAGTCTCCTTTATACTAAAAGCATTTATCTCTACCTGTTCAATAGAAGTGGTTGTTTCATCTGTAAGACTTGCAAGATCCTCACATATAGAAGAAATCTTATGTTTAAGCTCTGTCTTTACCAATTCATATTGCTGTTGTCGAAGCTTTCGATTTTCTTTTTCATATTCTTCTAGTACAATCTGCATCTCGAAGTTTATTAATTTAGAGACGGTGTTGAATGTATTGTCATGTAGGTTGTAGTTTTCTAGTTCATCGTTGACTAGCGTAATAATAGTATGTTGAATTTGATGAAATGTTCCCATATACCATTTTGGTTCAAGGCCTATTTTATAATGCATTTGGGCAAGCTTTCTTTTTTGCTCAATAGTTTGTTCCGTAAGCTCACCGCTAAACATTTGTATAATGTAAGTGCCAACGGTTTTCTTTAAATACTCCACCTTCGTTCTATCCTCTATTATTTTCCTTAAAGATGGGATTGCTAGTACTCGCTCATAAAAAACGGAAACAATTTTATGAATACCCCTTTCAACGTATGGTTGAAACGTTTGAATTCTTTTTAGATCTTCATGTGTCAAACCAATTAGCTCCATTTGTAGTTGAAGCTCCGGAAATACCTGGAGATTGATAGTTGGTTCTCTCCCGCCTGTTAATTGATCTGCTCTATTTTGTTTCTGAAGCTTTTTAAAGTTCAGTAAGCGTGACACAATAGATAACCCCTTTTCTAAAATTAACCAAGTTATTATGTTGTTCTTTATATTATTAACAGGTTATAATTATTATGTCAAATGTTTGTATAATATTAAAAATAAATAATTATACAAAGATTAAAGTCATTAACACTAAATTATAAGTGTTTTTGGTATTTTAAAAAGGAGGAAATTTAGTTTTTCTTCCTATTCATGTAGAATAGTTGTATAATGTTCGAAGTATAATAGGGCCTTATATAGGGTAAAAATATAGATAGTTCAACTTGTTAATGCTGAAAGGACGGGCATTTCATGCAATTTAGCTCAAATGGGAATTACAATATACAGCAGGTGTCTAACGTTACGGGCTTATCTAAGCAGGTTATACGAAAATGGGAAGAGAGATACGATCTCGTTCATCCTAAAAGGTTAGATAATGGATACCGTATATATAGTGAAGAGGATGTAAGAAAGTTATTAAAAGTAAAAGCTCTTTCTGAGCAAGGTTATTCATTGAAGCAGGCTGCAGTGCTTGTGGAGGACGAGGCGCTAATAGAGGTTGAAAAAAAAGTAGAATTTACATCTTCTAAGAACTTAACCGACTTTAACGACTATATCTTACGTTTATTGGAAAAGGGCACGTCTTGTAATGAAATCGAATTAAACTTTATTCTACAGCAAGCATATCACCACTATGGACTAGAGGATTTTCTTAAGCTAGTAGTTCTTCCATTTCTACAGGAGGTAGGCAATAGATGGGAGAAGGATGAATGGGATGAGTATCAGGAAGCCGTATCCAGCATGGTGGTCCGAGATTATTTAGTCCAAATAAGACGGAATTTTAAATACAGAGATGATGCCCCGCTTGTCATCGGTTGCTGCTTGCCTCACGAAGAGCACGAGGTACCAATGCATGTCCTTTTGTTACAATTCATGATGAAGGGGTGGAAATCGATTCTGATAGGAGCTTCTCCTGCAACGGGATCTATTGAATCCATGGTAGAAAGACTCAGACCAAAACTGGTGCTATTATCAGCAACGACTACTATCCCATTCGAAAGGAACCCTAAGCTGCTGGCAGGACTAGATCAGTTTGCAGAACTACATCCATCAGTAGAATTTTATATAGGCGGAGCGGGAGCTATGCAATACTTTGCTTGCAAAAATTTAAAAAATATACGTTTGGCCAACTCGATGGAAGAAGTTCTAGAGGACAGAAATAAGTATTTATAAAATCAGAACAGAAGTGTTTAGGACATTTATGTTTTCTCTACAAATCAGATAGTATACAGTTTTGATACCATGCACCCAGTGTGCATGGTTTTTTGTCTAATGCCTTGCCAGTTGAAGTCAAATGGAAGCCTATGGAGCTTGCAATCTCGCTAGGACTTTGATTGTCCCGACAGCCAAACATGGGTGCACACTTCTTTTGTTATTTAGAACTAGAAAAAGAGTATAGAAAAGTAGAGAGATTATGGTATGATAGATTTAGTAACTGGTACTAATAACAGGTGTGAAAATAGGGGGATTCAGATGAAGGATCTTATTAAGTTAAAGGATAAAAATATTGTGGTGATGGGTGTAGCAAATGAACGAAGTCTTGCATGGGGGGTTGCTAAGTCCTTAGTAGAAGTGGGAGCGAAGGTCATTTTTACTTACCGAAAAGAGAGATCTTTAGGGAAAATTGAAAAGCTAGTGAAGGATCATGGGCTTGGAGATGTATTAGTAGTAGAATGTGATGTGAATAGTGATGACAGTATGAAGGCTGCTTTTGAAAAGATTGGAGCCGAGGTAGGAATTATACACGGGGTTGTCCATTCAGTAGCTTTTGCACATGCTGAGGATTTAAAAGGAGATTTTGTCCAAACAAGCAGAGAGGGATACGCATTTGCTCAGGATACAAGTGCATATTCTTTAATTGCTACTGCGCGAGAAGCCGCTCCATTCATGACGGAGGGCGGATCTATTGTAACGATGAGCTACCTAGGGGCAGAAAGAGTGCTAGACGGATATAACGTGATGGGTGTAGCAAAAGCTGCTTTAGAGTCTGCGGTTAAATATCTTGCGTATGATTTAGGGGACCGAAATATTCGAGTGAATGCTATTTCGGCAGGTGCAGTACGAACACTTGCGGCAAAAGGAGTACCTTCGTTTAATACTATTCTTCGTAAAATCGAGGAAACGTCTCCATTAAAACGAAATGTTACACAAGAAGAGGTTGGAGACATGACAGTGGGCCTTCTTGGACATCTTTCTAGAGGTGTTACTGGGGAAATCGTGTATGTTGATTCTGGTTATAATATTATGGGATAAAAGTGAATAAGGAAGCTGTCCTCCGATATATGGAGGGCAGCTTTTTTCCGTATGATTGTAATTATTTCTAAGAATTTTCTAAGTATAACGTTTTTAGTCAGACAGGGGGGGTATCAAAGGAACAACTAGGTTTATAGGAGGTTATTACATAATGGACAAGCATGTTAACGAGAATAGCAAGAATGAACAATTAAAAAAGTTCCGAGTAGTTGATAAGGACCAAGCTATGACTACCAACCAAGGGTTAAAGTTGTCAGAGGATGAATTCTCCTTAAAGGTTGGAGAGAGAGGTCCAACCTTAATGGAGGATTTTCATTTTCGTGAAAAAATGACCCACTTCGACCATGAGCGAATTCCTGAGAGAATTGTTCATGCAAGAGGGTTTGCTGCGCACGGTGAATTTGAGGTTTATGAATCTATGAAGCCATATACCAAAGCTAAATTCTTGCAAAATCCTGGCTCGAAGACACCGGTTTTTGTTCGGTTCTCTACTG
Source organism: uncultured Psychrobacillus sp. (assembly GCA_934234185.1). Lineage (GTDB taxonomy): Bacteria > Bacillota > Bacilli > Bacillales_A > Planococcaceae > Psychrobacillus. The sequence goes on along the minus strand of CAKQHO010000055.1, from coordinate 13,646 downwards.
TTGCCGGATCTAGAGGGTCAGGAGAGCTAGCTCGTGATGCACGTGGCTTTGCAACAAAGTTCTACACAGAGGAAGGGAATTATGATTTAGTAGGTAACAATATTCCTGTTTTCTTTATTCAAGATGCTATTAAATTTCCGGATCTTATTCATGCGCTTAAACCTGAGCCCCATAATGAAATACCTCAGGCTGCCTCAGCCCACGATACTTTTTGGGATTTTATCGCTAACAATCAAGAAAGTGCACATATGGTTATGTGGGCTATGTCTGATCGAGCAATCCCAAGAAGCTTTCGCATGATGGAGGGCTTTGGCGTTAACACTTTCCGTTTTGTTAATGAAGAAGGAACGTCTCATTTTGTTAAGTTCCACTGGAAACCTCTTTTAGGGACACACTCTGTCGTTTGGGATGAAGCGCAAAAAATAAACGGGAAGGATCCTGACTTCCATAGACGAGATTTATATGAGTCTATTGAAAATGGTGACTTTCCTGAATATGAATTAGGGGTACAGCTAATTGCTGAGGAAGATGAATTTTCCTTTGATTTTGATATTTTAGACCCTACGAAGATTTGGCCGGAGGAAGATATTCCTGTAAAAATTATTGGTAAGATGACACTTAATCGCAATGTTGATAATGTCTTTGCTGAAACAGAGCAAGTAGCTTTTCATCCTGGACATGTAGTTCCTGGGATTGATTTTACAAACGACCCGCTATTGCAAGGTAGATTGTTCTCTTATACTGATACACAGCTTCTTCGCCTCGGAGGGCCTAACTTCCATGAGATTCCTATTAATCGTCCAGTTTGTCCTTTTCATAATAATCAACGGGATGGGTTTGGTAGACAGACGATTAATGTTGGCCAGGTGAGCTATCATAAAAACTCTTTAGCAGGAAATACTCCGACACCTGTTAGTGCAGAAGAAGGTGGGTATACTCACTATCAGGAAAAAATGGATGCTCGTAAGGTACGGGCAAGAAGTGAGAGCTTTAAAGATCATTTCTCTCAAGCTACTTTATTTTGGAATAGTATGAGCGAGCCGGAAAAAGAGCATATCATTCAGGCTTTTAGCTTCGAGCTTGGTAAATGTAAGGAGAAGAATGTCAGAATACAAGTATTAGAAATGTTCGCAAATGTAGACCTCCATCTAGCAAGTAAGGTGGCAGAAAATCTTGGATTAGCTGTTGAAGGGAATCCAGAGAAAAAGAATACGAAAACCTCTCCAGTATTAAGTCAGTTAAATACAGTAATGAAACCAGATACAAGAAAAATTGCTGTCCTAGTAGGGGATGGATTTGATGATGGCCTGTTAGAGGTTATCCAAAGTCTTAAAGAAAAAGGGACCATGCCAGAGGTAATTAGTGACCATCATGGTTCTTTAAAGGGAGCAAATGGTTCCACCTTACAGGTTGATCATACATTCCTGACAGCAGACTCAGTTCTATTTGACGCAGTTTATATCGTAAGTGATGCTGGTAAAACCAATATGTTTAAAAAGCAAGCCATGCTATTTATCCAAGAGGCATACACACATTATAAACCTATTGGTTCTTCCTATAAGGGAGATCAAGTGCTGTCTGATTTAAACTTGAATGGACAAGTGGGTGTCTTTACAAATGAAAAAGGTGAAGTCTTTGTAAACACGTTCATACAAGCGATATCAAAACATCGATTTTGGGATAGAGCGGTGTAATTGGGTTGATGGGGGAGTCCAAAAGGTATCACTTTTGGGCTCTCTCCTTTTTGTGTTATCAAACGTTTTCAAGTATATTCATTCTAAGTGAAGGAGAATAATGAGTACATGAGGGGGAATGACATGCGCTATATTATTATTGGCGGGGATGCAGCTGGAATGAGTGCTGCTATGGAGATAGTGCGTAATGACTCAACAGCTAAAATTACTACGCTTGAGAAAGGAAGTATTTATTCCTATGGTCAGTGTGGATTACCATACGTAATAGGAGGTCATATCTCCTCAACAAAAGATGTAATTGCAAGGTCAGTAGAGACATTTCGTGAAAAGTATGGAATAGATGCAAGAGTAAGACATGAAGTGACAAGAGTAGATACCCACAATAAAACAGTGATCGGAATGAATCTTAATACTGGGATTCCCTTTGAAGAATCGTATGATCGATTATTAATTGCAACTGGAGCTAGTCCAGTATTCCCGCAATGGAGTGGGCATGATCTGATGGGTATTCATAACATTAAAACAATACCAAGCGCAGATTCCATTATCCAGGACTTAGACCAAGTGAAACAAGTGACCATAATAGGGGGAGGGTACATTGGTCTAGAAATGGCAGAGAATTTTGCTAGTGTGGGAAAGAAAGTTCGTATCATACAGCGTGGGGAACAGCTTGCGGATATTTTTGATGCAGATATGGCAGAATTTATTTATCAAGAGGCAACTAAACAAAATGTAGAGGTTATTCTAGAGGAAGAAGTGGAGGCCTTTCAAGGGATTGACAGAGTGGAAAAGGTCCTCACTAATAAAGGAGAATATGAAACCGACCTGGTGTTAGTAGCCGTTGGCGTTAAGCCTTCTACAGAATTTCTAAAGGGTTCAGACATTTCGCTTCATTCTAGTGGTGCAATTGTTGTAAATTCCTCTTTAGAAACAAATGTCCCTAATGTCTATGCGGCAGGAGACTGTGCCACCCATTATCATCGAATCAAACACTTAAATGATCATATTCCTTTAGGTACTACCGCTAATAAGCAAGGAAGAATTGCCGGGTTAAACATGGCAGGAGTACGTTCAGAATTTAAAGGGATTCTTGGTACATCTATCATGAAATTTTTTGATTTAAATCTAGGAAGAACAGGCTTATCTGAGAAAGAAGCAGTACGATTAGGAATAGCATATGAGGTATTTACTCTACAAGCGACCGATAGGGCTGGTTATTATCCTGGAAAACAATTGATGCAGATTAAGCTGCTTTGTCAAAAGGAATCTAAGCTGCTTCTAGGGGGACAAATAATTGGCGGAAATGGTGTAGACAAGCGAACCGATATACTTGCAATGGCTCTGTTTCATGAAATGACCTTATACGATTTAGTTGATATGGATCTTTCCTATGCTCCTCCCTTTAATGGAGTATGGGACCCCCTTCAGCAATTGGCTAGAAAGTCTGCCAAAAAATAAACAATAAACAATAAAAAATATAGTTGACTATTTTTGTCTAAGTGTCATATACTAATAAAAATTTAAAATTATTTGAAAAGCAAGGAAGAGGACAAGAATCATGTTAGTTTTCTTATTAGAGAAAAGGGTCGTTGGCTGAAAGCCCTTGAGAAAAAAAGATGATTTACCACCTTGGAGCTATTACGGGAATAAATTATAACCGTAGTCGGGAAACCGTTAACTTACTGAAGTTCAGCTTTTTAAAAGCTGTTAAATTAGGGTGGAACCACGACCACATTCGTCCCTTATAGGGAAAGAATGCGGTCTTTTTGTTTTTCATTAAAAATATAAAATGCGTTGATAAGGATATGAGTTAAACGTTATTTTCTTACCAGAGAACGGGGTCGTCGGCTGTAAGCCCTGTAGAAAAAGCATTAACTTACCACCTTGGAGCAGTGACAGAGAAAGCTTATTAGCGATTATTTGTTACCGGGAGACCGTTATCCTTTCGAGAGCAATTATTTTGTTTTGCAAAAATTAGGGTGGAACCACGACCACATTCGTCCCTTGTATGGGATGAGTGTGGTCTTTTTATTTACCAAAAAAAGGAGGAATTATGTATGTCAGTTAAAGCTGAAGAAAGTGCAAGTCATCAAAAGTTAGGTCAACAATTAGAGTTGTTCATGTCCGTAGAAGAAGCACCGGGAATGCCATTTTACCTTCCCAATGGCATGATTTTACGAAACCAGTTAGAAGAGTTTTGGAAAGAAAAGCATCGAAAGGCCGGCTATCTAGAAATCAAAACGCCAATCATGATGAAGCAGGAGCTTTGGGAGAAATCGGGACACTGGGATCATTATCAGGAAAATATGTATTTCTCCGATGTAGATGACCAAAGGTATGCGATTAAACCGATGAGCTGCCCGGGAGCGGTAATAATTTTTAATAGTAAAAAAAGAAGCTATAGAGAATTGCCGCTTCGCTATGCTGAGCTTGGGCTAGTTCATCGACATGAGCTTTCTGGTTCTTTAAATGGATTATTACGAGTTAGAGCCTTTACTCAGGATGATGCTCATCTTTTTGTGCTAGAGGAACAAATAGAACAGGAAGTTACAAAGGTATTGGACCTTGTTGATGAATTTTATTCTGCATTTGGCTTCAGCTATAAAGTAGAGCTATCTACTAGGCCGAATAACTTTATGGGGTCTATTGAAAAATGGGGTCGAGCAGAGCAAGCACTAGAATCAGTTTTACAAGAGAAGCAGGTGGAGTATCAAATAAACGAAGGGGATGGGGCCTTTTACGGACCTAAAATTGACTTTCATATTTATGATTCCATGGGAAGAAGCTGGCAGTGTGGAACTATCCAGCTAGATTTCCAAATGCCAGAGAAGTTTGAGTGTAAGTATATAGATGAAAATAATGAATTAAAACAGCCAATTATGATTCATCGCGCAATTTACGGTTCTATTGAACGATTTATAGCAATTCTTCTGGAGCATTTTCAAGGAAGCTTTCCCCTTTGGCTTGCTCCTGTGCAGGTGAAAATACTTCCAATTACTGATGGCCAGATACCATACGCAGAATCAGTAAAACAGCAGCTAGAGATAGAGGGATATCGCATAGAAATTGATAACCGAGTAGAAAAGATTGGATTAAAGATACGTGAGGCAGCGTTGCAAAAGCATCCTTATATGTTGATTATAGGGGAGCAGGAGGTAGAGAAAGAGGTAGTTTCAGTGCGAAAGCATAAGGAGGGAGAAATAGGGGAGATGGCGGTAAAAGAATTTCTGGCTGAACTAACAAGGTAAAGGAATTCCTCTTAGGGAAGAACAGCAAATAGGGAGCTTATGATACCATAAACTCCCTACTATTAATACCTAACCCAGCTGAGACCCGTTGTACCTTCACCAGCATGGACACCAACACAAGCACTTAGTGGAATGACGAGCACACGAAGCTTTGGAAATTCTTTTATTAGCTCTTCTTTCCATGTTTTCGCATCTTTTTCATTATTACAGTTAATTACGGCAACTTCGGGTACCGTGGCCAATTTGATGTCTCTACGCAATAATTCTGTTACATATTCTTTGGCTCTTTTGGTTGCTCGTACTTTTTCCTTCATTACTACTTTTCCGTTATCAAACGAAATGACTAGTTTAATATTTAAAAGGCTACTTAGAAATGCGGCTGTCCCGGACACACGACCGCTTTTGTGCAACTGTGTAAGACTAGATGGAATAAAGGAAAGCTCTGAGTTAAGTGTCATTTTCTCAATTTCAGCTACTACTTCCTCGACGGGTTTTCCAGTGTCAGCTAAGCTTTTGCCTACCTCTATCATTTTAATCATAGGATACGAGCCTATTCTCGAATCAATAGAATAAACCTTGAAGTTAGCTATTTCTGAAGCCGTTTTTGAACTATTATAGGTGCCAGATAAATAACTAGAAGTATGAATTGCTATTGCACAAGAGAAGCCCTGCTCCTTTAGATTTTCGTAAAGCTTTATCATTTCACCGATAGGAGGCTGGGAGGTTTTCGGATGTTTTTTAGTATTTCTCAATTTACTGTAGAACTCATCATGTGTCATATCAATCGTTTCTCTATAAGCACCGTCATCAAATACAATATTTAACGGAAGCACATGTATATGATGCTTTTGAATAAACTCTTTATCTAATAATGCGGCAGTATCGGTGATCCAAGCTATTTTGTTCATCTGAGTTGTCATTATTTCACCTCGGAGTAGAATGTTCTTACTCGAAATGTATAATAAAAATGATTCCAACAATAGTGTTACTTGTCATGTCTTGTCGAAGTTTCGGTACTTGGAACATAATTTGAACATATTTGAATGGAGGTAATAAAATGAAAATAAGACTTTTAGAGATTCAAGATGCCGAAGAGTACTGGCAATTAAGACTTGAAGCTCTTCAACAGAGCCCTGAGGCTTTCGGTAGCAGCTACGAGGAAGCGGTTTTGCAAAAGGATCCAATTGGTAGAGTGAAAGCTAGATTCCAAACAGAAGGTAACCATAATTTTGGAGCATTTCTAGATGGCAAGCTAATAGGTACTGTCACATTGGTGCAAGAAAGTAACCTGAAGATGAAGCATCGGGCTAATATATTTGGTATGTATGTAACGCCTTCTTCTCGAGGGACAGGTGCCGGAAAGGCTCTTTTGTTAAAAGCTATAGAGCATGCGGAGCAGAATGAAGAAATAGAACAAATTAATTTATCCGTCGTTATAAGTAACAGTATTGCAAAGAATCTTTATACAAGCCTTGGGTTTGAGGTCTTTGGAAATGAAAAGAGAGCTTTAAAGGTTGGAAATCAGTATTATGATGAACAGCATATGGTGTTGCGAATAAGATGAATAATCTCGTTTTCAACGTTGCCACCGTTTGATTATTTCTTTACGTACGTATAAGGAAGGTTTAAGGAGGACAACAGAAAGAAAATTAAAAGTATGGTTACTTGAAAAAGATTGAACATGGAATAGACAAAACGAACGTATATTTTAAGTATACGTTCGTTTTGTCTGTTTTTCTGCTTTTCTAGAACGAGTTTTTCTCCATTGGAAAAGTAGTACGATCAGCATGGCCGTTGCAGCCCCACTGGTATCCAATAGTACATCTTGCATGCTAGCCGTTCTCCCCGGGGTCATGGATTGCCGTAGTTCATCACCCACGGCTAAAAAAAATAGGATAAGGATAGTTATCCCTTTTCGATATCTCCATTTAGGTAATGCATAATATACAGCTAGGCTAATTATTCCAAAGAAAAGAAAGTGAGTCCCTTTTCGGATTAGAAATTCAATAAAGGAATAATAGCCCCTTTCCTCTATAGAAACTTGAGTGCCCCAATAAGGAATAGAGAAATGAGAAAGAAATCCTGCAAGTGGCTTATCCGGAAGCCATTTTTGTAATAGCACCTCCAAAGATTGCTGTTCAGCAGATTGGCCGGAGGAAATAAAAATAATGATTAATAAACATCCAAGTGGTATTAGTCTTTTCATATATCAATAATAAAGCTTTGATTGGTATTAATGTAGTGATAATTAAAAAAACTGTTTTAGTAACATGATCAGTTTGCATTTTTTTCGGGTTTACAACTAAATAAACGAGAAAAACAAAAAGTCTGCATATTCATACGTGCACACTCACGACGATGGAGAAATAACGAGCATCCTAGCATTCTGAATAATTAGCATAATTCTTTAATTAGTACCTTGCATAATACAATAGCAGTATGCTATTGTATTATAAACAGTACCAAATGAAAAGGAGAGGTAATATGAGTGTTGAATTATACTTAAAACAGTTAGAAAAAGCATTGTTTAGACTTAATCCAACGGAAAGAAACCGTGTTATGAGAGATTTTCATCATTATTTCTTTGCAGGGAGAAGAGAAGGGAAAACGGATCAAGAAATAATGGATTCCCTTGGCTCAGCAAATTACATTGCGGAGGAATTGTTAAAGGCATACAGTGAGGAAGAGTTGATTCGTCCTGAAGCTTCTGCTTTTCATATACATTTGAAAATAAATGAAAATGAAATAGCGAATAAAATTACTTCAGCCGTTGAAAAAATCACAGATTCCGCTTTGAAGAGGGCTTTTCGATGGAGCTGATATAAAAGGAGATGTTCACTGTAAATGGAACATCTCCTTTTCACCTTCTTATTATTTTATCGGAATCCAAATTTCTGATTGATACTCTGGGCTAAATGGGTTCCCAGGAGGATACACCTCAAGCTCTGGAGAGCCCGCATGCTTATAAGAGTTGGAAGGAAGCCACTCTGAAAAAATGCTCTTCCACACGTTTCGCATTGCATCGGGCATAGCACCCTTTACCTCAAAAACAGCCCATTTTGAAGTCGGAATGGTGAGGGATGAGAGTGATTCTACCTTTTCTCCATTATATTCTGTAGCAATCCAGTAATCCATCAGCTCACTATTATCTTCCACACAAATACCTAGGACGCCCTTAATATCCCCGGTGTTCAATTCAAACAGCAAATCGTTTGTACCATCCTCATGTACCTCATTCCAAAACGTAGGAATTCCCTTAATATTCTCCTCTTGCTTATGGTTATACGTCTTTTTAACCCCAACAATTGAAAAAGAATCCTTCTCCACAATACGATAGTTCATCGGTTCTACCCCTCTCAAGCTCACCTGGATCGCCAGGCGGTTATATGAATTGATCTTACCTTTTCCTTTACGAGCTTCACTTGGTGTCATATGATGCTGCTTACGAAAAGCTTTTGTAAAGGCTTCCGGAGTTTCATAGCCGTATTTGAAGGATAGGTCAATTACTTTTTCAGCGGTGTTGATTAATTCATATGCTGCTAGAGTTAATCTTCTTTTTCGAATATAGTCTGAGATTGTCATATCAGTTAAAAGAGCAAATATCCGTTGAAAATGAAATGCAGATGCATTTGCTGTTTTAGAAATTTCCTCCATTGATAGTTCCTCGATTATGTTCTCCTCGATATATTCGATTGCTCGCTGTATTGATTCTACCCAACCCATGGCCTTCACTCCTTACTAACAGTTTAAGGGGGTATGAAAGATACATCCTGTCATTCTCTGCTTAGCTTGGACAGTTATCTTGAATTATTTTTATCAATTCTTTTGGACGGACATTGTATAAGGGAAGATCCTTGAGTGGTAACCACATTGGTTCATATGTTCCTTTTTCAGTAGAAGCGTGTAAATACTCTTCACCTTCTCCAGTACCAAAGTTTCCACCCTTTATAGTAGCGAGGAAATAATACTGAGTTCCACTATAGGGTAGAACGTGTAAAAGCCTATCTATCTCGATTGACACACCGAGCTCCTCGTAAGTCTCCCGTATTGCGGCTTCTTCCGGTGTTTCCGACTGCTCTATGCCTCCACCAGGAAAGACGTAGTAAACTTTTCCACCTTTGGTTCTTTTAATGACAGCGATTCTCCCTGCCTCTACAATAATGGTACCACTACGATTTCTCATTACATCCCTCACCTTTTCTTTTTAGTATAACAATAAAAGAAATAAATGGATATTTAGCCCAAAAATTCTTTACGTCTGGAAAAGTGTAAAGATATATTTCCATTTTGGAGGGTTTAAATGTCCAATGTAATAAATCATATTAAAGAAATTAGAGTGTAAAGAAGCAGCACATAAGTAAAAATAGCACAGGATTTTAAAATTACTAGATAAACCATTACAGTGATTAAAAATCACAAATATGAGCTTGTTAACTATTTTGAAGTGGATATAGGGGGAGCTATTCTATTTGGAGAATTGGAATACATGAGAAAAAGACTTCTTTTGGTTCATCGTTGTTTGTATAATTGTAGGAGGATTTCTTTGGAACTATTTAAGAAAAGATAAAATAGACATAGAGTTGCTTATCCCCATTTCACTTGGTTTGGGAGTTTATGTCTGTAAGGATTTGGTAGAGAAAAAATTATTTAAGGTGGCGATTAGATGATTGAGTATAGCTATTTTCAGGGGTTACCAGACCCGAAAACATTAAAAGGAGTTTTAGCGCTTCATAAGCATGTATTCGATGATTCCGAGCTTCTTATTCTAAAGCTGGAAGAAAAGGACCAACTAATTATATTCGTAGCGACTTCTAATGAGGAGGTAGTGGGCTTTAAAATAGGCTATCGTTATTCAGAGGACACTTTTTATAGCTGGTTAGGTGGAGTTCATACGATCTATAGGGGCCAGGGGATTGCGAAGGAATTAATGCTTCAGCAGCATGAGCTAATTAAGGAGCTTGGATACAAAAAGGTGCGAACCATTTCTCGAAATGTCCGCCGGGAAATGCTTATCTTAAATATTAAGACTGGGTTTGACGTCATTGAAACCTTTGTAAGTAATAAGGGAAAACATAAAATAGTCTTAGAAAAAGTGCTCCTATAATCTATGAATCAATGGAAGTTACTGTATTTGTTTTGCCTCCGTCCACAAATCTAATGTATAATAACACAGTATGAAATCAATGAACGAAAACTTATATTGAAAGAGAGTGGGACTTTTATGGGTCGTAAATGGAATAATATTAAGGAAAAGAAAGCCTCCAAAGACGCAAATACGAGTCGTATCTATGCGAAATTCGGACGTGAAATATATGTAGCTGCAAAGCAAGGAGAACCTGATCCAGTTTCCAACCAAGCGTTAAAGGTTGTTTTAGAAAGAGCGAAGACTTATAGTGTGCCTCGTCATATTATTGATAAAGCAATTGAAAAAGCAAAGGGTGGAGCAGAGGAAAGCTACGATGAGCTTCGCTATGAAGGCTTTGGACCAAGCGGTTCCATGGTAATCGTAGATGCTCTTACAAATAACGTAAATCGAACAGCTTCTGATGTGCGGGCTGCTTTCGGTAAAAATGGCGGTAACATGGGTGTGAGTGGATCTGTTTCTTATATGTTCGACGCAACTGCAGTAATCGGCTTAGAGGGTAAAACGGCAGATGAAGTGCTTGAAATCCTGATGGAAGCAGATGTAGATGCACGCGATATTTTAGAAGAAGAGGATGCTGTTATCGTATATGCAGAGCCCGATCAATTTCATCTAGTACAGGAAGCTCTTAGAGGAGCTGGTGTGGAAGACTTCACAGTAGCGGAACTTACCATGCTTGCTCAAAATGATATTACATTAGACGAAGCTGCTCAAGCACAATTTGAAAAAATGATTGATGCGATTGAAGATTTAGAGGATGTACAGCAGGTATACCATAACGTAGATTTAGGATAATATAATAATTCTCTCAAAACCTCGGATATTTTCCCGAGGTTTTTCTATTTTTATGGAAAGTATTTGGTATAATGTTTATATTCTGAATATTTAGAGATAGAAGCGGGGGAAATCAATGTTTAAAAAGATTGTTGGGTCATTTGCCATATGGGTAATTGCTTTCGGAGTGTTACTAACGATATTGCTTTTGCCTACCGAAACCATTTTTGAAACTGGACAAGGGGGGAGCTTTCAAGGCGTCACCTATGAATACAGCTTGCAAGGACACATACATAATTTTCAAAAACTATGGAACCATCTGGAAGAAAATAAGGGGCTAGGGGTAGATAAATACGATAAGCCAATTTCGGAAAATTTAGTAGAACTATTTGGGCGAAGTATGAAAATCGTGTTACCTGCCATTCTACTCGGATTTTTCTTAGGTATTGCAAAGGGTGTGATAGATTTCTGGTTAAAGGGTACAAAGGGGAAGGTATTGGGACATTCCTCTACTCTAGGCTTGTTATCTATACCAGATTTTTCGATGATTGTGGTTATTCAAATTGGCCTTCTTACTTTAATGAGTAAGGGATGGCTTTTTCACATCGATTTATACGGCTATGAAAAACTCGAAAATGTCATTATGAATATTCTATTTCTTACTATTTATCCGACCATCTATATTTCCAATGTAACGTTTCAGGCTCTTTCTTCAGAAGAAGGAGCGGACTATATACGTACAGCTCGGTCGAAGGGGATAGGAAAGCTAGTAATCCTGTATAAGCATATACTCAAAAATAGTATTCCACGAATATTATCGCATTTTAATACGATGATTCTGTATATCCTATCCAACCTCTTTTTAATAGAAGTGTTCACTCAATATAAGGGGGCTGCTTACTACATGTATGAAACCTTAGGAAGCTCTACTAGTTTTTTTGTAGGTGCAGTTTTCTCAGCTGAGATAGTTTCACTAATCGGGTTTGTTTTTTTATTTACCATCATTATGCTGATTGCTAATATTATAACCGGTACGTCAAAGGCCTTCTTAGTAACCAAAAAAGGGGAGGCGTTTGAATGAACAAGACACTTTTAGCAGGCATTTTTATGACATTAATCATTGCAGTTGTTATTGTTTTTGGACCGATGTTTCCAAAAGTAGATTCTAATTTAGAAGCTACCGTTGTTCACCGAGATTCAGAAGGAAAGTTAATGGCTCCTCCTTATCCTCCGTCTGCTGATTTCCTGCTAGGATCGGATAGAAAGGGGCAGGATTTGTACTCGAAAATAATTATTGGAGCAAGAGAAACATTTTATATTCTAGGAGTAATTGTTGTTCTACGTATATTTGTTTCTATCCTATTAGCTGTCTTGGCATTTTATATAAAGGCGATGCGCCAATTCATGTTATTGTTAAATGCATTGTTTTCATTTATTCCACCTATTTTTCTTATTCTTATCCTATTAGCGGTACCAGCCATTATGTTTTCAGGCATGAGATCCATATGGGCAATACTAATCATTTCCTTACTTGATGTAGGAAGGCTCTCTAAGGTTTTTTATGATTTACTAGTAGATGAGAATCAAAAACTTTACATAGAAGCGGCAATTGCAAGTGGTTGTAGCAAATGGAAGCTATTTAAGCGACATTATTGGAAAGTTTTAAAGGGAGAATTATTTATTATGACCTCTGGAGAAGCTGCAAAGGTCATGTTTCTTTTGGCGCAGCTTGGTGTTATAGGCGTTTTCATCAATCAAGAATTTATGTCCCAGCTAACTAGAGGGCTCTATCAAGCAGTAAATACCTCTCTGTACTGGCCAGTTTTACTGGAATCTATTAGAGGAGATATATATACTTACCATTGGATTCCACTCTCTGTTTTAGGGGTTATCACTTTTACTATGATAGCTTTTTACTTACTTGGAGAAGGACTTCGTATAAGACAAAACGTCAAACTAAGACGACCATCTATATAAAAAACCAGCCTTAATGGCTGGTTTTTAGTTTACAGCTGATTTTTTTCGACGACGATATCTCCACTGCTGGAATTGGAAGCGCATGAAGCATCCAATACAAAAGCCCATGAGAGCGATAGAAGCAGCAAGGCCAACCAGTACCGTTGCAAAGTTGAACAAAATACTCCAGTTTACTAGGTCACTAATGCTTGCAACGAATAAAAATCCTACTGCCAGCCACTGGTTGAAGCGGAGCTGTTCATAATCCTCTTGGATGTATTGATCTAATGGCTTTCTTAGGTAGAATTTTTTTATAACGATTAAGATAGGATGTAGTCCTAATAGTAAACTAGATAGGTTGGCTAATAATGGGACTAAAAGAATCCATGCACTTTGTGTAATTAAAGCAACGACAACAGCTAGAACGATAGTCCATTGATTTGCCATTACTAAAGGTTTTGGAATGGTTTTCATTTTAAAACCTACTTTTCTGATTGGATTTATAATATTATAGTATGCTGTTGGGGGAAAGTAAATTTATTTCTTTTGGGGAAGGAAGAAATATGGAAACAAAATTACGTGCAAAAGAGATAGAAGGATTCATACACAATAAATAAAAAAAGCCAGAAACGAAAAAGCGTTTCTGGACTTCACTCTGTTTACTTCTTCAATTGATTAATTTCATTCGTAAGCTGTACAAAACGTCGGTCAAGCTCTTCATAGCGGGGATGCTTTCTCTCTATAAAGCTAAGCTCTCCTAAAACTGCTTGCCTTTCGGTTTCCAGACGAAGCAATTCCTTCTCTGTATATGATTCCTTCATCCGAGTGGTC
>CAKQHO010000054.1 GCA_934234185.1 uncultured Psychrobacillus sp. | reverse complement strand
GGCTGTATTCACAGGATCCATTTTCTTCGTTTCTGCTACCTCTTCGTAAGGAACTGGTTCTTTGATAATTGGAAGAACCTTCGTAGCACCTTCATCAGTTTCTATGACAAATTTAGCTTCATCGGCACGGTCTGCTGATAAGGAGGTCGATAAATCTCTCTCCATTTCCTCTGCAGAACGATAACGGTTTCTTTGATCTTTCGCTGTAGCCTTTAATACTACATTTTCTAAACTTTGAGGAATGCTTGACACCATTGCACGAACAGAAGGAGTCTCCGACTGTAAATGCTTCAATGCAATGGATACTGCTGACTCACCAGAAAAAGGTACTTGTCCTGTTAACAACTCGAACAACACGATTCCCAAAGCATAGATATCTGATTGCCTAGTAGCAGTCCCGCCTCTCGCTTGCTCTGGGGAAAGATAATGCACTGTTCCTAAGACAGAGTTTGTCTGCGTGTGAGAGGTTGCACTAAGAGCCATCGCAATACCAAAATCAGTTATTTTGATGTCCCCATGCTCGTCCACTAAAATGTTCTGTGGTTTAATATCACGATGAATAATGTGATTTTGGTGAGCGGTTGCGATGGCAGAAGTAAGCTGTCGCATAATAGCGATCGATTTACTCGGTGAGATTGGCGCATTCCTTTGTATGTATTGTTTTAATGTTTCCCCTTTAACATATTCCATTACGATATAATGGATATCCTCGTCTTCTCCCACATCATAAATATTTACAATGTTCGGGTGTGTAAGGCTGGTTGCAGATAAAGCCTCTCGTTGAAAGCGCCGGCGCAGCTCTTCTTCATTAGAAAAATCATAGCGCAGCACTTTAATAGCAACATCTCTATCTAAAATCATATCATGCGCCAAATATACATTGGACATGCCGCCTCCGCCAATCATCTCTAATAGCTTGTATCTGCCACCAATTCGTTTACCTATCAGCATTCCTTACACCTCCTGTTCCTTATTTGTAAGTAAAATTAAGGAAATATTGTCTTCTCCGCCAGAGTTATTTGCTTCCTTAATCAAAAGCTCACCTTTTGCTTCAAGAGATTTATCCGAAAATAATATTTCCTGAATAAAAGATTCGCTTAGCTTGTTGCTCAATCCATCTGTACAAAATAAGAAATATGAATTCGGCTCAAACTGTACGTCAAAAAAGTCCGGATGAATAGCTTTTTCTGTTCCAACTGCCTTCATCATGACATTTTTCATAGGATGAGACTTTGCTTGCTCCTCATTAATTTCTCCAGAATCGATTAAAACATTAACATAGGAATGGTCTCGTGTGATTTGATCTACGCTATCCTTTGTTACCTGATATACCCTGCTATCTCCAATATGAGCAATAACCCCTTTGTCATTTTCAAAGAGACCAGCAATCAATGTAGTACCCATTCCCTCACAGCCCTCATGAGAGTTGGAATGCTTAGATATCATTTGGTTAATGTTTTGAAAGGTGTATGTTAGCCATTCCCTTGCATCCAAAACAGAAGAGTCATAGGTTTGAAAATATTTTTCAAACTCTGTAATGGCAATTTCACTCGCAACATCTCCAGCATTATGACCGCCCATGCCATCAGCAATTACTGCAACGACACGACCATCACGACTAAATACACCTACCCGGTCCTCATTCACCGTTCTTTTCATCCCAACATCAGTATTCACAACGAAATTCATCTAATCGTTCACCTCTTTATGGTTTGAGCAGAGGAACTTTTCAGCTCTTTTTTTGAAAAACAGCTACATAAAAACCATCACTTCTTAAATCTTGAGGAAAAATTTGGAGCATACCTTCCTGATCTTGCTTCTTGATATCTTTTATAACGTCTGGAAAGGATGTTAGTTGCATATCAGGATGTTTTTCTAAAAATATTTTAGTCGTCCCCTCATTTTCTTCACGGTCTACTGTACAAGTACTATAGACTAGAATCCCTTCAGGCTTTAAAAGTGTATGGGCTTCTTCTAAAAGCTTCAGTTGAATTGGCTTAAGAGAATCAAAGTCCTTTTCACTCTTCGTGTACTTAATATCAGGCTTGCGTTTTACTACACCAAGGCCACTACATGGAGCATCGACTAAAATACGATCGAAGGAGGCTGCTGGAAAGATTTCAGAGGCTTTTCTAGCATCCATTTCCATCGTTTCAATAAAGCTAAAGCCTAGTCGGTCTGCATTTTCTCGAACGAGCTTTAACTTATGCTGATGAATATCCATCGCCACTAATTTTCCTGTATTTTTCATTTTCTCCGCTATATGAGTTGTCTTCCCACCCGGTGCTGCACACATATCAAGTACGCTCATCCCTGGCTCCGCTTGAAGAGCATGAGCAGGAATCATAGAGCTTTCATCTTGAATTGTCACAAAGCCTTTTTGGAAAGCAGTCGTTTTTGCTGCCTGACCATTAAATAAGTAAATACACTCTGGTATCTTTTCGCTTTTCGCTACTACATATCCTTCTTGTGTCATTAAATGAAGCACTTGATCAACTGTCCGCTTAAAGAGATTGACGCGTAGAGTGGTAACAGGCGGCTCATTATTTTCCTTCAGCATTTTCTCTGTATCCTCGATACCGTACTCTGCTATAAAACGTTTTACCATCCATAACGGATGACTAGTTTCAACCGATAATCGTTCCACTGGATCTGTAATTTTCTCTGTTGAACGAACTCCTTCTCTTAGAATGGAGCGCAAAATACCATTTACTACTCCAGCTATTCCCTTATGTCCTCGTCTTTTAGAAATCTCCACTGCTTCATTTACCGCAGCATGGTCAGGAATTCTAGAAAGGTAGTGGATTTGATATAGAGAAAGTCGAAGAAGCTGTCTAACCCAATCATCTAGCTTTCCTTTGATGAATGGCTCTAAATAATAATCTAACGTCATCTTATGCTGGATTGTTCCATAAGTTAACTCCGTAAGCAATGCACGATCCTTTGGGTCAATTTCATATTTTTCAATTGTTTGATGCAGTAAAAGATTGCTATAAGCCTGTTTCTTCTCTACAGCCATTAATATGGACAATGCGGCATCTCGAACATTACCATTCCAAATTTTCTCTGATTTTTTTGTCATTCAAATTTATCTCCTAATTGCAATTTCGAACCAACGCCACGTAAATAATCGGTTGAGCTCATTTTCTTTTTACCCGCTGGCTGTAAGTCTAAAATACGAATCATTTCGTTAGCGCCAGTTTGAACTACAAAATAATCCTTCTCTAGCTTTACCACTACGCCTGGCTCTTTGGACGAAGTTCCTTTTTCTACATCTGCTCTCCAAATTTTCACTGTTTGTCCATCTAATGTTGTATATGCAACAGGCCAAGGATGAAGACCTCTAATTTGGTTATGAATTTCGAGTGCCGATTGATTCCAACTAATTCTTTCCTGCTCTCGCGAGATATTTTTAGCATATGTCACAAGAGACTCATCCTGTTTCAAACGTTCGTTTGTGCCATTAATAATAGAAGGCAGCGTTTCTTTTAATAGCTCTTTCCCTACCTCACTTAGCTTATCAAAAAGCAGCCCTGTATCATCATGATGAGAAATCGATATCTCTCGCTGGGAGATAATATCTCCAGCATCAAGCTTTTCCTCCATATACATGATAGTGACACCTGTTTTATCTTGCCCATCAATAATAGCTTGATGAATTGGAGCACCACCTCTATAAGCTGGCAACAAGGATGCATGGACATTGATACAGCCAAGCTTTGGAGCATCTAGCAGATCCTTTGGCAAAAGCTGCCCAAAAGCAGCGGTAACAATAAGATCTGGGTTCAGATCTAGTATTTGCTGAAGTTCCTCGGAACCCTTTAGCTTTTGCGGCTGGAGAACCGTCAATCCAAGTTGCACAGCTTCTTCTTTAACTGGAGTCGGCGTTAGTACCTTTTTTCTACCAACAGGACGATCTGGCTGTGTTACGACAGCTAATATATGATAACCTTCTTCTACTAGCATTCTTAAGATGGGAGCTGAGAACGCGGGAGTCCCCATGAATACAATCGATGTCATAGCTCTTCCTCCTCTGCTTCTAGCTCTTCTAAATCCACATAGCGAATAACTTTAGAGGTAAATAAAATCCCATGTAGATGATCAATTTCATGGAGAATGGCTCTAGCCTCATAGTCCTCAGCCTCTAACTCATATAAGGAACCATCTCTATCCTGTGCTTCTACCTTTACATAGAATGGTCGTTCCACTTCTCCATAAATATCTGGAAAGCTAAGACAGCCTTCTACTTCGATTTCGGAGCCACCAACTTCTACAACCACTGGATTGATTAGCTCAATTACTTCTTGCCCTTCCCCTAGGTCCACAATAGCTGCTTGAATCGTTTCTCCTACCTGCGGGGCAGCGATTCCGATTCCATCTGAAGCAAGCATTGTATCGTACATGTCATCCAATAGGCTAGCAAGCTTTTCATCGAAAACAGTAATTTCCTTACATTCCTGTGTGAGTAGATCATTTGGATGTGTGATAATTGGTCGAATTGCCATGTTTTATTCCTCTTTTCCATACAGCTTATAAAATCGTGGATGGGTCCAAATCAACGGATAATATTACTCCCTTTTTCATCCATTCCGTACGGTAAATTTTAATTAATTGCTGTAATTTTTCTATTAATAATGGTTCTTTTTTGTATTTTATCAAACATTGATAGCGATATCTATTTTGGATTCTGCTAATTGCACTAGCTGTCGGACCGATAACCATCGTATTAGGTGAAAGGTTTTCTCTTAGCCAGTCTGTTGCTAGCTTCGCATATTCTGCCGCAACCAGCACATTCTCATGAGTCACCTGTACGAGTGTCACATAGTAGAATGGCGGATATTCATATTGTTTACGCATCATCATTTCATTTTTATAAAATGGTTCGTAAAGCTGATTTTTGGAAAACTCAATAGCATAATGTTCGGGGGTATAGGTTTGGATAAACACAACTCCCTCCTTCTGATGCCTGCCCGCTCTTCCGCTCACCTGCGTCATAAGCTGGAAGGTCTTTTCAGAGGCACGAAAATCAGCTAGATGAAGAGTAGTGTCTGCATTCAATACTCCTACTAACGTAATATTAGGAAAGTCCAGCCCCTTAGCAATCATTTGTGTCCCAAGAAGAATATCAGCGCCCCCGTCTCCAAATTCTTTTAGAATCCGTTCATGAGAGCCCTTCGTCCTTGTTGTGTCCACGTCCATGCGTAGCACTCTGGCATAAGGAAACAGCTTCGTGATTTCTTCCTCTACCTTTTGTGTACCTGTTCCAAAAAA
The DNA here is from genome assembly GCA_934234185.1 of uncultured Psychrobacillus sp. Taxonomy (GTDB): domain Bacteria; phylum Bacillota; class Bacilli; order Bacillales_A; family Planococcaceae; genus Psychrobacillus. Next base: position 14,870 of record CAKQHO010000054.1, on the reverse strand, counting down.
GCGGATATGCTCACTTGCACATTCAGGACATTGATGAGGAACGGGCTCCTCGTGACCGCAATAATGGCATTTTAAATGCTCTCCATTGCGGTGGTACGTAAGAGAAATATCACAGTTTTCACATTCCACTACCGTTCCACAATCTCTACATAGCACGAAAGAAGAAAATCCTCTCTTGTTTAGAAAGAGCACAATTTGTTCTTTCTTCTCAAGCTTTTCCCGTATTGCATCAGCAAGCGGAACACTAAACATGGAGCGATTGCCACCCTTAAGCTCTGCACGCATATCAACAATGTTCACTGTAGGTAACGCCTGCTCCTTTGCACGCTTATTTAGCGTAAGAAGTGTATATACTCCTTTGGAGGCTCTGGCATAGGATTCAAGAGAGGGAGTAGCACTTCCAAGGATAATTGGACATTGGTGATATTCCCCTCTCCAAATCGCCACATCTCTTGCATGGTATCGCGGAGTATCCTCCTGCTTGTAGGAGGACTCATGCTCTTCATCTAAAATGATTACCCCTAGGTTTTTAAAGGGAGCAAAGATGGCAGACCTCGCACCTACAACTACCATTACCTCTCCGCGCCAAATTTTTCGCCATTCATCAAACTTCTCTCCCACGGATAATCCACTATGCATGACAGCGACCTGATCTCCAAAACGAAGCTTAAAGCGCCGTGTCATCTGAGGGGTTAACGAAATCTCCGGCACAAGCATAATCGCTTGCTCCCCTTTGGAAATAGCGTTTTCTATTGCATGCAAGTAGATCTCTGTTTTCCCACTGCCAGTAATACCGTGCAATAAAAACGTCGTGGGTTGCTGCTGATTTTGAGCAGCTGTTATCTCGGCTAGAGCGTTTGCCTGCTCTTCGTTTAACTCAACTCGATTGTCCTGATCTTGATAATCTAAGGAGGTGATTTCCCGGTAAATCTCTTCCTGAGCTTTTAGTAATAATCCCTTACCAATCAATGTTTTTACAGTAGCATTGCTTATATGCGTGGCCTCCACTAATTCTTGCATCGTATAGGCCTTATCCTCTTGTTGAGCAATGATCCACTCTAGAAGCTCACGTTGCTTTGCTGCCTGCTTTGTCATTTTATTCATTTGCTCAAATAGAAATTCTCTGTCGTTGACTAAATGATATGTGGTCACTGTTTTTGGTTTCGCTTGCTGCTTAATCACATTTTCAAGCTCCATCGAGCCATCGGTCAAATGCTTCTTCATCTGAGGCAGCAAACCAGCCTTTTCAAATGCCTCGTATGGTAGCTTGTCTCTATTACCAAACAAGACTTTCAATTCATCCTCTATGTTAGGAGGATCTATTATTTTGATGAACTTCTTGTAGGATGCACGTAACGCAGCAGGCAGCATTACCTGGAGTGCGTCTATTTCATAGCATAACGTCTTTTTCGTCATCCATTTCGATAAATCCAACAGCTCGTCCGTAATGACTGGCTCTACATCGATGATAGATTGGACTTCCTTAAGCTTTGATTGATCCACATCAGTGCTTCGTTTAACTTCGGTAATAAACCCTTGCACCCTACGATTCCCAAAGGGCACGTGCACTCGGCTTCCCTTTTCTACCAAGTTCTCTAAATGAGGTGGTACACGATAATCGAAGGGACGGTCAATTGGATATGCAGCTACATCTACAATTACCCCTACAATCATTGATTCTCATCTTTCTCTAATTGCATAATTGTTTGGAACAACTGAACGGCTAGCTCCTTTTTCGTCGCATGAGGAAAACGAATTTGAATATCATTTTTCCCAACTAACGTTACTGCGTTCGTATCTGTTCCAAATCCAGAGCCCTCTTCCGTAACATCATTCGCAACGATATAATCTGCATTCTTCTTTGCGAGCTTGCCTTTAGCATAATGTACGACATCATTCGTTTCTGCTGCAAAACCGATGAGAAGCTGATGACGTTTTCTATTCCCAAGCTCTAACAGAATATCCTTTGTCCGTTCCAGAACAATAGAGGCCTCTCCATCCTTCTTTTTCATCTTTTGGGTATGTACCTCTTTCGGACGATAATCCGCAACTGCTGCTGTTTTCACAACAATAGAAGCTGTATCATAATGAGTTAGAACTGCTTGAAGCATGTCCTCTGCACTTTCAACGGGAACAACCTGAACATTAGCAGGTGCCTCTAAGCTAACTGGTCCAGAAATTAAAACAGTTTCTGCTCCAAGTGATGCAGCCGCCTCTGCCATTGCATAGCCCATCTTCCCACTAGAAAAATTAGTCAAATAACGGACTGGATCTATTCTCTCTCTTGTTGGGCCTGCAGTAACTACCACCTTCATCCCTTTTAGCGGAAGCTCCCTTGGCTCAAAATAGTGGTGAACAAGCTTGACGATATTTTCAGGCTCCTCTAGTCTCCCCTTGCCTACATAGCCACATGCCAAAAAGCCTTCAGAGGGCTCTATAAATGAATAGCCATCCTTTGAAAGCTGATTAATATTTCGTATAACCGCTGGATGTTCATACATATGAACATTCATAGCGGGTGCAATCCATACATCTGCAGTAGTCGCAAGTAGCGTAGTAGTGACCATATCATCTGCTATGCCATTGGCAAGCTTGCCTATAACATTGGCAGTAGCAGGTGCCACAATGACCAAATCAGCCCAATCAGCTAAATCGATATGAGCGATCACGCTTGAATCCTTTTCATCAAACGTATCATAATACACATCATTGCGTGACATCACTTGAAAAGCAAGTGGCTGTACAAATTGTTTCGCTGATTCCGTCATGATTACTTTCACTTCCGCACCAGCCTGCGTTAATTTACTAACAAGCGCAACTGCTTTATAAACGGCAATTCCTCCTGAAACACAAACCAAAATTCTTTTGGATGCTAACATCTCTCTTACCCCTCTCTAAACAATAACCTCCCAAAGAACTGACTCATTCTTTGGGAGGTGTCTGCTTGCCCTATTATACTTCGTCTTCGTATACCGCATTTTCATTCACGGATTCGATTTTCAATTCGCCTGCTGCTACTTCCTCCAGCGCTTTTCCAACCTGCTTCGCAGAAATATACCTGCCTAGACGCTCGCCGCCTTCTTCTTGCAGCTGTCTAGCTCTCTTAGAAGCAACACTTACCAAAGAATATTTTGAATCAATTTGATTTTTTAATGAGTCTACTGATGGATATAACATTTTATAATTCTCCCTCCAACATGGCTAAATATCTTTTTTCTACTCGCTCTCTGCGACAATGCTCCGCAGCCACGATTGCATTAATTTTCGAGCATGCTTTGGAAACTTCATCGTTTTCCACCACATAGTCATATAAGTGCATCATTTCTAGTTCCTGTCTTGCCGCTTGGATTCGTGAATTAATCACTTCCTCCGTCTCAGTTCCTCTACCAATCAACCTTTGCTCCAACTCACTTAGGCTAGGAGGTGCTAGGAAAATAAAAAGAGCGTTTGGTGCTTTTTCTCGTACAAGCGCCGCTCCTTGAACTTCTATTTCTAAGAATACATCGCGTCCAGAATCTAACGTTTCATTCACATAATCAATAGGAGTACCATAATAATTGCCAACGTAAGAGGCATACTCAAGAAGCTTCCCCTGTTCGATTAGCTCTTCAAACTCTTCCTTCTTTTTAAAGAAGTAATCTACCCCGTCTACCTCTCCCTCTCTAGGAAGTCTTGTAGTCATCGAGATAGAGTATTCATAGTTGGTTCCCGGCTCTGAAAACAGTTCTTTTCTAACAGTCCCTTTTCCAACTCCAGATGGACCAGATAAAACGATTAAAATACCTTTTTCTCTGCGCATAACTTCTCCTTCAACTACATCTTATCTCCGTCTGCTATTTAAAATACATACTTAAGTGATTATAACACAACTTTCGTTTAAAATGATAAGATAAATAGTAAAGCAAAATGCTATATAAAAAATAAGTTTCGTATCCATGGTAGAATGAAGATACTTAACGTTTCTTATTAAAGTGTTGCTTTAAATTATTGAAGACACTCTCGGGGAAAACTTCATCGTTTTTTACGATCATGTTTCCCTTGCTTTTATTCGTTAGAATTCCTTTCAATTTAAAAGGGGAATACCTTACTTCTATTATAATGAATAGCATAGGAAGATTCTATTCTTACGCTTCAAGAGAGTACTACTAAATACGTTTTTGAAAGAGGATTAATGATGGCTTTTGACGGATTATTTACTATCTCAATGACAACTGAATTACAAAAAATCGTGACAGGACGAATTTCGAAAATACATCAGCCGAACGCCCAAGAAATTCTTATGCAAATTCGGGCGCAGGGACAAAACTATAAGCTGCTATTTTCTGTACACCCCTCTTACTCAAGAATGCAAATTACAGAGGAAACAATTGATAACCCAGCCTCTCCCCCTATGTTTTGTATGATGCTTAGAAAACACTTAGAGGGAGGCATTATTACTTCAGTCAGACAGCATGAAGCCGACCGCATCATCATTCTTAAGATTTTGAGCAAGAACGAAATCGGTGATGATATGACTCGAGAGATCCATATGGAAATTATGGGACGACATAGTAATCTGATTTTGGTTGATCCAAGCAGAAACCTCATTTTAGAAAGCATTAAGCATTTGACGCCTTCTATGAATAGCTACCGAACTATCATGCCTGGCCAGCAATATATCGCTCCACCTACTCAAAACAAGCTGCACCCACTAGACTATTCGGATAATCTTAAAGAAGTGCTGAGCAACGTCCAGGAGCCTAAGGAAATCGTCGAACACATTTCCGGTTTTTCTCCCCTACATGCCAAGGAATTGCTGTATCGCATGACGGACTCTTCTAATCGCATGGAGGTTTACCAAGCATACATGCAAGAATTTCAAGATGGCGGGACGGCAAAGCAGCTTGTGGAATGGAACGGCAAACAGTACTACTCTCCGAACGAGCTAACTCATTTAGAAGGAGAAAAGTTTAGCGAATCCTCTTTAGGCAGCCTATTAGACCGCGTATACTTTGCTAAAGCGGAGCGAGATCGTGTGAAGCAGCAGGCTGGAGACTTAGAAAGATGGCTACAAAATGAGTTAAATAAGCTGAAGCTGAAAATGAAAAAACTGCAAAAGGATTTAGATCAGGCAGAAAAACTAGATACGTATCAACTATTTGGTGAGCTATTAATGGCAAATGCCTATGCAATAGAAAAGGGCTTACACGAAGTTGAGTTAGTGAACTATTATGACGAAGATCAAAAAACAGTTAATATTCCGCTAGATAACCGAAAAACGGCAACGCAAAATGCACAGAGCTATTACAACCGTTATACGAAGGCAAAGACAGCTCTTCTAAAAATTGAACAGCAAATGACGATCACAAAGGAAGATATCAATTACTTCGAGCTATTACAGCAACAAGTAATGCAAGCCTCCCCAACAGACATAGAAGAAATCCGCGAGGAGCTTACCGAGCAAGGCTTCCTAAAATCTCGCGCCTCCAAGAAAAAGAAAAAGCCATTAAAGCCGACACCAGAAAAGTTTGTGGCGTCTGACGGCACGGAAATTTCTGTAGGTAAAAACAATAAACAAAACGATTATGTAACCTTTAAGCTGGCGAAGAAAACAGATACATGGCTGCATACGAAGGATATCCCTGGGTCTCACGTAGTGATTCATTCTGCCACCCCTTCTGAAACTGCATTGCGGGAAGCAGCAAATCTAGCAGCTTATTTCAGTAAAGCTAGAGAGTCCTCCTCTGTGCCAGTGGATTATACGGTTATTAAGCAAGTGAAAAAGCCAAATGGCTCCAAACCAGGCTTCGTCATTTACTTTGATCAAACCACCCTTTTTGTCACACCGAATGAAGAAATGATCCGAAAAATGAAGAAATAATAAGCAGGCTGACTCACTACTATGTGAGTCAGCTTTTTTCTGGAGGTATAGATCCAGCAGCCCCCCCTACTTCTCATACAGGACCTCTAAAGATATTGTAACTTTTTACCACAATGAACAGTCTGATAAAAAAATAGATAGGTGATACGTGTTGAAACCTTCTCTTTTCATACTCTTACTTTGCTCCTTATGCATAATACTGCCAAGCAAGACGTTAGCTACGGATTGGGCTTACCCCTTTGTCGTTTGGGATAGGTACATATATATCCTAGAGGATCAAGAGATATTAGAAGTAGAAACAGAAATTGGCCATGTGACCAGCTCCTCTGATTACGAATCCCTTGGTGGGAATTTCTCCAATAACTACAGAAAAGGCACTAAATATTTCTCCATCAAGGGAGTTAGCGCAAAGGAAGCAATAGCAGTAGAAGAAAAGGACCGCACCTATAGAAAAGCAATTCGCGGAGAAAGATATGAAGTGAAAGCCTTTAGTGACATTATAAAGCCCTTCCTAATAGTGGGTATTTTCCTGCTCATTTTAGCTTTCGGCTATATATTCCATCAAATAAGCCGCTTCAAAGAATAATTATCTTCCATTTATTAGATTTTATATAGTAAGATAGTTTCTGAGGGGGAAGAAAATGAAAATACATAAGAGATTCTATTTATTGATAGCTTTTATTCTCTGCGTTACAGCCTGCGATAACAAGCCAAAGGAATTTTCAACAGAAAAATTAGATACCGAAATCGCCTATTGGTCTTCCGATAAATTTGAAGGAAGAGAAGCTGGGACTAAGGGGAATAAAGCAGTAAGAGAGGAAATCGCAAAGAAATTCAATGAAATTGGATTAGAGCCTTTACAGGAAAACGATTACCTCTTGCCTTTTGATTTCTTTTATCAACCTTTAGATAAAGCAAATCTAGTCGTTCATCTAAAAAATGAGGAAACAATGGAATTTGAATATGGAACCGATTGGATAAATAGTTCCAATAAAAGTTTGGACGTCGAGCTTCCTATCTACTTCTTTGAAGAAGGGCAGGATATTACCCAGGAAATAAACAAAGGTAGTATTATTGTGACAAGTGAAGTGCTGAGAGAAGATGTTAGGGTTCAGCTAATAAAAACCGATAATCTTTACAAAACGGTTAATCACTTTACCAATTCAGATTCAGCTAGATTTCAAATTACCGAATCTGTTTACGACTATCTAAGCAGCCACAAGGATGAAATAGAGAAAATTCATTTAACCTGGTATAAAGGCATGATGCAGCCTACCGCCGAATATAATGTGGCCGGAAAAATTCCAGGAAGCGAAGGGAAACAGGCAATTGTCATTTCCGCTCATTTTGACCATGTCGGAATAGCTGGTAAGACTATTTTTTCCGGAAGCCTAGATAACGCTACTGGGTTAACCGGAATGATCAATCTCGCCGAGCTCCTAACAGAGGATTCAAAAAAGCAAGCGTATGCCTCCGACATTCTATTCGTAGGTTTCAACGCAGAGGAAAATGGATTGATTGGGAGTCAGCATTTTGTAGAATATGTTCAAAAACAATACGACACGATTGTAAATATTAATTTGGATTGCATTGGCTCTAAGAACGGTGGCGATATCACCTTTGTTGGAGAAACATCTGGAAGCGGCACTCTAAATGAATTATTATCTGAAATCGCTGCAGCTCAACAAATTAACACGATTAGTGACATTGAGGAAATATCCGGTTTAACTAGCGACCACACTTCTTTTTTAAGGGCTGGATATCAGGCAGTCAATATATCTCAAGAGAAATACGCGAATATTCACACTCCATTAGATACTCCGGATAATACAGATAGCGAGCCGTTGAAAAAGGCTATTGAACTTGTACAGGAGTTTGTGAATAAGCATCATGAGACAGCCTTCGAATTACCTACTCTTGAAATGTCTAACGGTGAAGCAAAAGACGATTTTGACGAAAGTAAGTATACGAAAGATTTGAGCTTCGGGGAATACAAGCAAGTCAAAGGTCGGCTAGTATTCAACTTAAACCGTTCAGCGACTGAGGAAGAATTAGTAGAACTGCAAGGCGCCTTCTCTAACTCAGAATACGTAATTGAAGATAGTAAAATAATTGCTCATATTCCCGACAATGAAATATATAATACAATTATCAGTATTACGGAGGAAGGTAAAGTAGGACAGCTAAAGAAAGAGGATTACGAGATTCATTCTATCAACTTATTAGTGACGAAAAATTCACGAGTGTATAATCTGAGTATCTTCTCTGGTGATGTAATCAGCTATTCAGACCCTACCAATCAAAAAATAGGCACCTGGGATTTACAGCCTGGCAGAGATACTTATGGCTCCGCAATCTCTACTTTTGAAGTAGATAGCGTTATCCGTAAAGCATTGCTTCAAAGCTACAATGAATGGACCAATACATCTAACGAACCATACACAAAAGAGGAAATCACAGACTTCATCAATAGTTTTGATCAAGAAAAGGTAATAAATTTCTTACTAAAATTAAATGAGAAAAATCACGAGAGCTAATGACTTTTAGCTCTTTTTTCTATAAATAATAAGAAATATTTAAATATGACAGAATTATTTGATAAGATGACAATATAAGAGAACAGGAGGCGAAAAAGATGACGTTTAAAACAACAGATTTATGCGATGCCTTTTCAAACGAATTGCAGGTGATCGGGTCAGAGTTTCGTTCTTATGGGAAAATACACAGCTTTTTTGGACCGATTAGCACCGTAAAAGTATTTGAGGATAATGTATTAGTAGAGGAAGCTCTTAGCTCTATTCCAGCCGGAAATGTGCTAGTAATAGACGGTGGTGAATCGCAAAAGTGTGCTTTGCTTGGCGATAGACTTGGAGAAATCGGTGCGAGCAGAGGTCTTGCAGGTATCATCGTAAACGGATGTGTTCGTGATACAACCGATTTAGCGACATTAGAAATCGGGATACTAGCATTAGGAAGCAATCCTTTAAAAAGCAAAAAACAACGGGTTGGCGAAAGAGATATCTCGCTATATTTTTCAGGGATAAATTGGACTCCTGGTGATTATGTGTACGTGGATGAGGATGGAATTGTCCTTGCAAGTCGTAACATTCTGGAGTAGCTTCATTCTGAATGTTACTGCGATCTTTGGGAGGTCATCTTATTGGAAAAACATCTGAGCATAGCTCTTCTATTATTATTCTCCGGAGCCTTTTTATTTTCTATTCCCTTTTGGCTGCTGGAAAATTTAGAAACCTATCAGCAATTTATGATAGGCTTTGGTTTCGTTATCACCCTTTGGCTAACTATTGTTATTACTCAACTTTTTTATATTATCCAAAGAAAAACGTAGAAAACACGAAGGCGGCCGTTTAGAAATATGGTCGTCATTTTTTCTACAATCACCCTCGCTATTATTAAAAAATGTCAGTCCCCACTTCCCAACATATCAAAAAGAGGAGCTAGCCACAGTTACTCCCCCCTTATATCCTTGAATAACGTTCGTATACATCTCTCAATGTTTCACAGCCATTTTCCATCGCTTTATTGACATAAATGCTCCAAAGCTTTGCGGTCATTTTCGCATCTCCTAGTGCGTGATGCCTTCCTATAATCGGAATATCATTAAATCGGCACCAATCATCTAAAGTGAGCAATTGTACTTCAGGGTCCATTGCTTTAAATAAAAAGGACGTATCCACAATGCGATGTGTAAAAGGTGTTTTAAAAAGCTTTGAGCTAGCATGATGCATAAAGGCTCGTTCGTGCTGGGCATGATGGGCCACTAGTGTAGAATCCTCTTTAAATTCCATGAACCTGATGAATATATCTGACAATTCCGGCGAAGCCTCTGCCTGTGCTGTCGTAATCCCTGTCAGCTCTTCAATTTCTGGTGGCACCGCTTTATCATAGCGAACTAGCGAATAAAAGGATTCCTCCTCGATCAAATCTCCACCCTTCATTTTTGTTGCTCCAATGGAAATGATACCATCACCTTTTTCAGGGAAAAAGCCAGTAGTTTCTATATCAAATACTACAACCTTGAGTTCCTGAAGAGGTAGTGACAGGGCGTCCTCCTGCTTCATCTCCTTTTGAAGGTTACGTAAAAAGGCAATCTGATGGGCATTTTGAATACCACTAATGCGAGCATTTGGCCTTCTCGCTTGAATCCCTCTTAATATTTGGAAAAATGGTTCAAATGCCATCATCATCACCCTTTTTTAATAAAGCAGTTACCTCATCATGAAACCTCTTGCCATCCCTTACAATTCGCTTAATATCCTTTTTCTCTTGTCGTGTCAGCTTTTCTACATTTACATATTGCGTATCCTCGTAGGAGCCACCACGAAAGAGCGACATACGGAATGTAAGTAAATCACTAAAATTTTTTTCCCCATTTAGAAGCAGTTTTTCGTAGCTCTGAATAGATATTAGCTCACTTATCCTATCAAGCGTGGAGGTTTCATACACTCCTTCTTTAATGCTAAGTAAGCGCACGGCATTCACATAAGGGAGAAAAGCCGCATACTTCAAGTTTATACTCCCTTGGTGCTCCCCGTACTGTTCCACAAGAAGCTGACCTAAAGGTCCAATCACATTCTTCACATGCATAATATTGTCGACAAATCGCTGAAGCAATGCAGAATTATTATGTTGATAGTTGAATACTACTGATTTTAATTGATGAATAAACCCAGCTGCTCCGCATAAAGCCCTAGCATCCATAAAGATTTGCAAATAACGGATGGCCTCAAAGCTACCATCCCTCATCCAATAGAGCAGCTGCTCCTCCCACTCCATTTGCGACCTACACCATAATGGATTAGAGCTCATTACTTTACCAGTACAGTACGGATAGCCGACTATATTTAGCCCCATGGAAACCTCTTCTCCAAGCAAATGGAAATAGCGTCTAGTCTCTTCATCTCCTGTGGCATATATAATCCCATGATCCTGATCACTAACGAAACCCTGCTCTAGTCTTCCTCCACTGCCGGTAATAAACCACACAAAGGAGCAAGGAGGCTGACCCATTTTTTCCTTTGCGGCTGCCATAACCTTTCTCATCACCTGATCATGAAAATCATTAAGAGAAATAGGGTCGGGAATGTCCTGTATATTTTTACTCTTCCACTCTCTTATTTCCTCATACGATTTCATAGTATCCATCCCTTTATACAAGTAGGCGCCCAAAAGTAATAACCTTTTGGACACCCCTTCACAACTTATGAATATTTTACTCTTTCGGTTTACCGTTCTTACGATTTAGTAGGAGACTCCTCTAGAATAATTTGCTCAGGATATCCGTATCCACCATGCTCGCTCATATCCAAGCCCATGATTTCTTCTTCCTCAGAAACTCTGATTCCACCCATTACTTTCTTCATTACAAATAGGATAGCATAAGAAACGGCAAAAGCGAATGCTCCACATGCTGCAACACCCATTAACTGAACTAACAATTGGTCAAAGCCTCCACCATAGAATAGACCTGCTTTCCCAGTTGTAGCTAATTCCGGTGTAGCGAAGAATCCAGTAGATAATGTCCCCCATACCCCTGCTGCACCATGAACAGATAAAGCAAAAATTGGATCATCGATTTTTCTTTTCTCAAAGAATCTAGCACTATAGAATACTAGTACTCCAGCAATTAAACCGATTACTACAGAAGCCCAAGTTTCTACAAACGCACAGGATGCCGTAATAGCAACCAATCCCGCAAGTGCTCCATTTAAAATCGTCGGGATATCTGATTTTCCTAACACAACCCATGAAATAAATGTCGCTGCAACCGCTCCTGCTCCAGCAGCTAGCATTGTGTTTAATGCAACAAAACCAAAGAATGCACCTTCTACAGAAACCGTACTTCCAGCATTAAATCCAAACCAGCCTACCCAAAGGATCAACACACCCAGTGCAGTATACACTTGGTTATGACCAGCTAAATTATTCGCTGAACCATCCTTGTTGTACTTCCCAATACGTGGTTTAAGAATCATAGTAGCTGCTAGTGCTGCCATCGCTCCAGTCAAGTGAACAACTGTTGATCCAGCAAAATCCTGCTTTCCATGCTCACTTAACCAGCCGCCGCCCCATACCCAGTGTGCAATTACTGGATATACAACGATACCAAATAGAATAGTAAACACTACATAGGCTGATAGCTTCGCTCGCTCAGCAAATCCACCAAGTGCTATTGTAATAGCGATACCAGCAAAGGCTAACTGGAAAACAAAGAATACAGGTGTTGCCAACGAATCCCCTTCAGCAATTCCCCCAGAATAAAAGAAGTCAGTCATCCCCACAAAGAAGTTGGCATTCCCCCCGAAGATAAAGGCGTATCCTACCGCCCAGAAAACTAATGCCGCCAAGCCAAAAGTAAAAATTGTTTTACCAGCAACGTGACCAGCGTTTTTCATTCTTGTGGAACCAGCTTCTAAAAGTATAAATCCACCGATCATAAAAATAACTAAAATTGCAGCAACCATGGTCCACAAGCTGTCCATTAAGTAATTTACATCCATTTTCTTTTCCTCCTTTTATCATATGTTATGTTACTTTACATTTATATGTTAGGTAACTTAACATTATTTATATTCTTATTTTACAGCTTTCCAAAAAGAAGTCAACAGTATTTTCTGAAAATGCATAATTTTGTGTAAGGAAAGGTAACATGAGGTGGTGGTTATATAGAGAAATAGACATAAAAAAAAAAAACCGAATGGGAGGCTTAACACCCTCCATTCGGCATACTTAATTCATTATTTATCCCAACAGCTTGTCAATCCACTTCTGTACTTTTAATCCTTCTTCAAAGCTGACGATTAAAGCCTCTTCTCCGCTATGCTTTTTACAGCAGGCTTCTATTAAATTGGACGATTTTCCTTCCACGTTAATCTTTTCATCAGACTGATCCTTCTCACTGATCCATAGCTCCGACCAATTACGCAGGGTCATTACTTTGTCTGTTCCAAATACTTTAAAATCTAATCTTTCTTCTAACCCTATCCCAGCCAATCCATTTAAAATCAACGGTATACTCTCAGCTACATCACCAATGGCAACTACACCCGTCTCACATAACGAAGAATCCTCCGGATAGGAAGTGGAATGAGAAGAAATCTCTATATCTCCAAATAGATGATGAGCAAGCTGAAGGAAGTGAGGAAACACCTCTCTTATAAAGCCCCCCTGCTCTCTAGTGGCTATCCACGGGTTTTGCTGCCATTTCCTTGGCCAATGAGGAAAATACGTATGAAGCTCAATACGAACAATTTTCCCCAATTCCTTTTGCTCGATCGCTCTTTTTAACTCCAGCACCTCTTCACTGTACATTAGCGGAAAATGCATTGCCGTTTGAACTCCCGCATCGTTGGCAGCCCGAACCATTATCTCGCCAGCTTCCCTATCATGTGCTAGCGGCTTTTCCGAAAGTATATTTATCCCTCTTTCAGCTATCTTCTCAGCTAAAGGCGCGTGACTTATTGGCGGAGTCCCAATATATACCCAATGAGGATTCAAACTCAGAAGTTCTTCTAACGTTTGAGTAGCAGGCAGACCATACTTCATAGAAATTTCTACCATTCTCTCCCTATTTTCATCGTAAATACCCACTATTTCAGCATCCTTATTCATTCTAATCTGGTTAATGATTCTCTCTCCCACTATCCCTGTACCAATAAGTGCAAATGTTGTTTTACTCATCTTTATCCTCTCTTCTATGTATAAGTTACGTGAAGGAGAAGCCTCATTTACGCACCTCCAATACCTTCAGTATAGCAAAAGAATATTGATTATATCTTTTTATTCAGATACTTTATAAGTAGCTGGATTAACTTTCTTCATTACACCAATACAATAGCCTATGACCTCCCCATAAACACAAGAGTCAGGCGTTGAAGTTTGGATTAATAAAGAGTCGCCCGGCATCTTACTAGTAAGAACCGCTAGCGCAAGTATTGGTGTACGAAACGCACATAAAGCTATGTATCTCGCAAGTAATATCCGAGAAAGTGCAAGTAAATAACCAGTGTCCACAAGTATTCTCTTCTGAACCGCAAGTAATGTAAAATTACTGGAAATTTGTGGGCAGGACAGTTCTCATACATTTGACCTCGAGGGGCAAGGCGCTAGACAATAACATTCTATGATCTTAAAAGGCTATCTTAAATGCTGAGATTGTTATTTCTTCAGGTGGTATCGTTTGGGAAAAATTTTATATAAACTAATGAGACAGGTAAAAAATGCACACTCAAACGGGGTGATAATATATTGAAATCCATCTTATTGTTTCTATTAGGTTTAATTGTGTCATGGTATATTTTGTCGGTTATCACAGGAGATTATGGAATAAAAATATATTTATTTTAATAATTGCTTATTTAGGTGTCAAATGTGGTAGTCATTTGAGGAAGAAATAGAACAACTTAGCACCACTGATTTAACAGGGGGAGTTGATCCATGAAGGAGATAACACTCTCTTTGTAGAACTTCTTTATAGAAGAAACGAGGCAGTTTAGCGGAACAAGATAGGCTAAAAAAGGGGAGAATCAAGTACATCATAAGATTCTAAAAAAGCGCTTTTTAGCATGATGACGGTACTACTTATAATAATACGTACACAAGAATGGATTTAAAGAAGTTGTTGAACTAACAGGTCATCGATTCAAGAAGAGTAAACGCTCCTTTCTGGTGAACTTTTAATAGTAGAAACTGGTCTTTTACCACGTGTAAGATTATAAAATGTAGATGAAAAGAGGTGTTGTATGATCACTAAGAAATTCATAAAAATTTGTTTTCTAATTATTGCTCTCTTCATCTCGTTATACTTAATTAACTATTATAACAATCCTAAAAATAACACTACAATAATTTATTATGTACCGAGTGACTTCGAAGGCAAGTGCTATCATATATACTATAATCAAGAAGGAGAGCCACCTTTAACTCCTAAGAAAGTGAATGGGAAATATGAACTTACAATAAAGTTTCCACCTAACGGGAAACTTCTTAC
>CAKQHO010000053.1 GCA_934234185.1 uncultured Psychrobacillus sp. | reverse complement strand
GTCTTCACCAAACATTTTTTTCGCGAATATAGAAAGCGTTCCTTTTAAATCGCTCATTTTAATATTTTCACCAATTACAAGACCTTCAATTTGAGTAAACTGATGTGAGTGCGTCGCATCATCATTATCACGACGGTATACTTTACCCGGGCAAATAATTTTAATAGGCTGCCCCTCTTTTGCCTCCATCGTACGAGCTTGCACAGGAGACGTGTGCGTGCGAAGCAGGATATCCTCTGAAATGTAGAAAGAGTCCTGCATATCACGAGCTGGGTGTCCCTTCGGAAGATTTAATGCTTCAAAGTTATAGTAATCCTTCTCCACTTCAGGTCCTTCTGCAATTTCATAGCCCATACTAATGAAAAGGTCTTCTATTTCTTCCACAACACGTGTTAATGGATGATGATTCCCAGTTTTCACTGGACGACCTGGTAAAGTAACATCGATCGATTCTTTTTCCAGCTGTTCTTGAATTGCTTGTTCTTGTAAGAATGTCATTCTTTCCTCTAAAACTGCCGTTACCTCTTCACGGACAACATTTACTAGTGCACCCATTTTTGGTCTTTCTTCAGCTGGGAGCTTGCCCATTCCTTTAAGCAAATCTGTTATTGGCCCTTTTTTTCCCAGATATGCAACACGTACATCATTTAACTCTTTTACATTTTGGGAATCTGCAATCTTTTGGA
This sequence comes from uncultured Psychrobacillus sp., assembly GCA_934234185.1. Lineage (GTDB taxonomy): Bacteria > Bacillota > Bacilli > Bacillales_A > Planococcaceae > Psychrobacillus. The sequence continues at coordinate 19,561 of CAKQHO010000053.1, read as the reverse complement.
TTGCTTCTTCTTTTAATTGTTGTAATTCTGCTTCCATGTTTTACCCTCCTATTAATAAGAAAATGCTGAAGCTAGTCAGATACCAGGAAAAGAAATCAATCTTTCATTCCATAATAAAAAACCTCGCCCCTAAAAAGGGACGAGGTTTTGTTCGCGGTACCACCCTGATTATTGCAAAAAGCTTTGCAATCTCTTCATTTGATTAACGGCTCTTCACCGGCCCACCTTTACAGTTTACACTGGTCCCGGCGGCAGCTAGCGGGGTGAATTTCTATATACCTTTCATCATTTACACTTCCAGTCAAGGTGTAAAATCCCTATGTTGAAAATAGTATATATACTTTTCCCGATTACAGCTTTTGATTTATCAAATTAATGTTTATTATACGTATGTTTTAAAATTTGTTCAAGTACCATTTATCTAAGCGTAAGACCATATAACAAAATCCCAGTAGCAACAGCAACGTTTAAAGATTCAGCCTGTCCTAGCAATGGCACTAAAATATTGCTATCCGTTTGTCTCAGATATTCTTCTTTTATTCCACTACCTTCATTACCAACAATTAAAGCGAAGTTTTCGCTAGTTGACGTCTCATGATATGGTGTTGCATCCTGTAAAGCAGTTCCGTATATTTTAATTCCCTGCTCCTTCAACTTTTCAATCCACCAACTTAACTCACCTTTAACAATTGGAATATGGAAATGAGATCCTTGTCCTGAGCGAAGTGTTTTTGGATTATAAGCATCAGCTGACCCTTTACCAAGAACAATGGCGTCAATTCCTGCTGCATCAGCAGTACGAATCATCGTACCGATATTCCCAGGGTCCTGAACTGCATCCACTAAAAGAACTTTTTTCCAGGTTGATATGTCCTGATCATTAGTTTGTTGCTTACAATGTGCAAATATTCCTTGTGTATGCTCTGTTTCAGCAAGCTCTTCTTTAATGTCGTCATGTATTTCTACTAATTGAATATTTTCTACATCCCAATTAGCTGGAATATGACTCGAGTCACTAACAATAATAGTTAAAACATTTTCTTTTTGTTTTATTGCTTCTTCGACTAAATGATAGCCTTCCACTATGAATTCTCCTGTTTTATCTCGTTCTTTACGAACATTCACCAGCTTTTTCCATTGCTTTACTAAAGCGTTTTGTGGGGATTCAATTCTTTTCATTTTTAATAACCGCCTCAATGATTAGTTTTATGTCATTCTTGCATTATATTGCATTCTTCTTGATAAGTGTATCAAAAAGTATGTATATCATGTGAAGCTCTGGGAAAAATGACAGAAAGGAGTGATGAAAATGGATTTTCAAATAAGAGATGCAATATCTGCGAATATGGCCAATTATTCACCTAACCAAATAAAAGATGTAGTAGAGGACGCTATTACTCGTGGTGAGGAGCATTTACTACCGGGTCTTGGTGTATTCTTTGAAAAATGGTGGAAAAATGCAGATGAAGCTAGTAAGGAATCTGTATTAAGCAAGCTTTCTACAGCATTTGCAAAATAATAATTTATATTTTTTGACTTTACTTGGACAAAAGATATGTACAGGTACAAATGCAAAACATAAAAATGCTGAACTAGGATAAATTCCAGTTCAGCATTTTTTTATAGTGCATCTGTTCGTTCATTACCAGTTGGCAAGTACTGTAGTAAACCAATATCTTGCAGACCACTTTTAATCTTTGTAGTGTATCCTAGCTGTTCAGTTGAAAGGTAGGAAGATTTAGAAGCAATCATCTCTTCTAGTAGTGGGAGATGAGTGGAATCTATCTTACTCCATAGCTTATAGGATGTAATTAAATCTTCAAGTGTTAAGTGCTTATAATCGTCCCCTTTATATTCTCTCTCCTTATTAATTCGATACCAAATGTCCCCGTTATCTCTAATCCAATCCTTCTTATCCTTTTCAATTGCTGTTTGTACAGCCAGTGCACTATTTAAATATTTTTCGTCTCCGAACTCTTCATATGCCATTAAAAGAATATTCATTCCTCCTAGAACATGATTCATGGAAGCGTGAGTAGTCACGTCTTGTATGATAGGGAAATAATCAGCGATATAGTACGATTCTTCATCTACCTTTAAGACATTTCCTTTTTCTTTTTGGGAAACAAGCAAATCTGCATAGTTTCGAAGAGGTTCGTTTCCATTGTCAATACCAAATTCATCAGCACTATTATAATAGAATAGTGCAATTTGCTCGTTAAAGCGTGTATCGATGAACGGAGCCGTAATATCATATAGATTTTTTAAATACGTACTAGTAACCTCAGTTTCCCAATATTCTTTATCGCCCTTGAAGTTTTTTAAGTTAACAAAGGAATTATAAATAAGGTTCTCAAAATATCGATCTTTTTGCTGTTTATACAACACAAGCGCACGATCTTCCTTTTGCAGTAAAAGTATTCTACCGTATCCTAGTCCAGATTCCGGCATTGGCTCTGTGGTAGTCGCCATTTTATTATATTGCCCTTCTGCGGTATACCATTTATTGCGTTTTTTATAGTATTGAGAGGATTCCAACATCCAATTTTCCATATGCTCATCTGTTACAAATAACTGATTAACTGCATCCATATACCATTGCTCTACAATGTCTTCTCCATCTGATTGAAGGGAATGAATAGATTGTATAGTAGATCCTACTTGTGCATAGGAAAGTGCCTCGTATTCACCTAAAAGCTCTCGCATAAAGCTTTCTCCACCATCTGGATAATCTAAATACAACTGTTTAGATTGATAGGATTTCCCCACCATTCTTTCCTCGACAGTACCATCTTCTTTTACAAAACGTAGAAGACCTGTCGGATATGATGTGATATCCTGTCCGAATACATCCTCTGTGCTTCTTTTTATTTCATAACGGTCATAACGATAGAGCTCTGTAGAGGTTACATAATTTTCTTTTTGAATAACATCTACAGTAATAGGGGTAATGGTAGGATTATTTATTTTGGAAAATAAAAAGTAATCGCCATTGTCAAAGGAACGTACCGTTAAGGTAATTGTTGCTCCTTCAACCCCAACTTTGTAGGTATAAATATTATCTCTTGAAAAATCATTATCGATTCTTTCATGATTAATAAATTTTATATTTTCCAACGAACGTAAATAAATCGGATGCTCGTCAAAGGATACTTTAGTTAAGTTCACATTATCCTCAAGTATTGGATAGTTATCAGAAATAGCTACGTTCTGTAAGGAGTACTTTTTTGATTCTTTTATATATCCTTTTTCAACCATCGCATCGTGCAATATTACAGCAAATGTGGCCCTAGTTAAAAATTCACTAGTGTGTAGTGTATGTTTAATAATCGGCTTATAGGCTTCGCTTGGCTGTGTAGTCGTAGAGTCAATAGATTCTAAAAAAATCTTGAGCTTACCCTCTGAAACATAACCAACCTGACCACCCTTTAGTAATACATCTGTTTGAAAAACCTTTGATAATGCAAGATTTGCCTCCTTTACAGTCACAGGAGCATTTGGTCTAAATTGCATATCCCGATCTCCAGCAAGGATGCCCATTTCGACTAGTTGCATGATTTCATTTTTAGCCCAATATTTATTTGATATATCTGTAAATAATGCATCTGTAGGAACTTCAGTAGATTTTGATTCCTCTGCAAATATTGTTAGACTACTCGCAAAAATAAAAGCTATGCTAAGAAAAACGGCAAATCCTAATTTGGAAGTTTTCATGTCAGTATCTCCTCTTTGTATATTATATTCTTATTCTAACAACCAATTATTAGAAAATGATGATAAAACAAGAATAATAGTATGAGATAGTTAATATTGGTGGGTTAATACCTTTTTAGTTCTAAGAAAACGACTATCTCTTCCCGACAAGCAAATGGAGGCCGGCGAGGAGACAGGCCATTTGACCTCGAGGAATAAGGCGCTGTAGCTGGATATCTAGGAAAGCGCAAGCGCCTATCTTTGTCCAACAAGCAATATACTTCTTATCAAAAAAAAGAGTGATTCAGCGTCTCCCGAATCACTCTTTGTATGTATCGATGACGCCATCCTTCTAGATGGACGGCATCGAAAACTAAATGGTCAGCCATCCTGCCAACACATCTAATTTGTTCATTTATTAGGCAAGCACGGAAGCAAGGACTGCCTTTTGTGCGTGCAAACGATTTTCAGCCTGCTGGAAAATATAAGAGTTTGGACCATCGATGACAGAAGCCGTTACCTCTTCCTCCCTATGTGCAGGGAGACAATGCAAGAATATATAATTAGCTTTTGCATGTGAGACAAGATCGTCATTTATTTGGAAGGCTTTAAAATCCTCCAAACGTTTTACCGTCTCCTCCTCTTGCCCCATGGAAGTCCATACATCTGTATAAACGACATCAGCATTCACCACTGCCTCTATTGGATCATTGGATACAAATAACGAGCCACCATTTTGCAAAGCTATTTCTTTCGCCTTATGGATAATTTCTGTATCGGGCTCATATCCCTTTGGTGTTGCCACAGCTATATGCATTCCCATATTCGCAGCCGCTATCACTAAGGAATGAGCAACATTATTGCCATCGCCAACATAAGCTAGCTTTAAGCCCTTCGTGTATCCCATTATTTCATGAACAGTTAAGATATCTGCTAAAGCTTGGCAAGGATGATAAAGGTCTGTTAATCCATTGATTACCGGAATGCTTGCATGCTCTGCAAGTTCCTTTACCATTTCATGAGAATTTGCACGTATCATGATGCCATCCAAGTAACCGGAAAGTACATGACCCGTATCATACACGGACTCCCCACGACCAATTTGAAGATCGCGAGCATTCATGAACATGCCATTTCCACCAAGCTGCTTCATTCCTACTTCAAAGGAAATTCTTGTTCTTGTAGAATGCTTTTCAAAAATCATTCCGAGAGTTTTCCCTTCTAACAAGGGAGGGCACTTACCAAGCTTTGTTAGCTTTTTTAAATCAATAGAAAGCTGAATTAAATCCTCGATTTCCTTACTAGAATAATCTAAAAGCGTTAATAAATCTTTCCCTTTCAAACTATCAACTACCTTTAAATTAACCCATTCCAGCAGCTTCATATTTATAAAAACTCCTTTTTTCGTATTTTTATGTAATGACTATTATAAAATAAGTATAAATATAATGTCAAGTGAATTAATATACAAATAATATAAAAATAACAATCAATTGAATTTACTGCATTACGGTCAAGCTTTTTAATTACTTCTACAATAAGCTTTACTGTGTTTTCATAATCATCACGATGTAAAATTCCTGCATGAGTATGAATATAACGAGTAGCTATACCAATAGACAATGAAGGAACTCCATTTAACGTAATGTGAATGGATCCCGCGTCCGTTCCTCCACCAGCAATTGTTTCAAATTGATAAGGAATATTGTTTTCATCTGCAGTATCAATTACAAATTCACGTAATCCTTTGTGAGAAACCATAGAAGCGTCATAGAGAATAATTTGAGGTCCTTCTCCCATTTTACTTGTAGATTCCTTTGGTGTAATTCCTGGTGTATCTCCAGCAATACCTACATCAACCGCAAAGCCAATATCAGGCTGTACTTTCATTGTTGATGTTTTTGCTCCACGCAGACCAACCTCTTCTTGAACGTTTCCTACACCATATACAATGTTTGGATGCTGTTCATTTTGAAGACCCTTTAATACATCAATTGCAATCGCACAACCAATACGGTTGTCCCAAGCTTTTGCTAAAAGAAGTTTTTCGTTATTCATCACATGGAATTCAAAGTATGGGACAACCATATCACCAGGAAGTACTCCCCACTCCATTGCCTCTTCCTTAGAGGAAGCACCAATATCGATAAACATATCTTTAATGTCTGCAGGCTTATTACGAGCCTCTGGAGGTAAAATATGAGGTGGTTTCGAACCAATTACACCAGTAATAGTTTCTCCTTTTCGAGTAATAATAGATACCCGCTGCGCTAGCATTACTTGTGACCACCAGCCACCGACTGTTTGGAAGCTAATAAAGCCTTTATCATCAATTTTAGATACCATGAAACCTACTTCATCTAAGTGACCGGCTACCATAATTTTAGGACCGTTTTCATCTCCAACTTTTTCAGCAATCAAGCTCCCTAAGTTGTCATATTCAATTTTGTCTGCATAAGGAGCGATATACTTCTCCATTACTTGGCGAGGCTCACGTTCATTACCTGGAATCCCTCTAGCATCTGTTAAGTCCTTTAACATTGAAAGTGTTTCATCTAATTTTGTCATTACTTCGACCTCCTAAATAATCTCACCAACCAATTATATGACAAATTGACGGCATTTTCAAAATAATTTTTAATTTGAATGGATAAATAATTGAGCAAATAGATTATTGATTTTTAATCTGCACCTGCTCCTCCTCCGCCACCTCCACCGGAAGATCCTCCACCTGATCCATATGTTCCTCCTGAATCTCCTCCTCCTGAACTTGCTGTAAACGGTGCATTCTTCCATGTCCAGGTTTTCTCTACATAAATAAGCGGATCCTCTTCTGCTAATAAAAGCGTAGCAATTGGAATATCGGTCGATAATATTGGTATTCTTTGCTTACTCTGCTTCAATACATAAGCTCTGATAACCCATTTTTCGTCATTTTGAAAGAGTTCTACCTCCTGTTTATTTGTCAAACTTCTTTTGAAGGAGCGGATAGCATCCTTTACTTGGACAGCACTTGAAGAAAGAATATAAGTAGGAAGTACAACTGAAAGAACAATAAAAGATACCAGCATCGCAAGCAGCATGTTAAGTAGTTCCTCGTCTATTAACTGCGCCATAGAAAAGAACATGACTACACTATATACTGCCAGCCACCTATACGATTTCTTTTTAAACCAAATGATTTCTATATATATCGCAGACACAAAAATAATGAATACTATCCCACCCATACTTTCTAAATCCATGTATAAAGAATAAGAGGTGAGGATCATCAATAATAATACACCGATACTAAGGAGTATGAATTGAATTTTATCATGAAATGTCCCTGCCTCTTTGAGCGCTTTTATGACATCTTTCTCCCACTTTATTTTATTTGAACGAAAAATCATCGCTCTGCCATTAAAGTAATTTGAATTAGGAATTGTCTTTTCTTTTTTCGCTACTCCAGCCGCTTGATGTAAATGAAATCTTTTTGGTCCAAAGAATAACCAATCTATCATCTTTTGTTCATAAGAAGAGAAGGTAGCCTTTTTGTTTAGAATTTCAAATTCCAATGTTTCCGGTGCATTCGGATCATAATTAAAATGGGGGGCAGGACCTACCTTGGAAACCTTTACTAAACCTCTCTCTACTAAAGAAAACAGCCCCGCTAAAAAGCTTTTTTTCTTTGGCTTACCAGTCTTGTCCACAAAATATAAATACAATACATCTGTATTTATCATATTCTCTATTGGCCCACTTCTCCAAAAATGCCTCTGTGGCAGTAGAATAATCGAGAGTAATGCAAGAAGAAGAATTCCATACGTAAAATAAGGGATAATACTCTTTAAGTCCTCTAAAGAACCTAGGCGTTCCCTCATCTTATTCCATTCTTGACGCTCAGCTTCTAACGCAGCCTCTAATGAATCTCCTCTGCTCATTTTTTCCATATCCTTCATAACATGTGAAGGAAAATAAAAGCTTGCCTTCGTAGTGGAATAGGCTTTTGATACAGGTGTATGAAAGCGAATACCATATTGATTTTTTTCTGGCTCCAAAGCATTTCGATCAAATAAAAAACCATCAAAATTATCTGTGTTAACAGTTTCCGGAAGAATAAAGTCGATGGTTACATTCTGATAATCCTGATCATGGGAGGAACCATCCTCAAAATAAGTGACCTTTAACTCACTATAGTTATCATAAGAAAGAACAGCATCTTTTAAGGTATAAACATATAGAAACGCGGCATGCTCATTAGATTTATTAATAGATGTTTGGAACATATGCTCATCATATTTAACTGGTAACTGTTTTAAAGAATCCCCATTTATAAAACCTGGCTCTGCATCCAGCTCTTTGATTTCATAAGCATAAAAGTCTCTTATTTTAAAATTATGTTTACTAGGAAATTCACGAGTTAGTCTAGAAAAATCGCCATCAAATTGATAAGTATAAACCTCATTAACCAATAAATCCCCATTCGGCTGAATCCAGGATTTAATATGTATTCGTTCAATTTCGAAAGACTTTGCTTCTGCATATGAAGAGAAAGATAGTACCGCAAAGATCAAAAAAAAGACGGAAACGATACTTTTTTTCATAAGACACCCCCTGAAACAATGTTAGCTTTTTTTACGATATATCTTATCTATTGGTTTCAATTTATTAAGCCTACTAAAACTCCTATTAACAACAGTCTAGTAGCCATTTTTTTGTCTTTCATAGTTTTTTTCATTTTTCTCTATATATGCCCTCAAAACATCCTCGTTTGTATAGCCTAATTTTTGTGCAATAGCGCCATATAATATCCACACTTTTTTATATGTTTCTTTTGAAGGATTCTTTAAGAAAAACAGAATAGAGTTACTTGTTTCCAAAAATAATGCCGTTAGCTCTCCCTCTACTTCTGCAATCGGCCATTCCTCTAAATCCGCTAAATCTCTTTCGATTCCAAGAGATAAAAGAAAATGTATAGAATCTACGTATTCCTCTAATATGACTGCTCGCTCGGAAGGTCCTTTCTTACTCCAAAACTTAAAGCATCTCGTTTCGTTTGCAAGCTCTGATAATTCTATTAGAAGAGCTAGCCCCTTTTTTTGAAAGACATCCTCTTGTATGTTCATATTTGATTCTATGTACTGATCTAAAGTTTTCTGCATCTGAAATAACTGTTGTAAGTTCATATGTCCTCCTAAAAATTTTTTTAGATATTTTGAAACCAAACTACTTCTTCTATCGTATAGCACTTATCATGTATTTTACAAGGAGGACATTCTCTTGGTCCATATTTTACGATTGCTCATTATTGTACTTATCATATACATTTTCTATAAAATTCTACGTTACTTATTTGACCCAAAAAGAAAGCTTGATGAAGCACATGAAAAAGAAAGCTATTACTTTTACGATGACATTAAAAATGTTCGTAAAAACTTTTTCATCACCTATAAGGGCGTTATGTTTGAAGGAGAAAAATACCTTGGGACTACAGAGCAAGCATTTGAAGTAGTCTCCATTTTCGTGTGGACAAAGGATCCTTCTAAATTACACGGCTTCACAAAAGATGATTTTTATTTTCTTCAAAACGAAATTAAAATGAATTACCCTTCTGCTAAAATTAACTGGAAAAGCCCGATTGAGCAGTTAATGAAGGAAGAGGCATAACCATAGCATAAAATAAAAAGATATCTTAACTTATAAAAGTGACTATCTCTTCTCCTTTAGAAGGAGAGATAGTCTATTTTGGTTGTAGGAGGAACATATGGAACAGAATATATCCCATATAAATAATGTGATGCTCTGGCATCTAGTACAAGGAAAAGGCATACCAATTGTTCTCATACACGGAGGACCAGGTGCCTATGATTATTTAGAGCCTTTAGGAAAACTAATAAATGCTGAGATCTTTCAAATTATTCGGTATGAGCAAAGAGGAAGCTGGAGATCAGAGAAGAAAGGTCCCTATAATATAGAGACATTTATAGAAGATTTAGAGCAGCTGAGAATTCATTTAGGCATAAATAGTTGGGTAGTATGCGGACATTCGTGGGGCGCTTCTTTGGCTCTAGCATATTCTGCTAAATATCCTTCAAAAGTTAAAGCATTAATTTACATATCGGGTACAGGAGTGAATAATGCTTGGCATGCAGAGTATCGTGAAAATAGATTAAACTATATGGACGAAAAAGATAGAGAAGAATTTTTATATTTACGAAAAATAATAGACACGTTAAAAGGTGATGAAAAAGTATATACCCAAAAGAGATTACGAGAACTTAGCCTAAGAACTGATTTGTTTGATCAAGCAAATTATGTCAAGCTGCCACGAGTAGATTATCCCTTTGTAAATAATGAAGTAAACCAACAAATTTCTTCAGAAACTCCCAACTACTTAGAGAGCAGGGAATTCATAACAGGCATTTCCAACATTCATTTCCCTTCTCTTTTTATTCATGGTGAAACTGATCCCCGACCGGGTAAATACTCTTTGCAGCTATCTTCGTCTTTGTCCAATAGTACTTTTAGCCTTATAGCTAAATCAGGTCATTACCCTTGGCTTGATAATCCAATTATTTTGGAAAAGAGGTTAAATGATTTTTTATTAAGTCTCTAAAAAAGCATCTATGTCCCCGATAAGCAAATAGGAAAGTCGACACATACTAAAAAAATGCACCACAGGTTCTCGAATAGTAGAAGCTGTGTGCATTTTATATTTCCTATCTAACCATTGCCACTATATCATTCATTACAACTTGCACGTCCTGCTCATTCTGGATTGAAAATAAATAATCTGCTTCCCCTTTAACTGGAGCACAAACCTCTTCTTTTTCCATATCAGACTTTTGGCGATCAAGCACCTCTAGAAAGCTTTTAGCTGTTCTTAACATATCGGTATTTCTACTGCTGTTCTTCACACGTTCGTAAAGTACTTCATCTGGGATATCAAAAAATACGAGGATGGTTATAAAGTCATTTTGCTCGTAATAATTTAGCAGCTTGTTACGCCCTAGCTTATTATAATTTGAATTGCACAAAATGATATGGTGATTTGTATCTCGAACCACGTAGTCCACCATCGTTTGTGTTAACCTATATTTGATTTTATTCGTTCCTTCTTGATGAAATAAACTAGGATAATACGCTTTCAGAAACTCTGCATGGTTATCTTGATCGATTACCACCGAGTTTGCAAGCTCTTTTTCTAATGCCTTCGCAAAGGTAGTTTTTCCACTATGTGTTTTTCCTACTGTCATAATGACAAAACGACTCATTTAATCTCCTCCAGAGCGAAATAAATGATTCACTTGGAAATAATCCGCAAGAGGCTTCTTTCTGCCCTGATCATGCCAGTTATGGTATTCACTAAATAGGACAAGAGGATCTCCCCCAGCCCGCTCCTCTACTAAGAATTTAATCGTCAAAAAACTTCGTTTATATTCGAACATAATATTAGTAATCGGTTTTTCATATGTACTAGTCCCAAATTCATCTATACTCGTATTCCCAAATTGCGCCTTATAGTAATTTACTGCCGCAAGCTCCACAGAGGAAATTTCCTCAAACGCAGCATTACTCAGCAAATATCTTCTGCTAAGGTAATCGCACATGCCCTCTTCGAACCAAATAGATTCTAAATGTTCCTCTTCAAATTCGTCCACAAATAAATCCAGATGGTGAACCAGCTCATGTCCAGCTATTGTTAAAATAATATCTTCATTTAAATGTTGATAATAGTGAATGACACTTTCATCTTTTATATCGCTATATACCTTTAAGAAAAAATTTCTCCAGGCATCTAAATCTGGTGTAATATATACTAAGTCTTTTCTTGTAAATGCCGGAATGGGAAGGTTAGAGAAAAAGCTAGTTGCAAGGTCTTCCGAGGTCCAAACATACCCTTTTGGTATATCATTTAACTCAAACTTCATTTCTAGGAGCTGTTGGAATTCCGAAAGCCTATCCTGAAAGCCTTCTATTCTTTCTTTATATTCCTGACCTTCATCTGGCTGTTCAAAAGCATAAATGTGTTTCATTATAAATCCCCCTTCCTCATTATTATATAATAAATACAATTCAGAAAAAGGTTAAGATAAAAAATCATGGGCCATTTCTACTTCTACTAGATCACTATCTCGTAAAAAGTTATTTAAAATTTCTACATGGGCTCCCCCGATAATTAGCAATATTCGTTCATCATCAGTTTCAATTAATTCTGTTACATTAGTAAAGATAATTAAGTTTCGCTGATACCACCACAGAAGCCAGTCTAGTCCAATATATTCTTCCATACTTTTTAATCTCGCTGAATTTATATACATCTTTTGATGCATTTTAATCACTTCCGGATTATTTATCTCCTGGTACATCTCTAATATACTTTGATATCGAGAATTCCTTTTAAACATACCTTCTAGTTCTCCATATATAAGTTGAAACAGGTCAGGTTCATTTATCTTCGCCCATTGATAGACCTCTCCCGCAGCTCTTGTTGCGACACCACGTTCCATCCAATCAATACAATAAACTTCTGGATGGTTTAATTACATAACCAAAATTAATCCTTTAATGTAGGAAGCAAAGGTAGGAAAAGCATAAATATATACTTAACTTAAATGTATTTACTGTACAGAATCAGATGACTATTTCTCAAATGATGAAAAATATGGTGAGGGTCGACGATCTAAGATTTTTACTATGTAGGTTAGTCCTAATACCCGATGAGATCATGGAAGAAAATAAAAGAATGAGGATTTATAACTGATATTATGAAGAGATAGGCATCGATTACTAGATAAGTATGGTAGAAGAGCAAGTAAGCCATCGTAGCGACACCGAATAACCGTGCGTCGATGGCTTACTTATTGGAAGAGATAACTTAGAGGGGCATTTCATATGACAACGTTTTCATGATCAACATCCTCTTACTTCCATGGAAAGCTTGCATAAAGAATGCACTTCTTCCACTTTAAAATATTACCAATTCCTTATCCGTCAAGAGCCAGAAAATCAAAAATATATATACCAGTAAGAGCATTAAAAATCCAACTCGAAAATTTGTATGCTTTGTCTTATGTCGGAATAGCTGCATACCTAAATAAGCGCCTATTCCTCCTCCGAAAATAGCAAACGTCCATAATGTCTTTTCTGAAACTCTGGACCCTTTTTTCTTAGCTTGGGCTTTATCATATCCCATTAAGAAAAATGCAGAAATGGACATTAGCAATATAAAAATAAGAATCACATTTATCATCTTTGCTTCCTATCCCCTCTATAAGAAATTTTTACATATATAAAAAGCTGATAGAATTCCTCTATCAGCTTTGGCATTACTTATTTACTTATTGCTTTTTTTGCTGCATCTGCTAATTGAGTAAATGCTGCTGCATCAGTTACAGCTAAATCAGCTAACATTTTACGGTTAACTTCGATTTCAGCTAATTTTAATCCGTGCATTAAACGGCTATAAGAAAGTCCGTTCATACGAGCTGCCGCATTGATACGTGTGATCCATAATTTACGGAAATCACGTTTCTTTTGACGACGGTCACGGTATGCATACATTAAAGATTTCATAACCTGTTGGTTTGCTACTTTATATAATGTATGTTTTGAACCGTAATAACCTTTTGCTAATTTTAATACCTTTTTACGACGCTGGCGCGTCACTGTTCCGCCTTTTACGCGTGGCATAATCATTACCTCCTGCTATTCTATCGAATATTTAAGTTTCTCTTATTATTTCATGTAAGTAAGTAAAGTTTTGATGCGTTTGTAATCGCCTGAAGATACTACTTTAGTTTTACGTAAATGACGTTTAGCTTTAGTAGATTTGTTAGCGAATAAATGGCTTCCAAAAGCACGGTCATGTTTTAATTTACCAGTACCAGTTTTTTTGAAACGCTTCGCAGCTCCACGGTGAGTTTTCATTTTCGGCATGTCGAATTCCTCCTAAACAATTATACTCTATTACTGTTTTTCGTTCTTAGGTGCTAGCACCAAGAACATGCTACGGCCATCCATTTTCGGTTTAGCTTCGATCGTGGATACTTCCGCACAAGCTTCAGCAAATCTATCTAATACACGTTGACCAATCTCTTTATGAGTAATCGCGCGTCCTTTAAAACGGATAGATGCTTTCACTTTGTCTCCCTTTTCAAGGAACTTGATCGCGTTTTTTAATTTCGTTTGGAAATCGTGTTCATCAATTGTTGGGCTCAAGCGAACCTCTTTTATAACAATGACCTTTTGATTTTTACGAACTTCGCGGTCTTTTTTTTGCTGCTCAAATTTGAATTTACCATAGTCCATGATACGAGCGACCGGCGGCTTGGCTTGAGGAGCCACAAGGACAAGATCCAAATTTACACGACCTGCAATTTCAAGTGCTTCATTACGAGTTTTTAAACCTAATTGTTCTCCATTTTGGTCAATAACGCGTAGCTCGCGTGCTCGAATGCCATCGTTCACATACATGTCTTTGCTAATAACAATCCACCTCCAGATATTGTCGCGAATACATGGTTTGGGCATAAATTCCGTAGAAACGAATTAGTTACGCCGTTTGCGATCCATTAAAAAAGCGAGCAGACATAATTGTCTGCCCGCCGATATGAGAACATGCAGCTCACTGCATGTTACAGTCGATCGTGTGCTTACCAGTCAACAACTTAAGGTGTCGAGCAGGTGAGAAGCGGGCAGCCTCTTCTTATACCACAAACTTGTATTCAATAACCTTAATAACTATACCATCCAGAAGATACTATGTCAACAGCTATGTTTACACATGTGTAATTTCTTCTGTAAGACGAGCTAGGAACTCATCGAAAGGAATACTTTCGGATTTCTGTTCTCCATATTTACGAACATTTACTGTTCCAGCTTCTAATTCTTTATCTCCCAATACTAGCATGTAAGGGATTTTTTGCATTTGTGCCTCACGAATTTTATAACCAAGTTTCTCTTCTCGATCATCCATTTCTACTCGTAAACCAGCAGCCACTAATTTTTCTTCTACTTCTTTTGCATATTCATAATGAACTTCGTTAGACACAGGGATAAGTTCTACTTGTACCGGCGCTAACCATGTTGGGAATGCCCCTTTATATTCTTCAATTAAGAAAGCAACAAAGCGTTCCATAGTAGAAACGACTCCACGGTGGATAACCACAGGACGATGAGGCTTACCATCTTCCCCTACATATGTTAAGTCAAAACGCTCCGGCAATAAGAAATCCAACTGTACAGTTGAAAGGGTTTCTTCTTTCCCAATTGCTGTTTTTACTTGAACATCTAATTTTGGACCATAGAATGCCGCTTCTCCGTCTGCCTCAAAGTAGTTAAAACCAAGCTCGTCCATTGCTTCCTTCAACATACTTTGTGCTTTTTCCCACATTTCATCATCATCAAAGTACTTTTCAGTATCCTCTGGATCTCTGTAAGATAAACGGAACGAATAATCATCTAGGTTAAAATCCTTATAAACAGAAACAATTAGCTCTACTACCTTTTTGAACTCAGCTTTGATTTGATCCGGACGAACGAAAATATGTGCATCATTCAAAGTCATCCCACGTACACGCTGTAAACCAGAAACAGCTCCGGACATTTCATAGCGGTGCATCGTTCCAAGCTCTGCTATACGTAATGGAAGATTACGATATGAATGCATGCCATTTTTAAATACCATCATGTGGTGAGGGCAGTTCATTGGGCGTAATACAAGAGTTTCGTTATCCATTTCCATTGGTGGGAACATAGAATCTTGGTAATGATCCCAGTGACCTGATGTCTCATAAAGCTCTTTTGAACCTAGCACAGGAGTGTACACATGCTTATAGCCAAGCTTCAATTCCTTGTCTACAATGTAGCGCTCAATAACACGACGAATAGTTGCACCATTTGGTAACCATAAAGGAAGACCTTGCCCAACCTTTTGTGAGTTCATGAATAAATCTAATTCCTTACCAATTTTACGATGGTCACGTTCTTTTGCCTCTTCCAACAGTCGAAGATGCTCTTGAAGATCCTCTTTTTTAAAGAAAGCTGTTCCGTAAATACGTTGAAGCATTTTATTGTCGCTATTTCCACGCCAGTATGCCCCTGCAATGCTTAGTAGTTTAAATTCTTTTAGCTTCCCAGTAGACGGAACATGCACTCCACGGCAAAGGTCGAAGAAGTCACCTTGCTCATAGATAGAAACCTGCTCATCCTCTGGTATTGCTTCTAAAAGCTCTAATTTATATTCATCATCAATTTCCTTAAAGCGATTGTATGCCTCTTGACGAGATACGTCGTGACGAATAACTTCAAAATTTTCATTAATAATTTTTTTCATTTCTTTTTCAATTAATGCTAAATCATCTGCAGTAATTGGCTCTGGAGAATCTACATCATAGTAAAAACCTCCCTCAATTACCGGTCCTACTCCAAGCTTCACATCTTTAAATAGACGCTTTACCGCTTGAGCAAGTAAGTGTGCAGTACTGTGGCGAAGAATTTCTAATGCTTCTTCTGATTCAGGTGTAATAATTGCAATTTCCCCGTCTTCTGTAATGGGAGTTTTCAAATCGATTAAAGTTCCACTTAGTTTTCCAGCTAATGCTTTTTTACGTAAGCCAGGGCTGATAGATTGTGCTATATCCTCTGTAGATGTTCCAGCAGGAAACTCCTTTACTGCTCCATCAGGAAATGTTAATTTAATTAATTCTGCCATTTGTGACACTCCTTCATGTGAAATGATTGATAATAGGAAAGTTTTTTACAAAATAAAAAACCTCCTCCCTATAAAAGGGACGAGGTACGTTCGTGGTTCCACCCTTCTTCAGTCTATTAAATAATAGACGAAGCTCTGCATCGACTAACGGGTCGGTGACCGGTTGACTGCTATATTTCTTCACAGTCACTGCTCAGAGGTGGTAAATCGATTGCCGATACTTAAGAAGCTTACAGCCAAGGCTTCTCTCTCTATAAAGTCGTACAAACTGATTGTTGTCCTCATCAAGGCATTTACTTATTCTTTATGAAAATGATTATACGTCAGGAAAAGTACATTGGCAACCCTATTCAAGCAAATTATCTTATAACTCTCTCCAATTCTTGCCGTGCAGAGCAATAGGCTTCGTTAAAGTTCGTATGCGTTCCATAATACGCCCTGCCTTAACGACCTCTTTTTCACCTCTTTGAGTCACGGAAAGATGGTGTTCTAACTCTTCATAATTAAAATTAGATGTCATGAAAGTAGGTAAACGTTCCGACATTCTATAATGCAGGATCGTGCCAATAATCTCGTCTCGCGTCCAACTTGTCATAGCTTCTGCTCCAATATCATCTAACATGAGAACTGGAGCCTTTTTCACAAATTCAATTTTTTCAGACAAGGAGTGGTCTTGAATAGCTTGCTTCATTTCTCGTAAAAATTCTGGTACATAGATGACCACCGAATGTATATGCCTGGCAGCCAATTCGTTTGCAAGAGCACCAAGTAAGTAAGACTTTCCAACTCCAAATTTCCCGTGAATATATAAGCCCTTTGCGGGTAAAACATTCGTTTTCTCCCACTCATTTAGGAAATCCTTTGATGCACGGACTGCTACCACTCTACTTCCGTCCTCTAGGTCAATACTAGATAAACTAGCCTCCATTACTTCTTTTGGCATATGCATACTATCTATCATGGAAGAAACTTTGCGTCGTTCATCCTCAATTACTCCTCGCTTACAGCGGATATATTCTGTATCAATGAGGTTCCGATCTAAAACTAGCTTTGGTTCATAACCCTTCATTAAATTAACGCATTCCCCCAATGAGGGGCAGTCAACACAATGATGCGACTGAGACTTAAATTCATATAGCTTATTTAAGCTTCTACTGACAATTTGCTTGGAAAGGGACTCTGCATTTTCCTCTATAAACTTCTGGATTTCAGGATCCTCTAGTACCTCACGCTGCAGCTCATCTAACTTAGAGGAAATTTCAGGAGTAATTACTCTCTTAAGCGTTTCATTTATCCGTTCCATCTAATTTCACCTACCTTTTTATACCTAGTTCAGCCATTAGCTTTTCACGCTCAGCATCGATATCTTGAATACCATTCGTTTCCTTACCAGATTGTTTAAGCTGACCATCCTTTTTATAAAACCAGTCTGGCACCTTTTCTTCTCTAGTAGGCTTTTTCGTATATGTTTTCGTGCTGGGACCTTCGTTTTTCCATTTAAGATATTGTTCATGCTCGTTTCGAGCAAGCTCCATTGCTTCCTTTGCGGTTTTTACATCCTTACGCATCCAGTGAGAAGCTATCTTTTCTGCATAATTTTTTGTTAGCTTCATGTCTGTTCGTAGCAAGACATATTGTAGCAGAACATTCACCACACCCATAGGCATATTGTAGTGAGTTACAAAATAATTCGCTAACTGAACATCTGCCAGGATTGGCTCTTTTCCATTCGCTATATCCTTTAACACCACAACTGGTGGCGTGTTTTCCAAATAAAAAAGCAGCTCCTCTTCCTTGGTCATTTGCTTTTCAGGTATCGGAACAGTCACGTTTGGTTGAATTTTTTCTAGTACGGGAGCAGTTTTAGAAACAGTCAGCTTATAATATTCCGCACAAGCTTTAGTAAGTCTTGCCTCTGAAAGACGTAGCTCCTCATCCAAAGCCAAAATGACCACTTTTTGCATTTCGATTGGTCCTAAATTGTAAAGATATGCTAGTTTCGAAATTATCTCCTTCGCCTCAAACGATAGAGCGGATTTAGGCACTAGCTGCTCCGATAAACCCTCCTGCAATAAAGCAAAGTCGAAGTTTTCATAGTAAAAGGGTATTTTTCCAGTTTTTCTTTTAGACTGATACTCCTCTTCTATAGAAATCGCACTTTCGCCTTTTGTAGACGGCTTAAAGACATCTAAAAACGTTCGAGATACCTCTCTGTATCCTTCATTCCAGCCAGCCTTTTGTATGTATCTGCTTCGTAGCTGTTTATATGCTTGTTCCCCTATCTTGTTTAGCAAAAACATCGATAGCAAGGGATCCTTTAAAAAGGATTCGGGGTCTAGAGGAGCTTCTAATTCATAGTAAAACATTCTACCGTTTTCATCTGACTTTTGCCACGTTTTCAGCAAGCCGATTGCTTCTAGGGATATTCTAGCTTGAAAGATTTTTCCTAGCGACACACCTAATACGTTCATTAAGTGATAGTGTGCCCATCCGTTATCTTCTTTTAATTCTCCATCTGCCCATAGAGTTAAATATAGACTTATCCCTTCTGCACCAACTAGAGGCTGATAAAACAACGTTAATAGTTGACGATCATAGTCCGAAAAAGAATATGGCAAGCGAATTTTATATGAATCAGTAGGATTCAGCTCTTTATATAACATGTTCTATTCACCTACTCTCCTTTGTTATAGCGAAGGATTCTTTTTTAGTATTTCCTTTAGTTCATCAATAAACACATTAATATCCTTGAATTGACGATAAACAGAAGCGAAACGTACATAGGCTACCTCATCTATTTCAGCAAGCTTGTCCATTACCTTTTCTCCAACCTCTTCAGACTTGATTTCCGAGTTCCCTGTTCTTCTAAGCTCCTTTTCAATAAAAAAAACGACATCCTCTAATTGATCCAGCGCAACAGGTCTCTTTTCACAAGCTCGAATAAGTCCGCGCAATACCTTTTCTCGACTAAATTCCTCACGTGAACCGTCCTTTTTCACTACGATTAGTGGGGTTTCCTCTACCTTTTCAAATGTAGTAAAACGAAAACCGCAATCCTCACATTCCCTTCTTCTTCTAATTGCTTTATTGTCATCCACTGGACGTGAATCGACAACTTTCGTTCCGTTAAACTGACAAGCTGGGCACCTCATATTTACCTCTCCTAAATCA
>CAKQHO010000052.1 GCA_934234185.1 uncultured Psychrobacillus sp. | reverse complement strand
CAAGATTTCTAATTGTTCTCGTTCATTGATTTGATTTTTCGTCATCATATCCATCACCTCATTCATTTTATAGGGGGTGCCGTTGATTGGAGTGAAGAACGGTGTCTCCAGCGGGACAGCGCGAGCTGAAGACCCTGGACTGAGCGCAGCGAGGGAAGCGGCTGAAGTCGTGCCCGCGAAAAGCGTCCGTTCGTAGCGGAAATCAACTCTTCCTCGCGTTACTTCTATTTTAAAAGAAAAAAGACTGTAGACAAACTCCAAAATTTCTGGAGTTTGTCTATAGTCTGAGACCATAAACATCTATGGTCTTCAACATCATTTTAAATGATAAAAAGCATATATTTTCTCCATAATTATTGTCTAGTGCAAGCAGCCTTGTCCCTCGAGGACCAACAGGATGTTGGTCAGAAAAACGTTGTCACACGATGTGACGTTCTTAGTTTTCCTTCCGTGCTTACTTTCCCCATTTGCTAGTCAGGGTAGACTTAGACGCTTGCGCTTTCCTTTATTTCCAACGAGTAGGAGGTTAATTCCTTTAATATAGCTTTGTCGACGCGGATTCCTAATCCGGGTTCAGTGGATAGGTGTACAAATGGAATATCGTAGTTTAAGCTAGCGATATCTTTTTGAAACATTAATGGCCCGACTAATTCATTGCTATGAATATTTTTCTTTGCAATAGAAAGATGTAATCCTGCTGCAGAGGCGATGGCTGATTCTACCATAGAGCCAACTTGACAATCTAATCCACCCATTTCAGCTTGGTGTACTAGCTGGGAGGCAGGGTAAAGACCTCCACATTTCATCAATTTGATATTAATCTTATCAGCTGCTCTCTTCACCATAACTTCTTTCAAATCTTTTGTTCCGTGAATACCTTCATCTACCATTACTGGAATAGAGGTCTTTTGTTTTACTTCTCGCAAAGCGTCTAGGTCATCTGCTTTGACAGGCTGTTCAATCCAGTCAATTTGTGTATCACGGATTCGGTCCAGAACATAAAGGGAGTTACTGCTAGTAATCCAGCCTTGATTGGCATCCACCTTTAATGCAATATCCTCACCAACTTCGTTACGCACGGCTTTAATTCTTTCAACGTCCAATTTATAATCAGTGCCAACCTTTAGTTTAAGAGTTTTATAGCCTTCTTCTATTGCCTGTTTAGCCTCCAAAGCCATTTCTGTTGGAGTTAGGATACTAATAACCTTTGGAATCTCTAAGGTATCATGATATTTACCACCTAACAGATTGTATACTGGCTGTCCAGTTGCTTTTCCCATTACATCATAGCAGGCGATATCTATTGCGGCCTTGGCAGAAGGAACTCCAAGTACCAGCTTATTCATCTGGTCATGGAGTTTCTCTATTTGAAAAGGGTTAGTTCCTAATAGAGCAGGTGCAAGAGTTTTGGTGAGCACTGCATAGGTGCTCTCCCAGGTTTCACCCGTAACATGTTCATCTGGTGTTGCCTCTCCATAGCCTTCTAACCCACATTCAGTTTCTATTTTCACAATAATTGATGGCATGTCATGGTACGTATGATAGCTTACGATAAATGGTGAGATTAGCGGAAGTCTTATAGCGAACACTTCAATTGATTTAATTCTCATCGACAGCAGCTTCCTTAAGATAATTTAGAACGGCATTTGTAAATAACTCTACTCCAACTGGAAGCATCTCTTCATCAATATCAAACTTTGGATGATGATGTCCATAAGGAGCTTCTGGTTTTCCTACGCCAATAAAGGTGAAGGAGGCTGGGATTTCATGAGAATAGTAAGCGAAATCCTCACTGCCTAAAATTGGAGCATTCTCAACTACTCTATCTTCTCCATATAGAGAAATAGCGCTTTGTTGAATAAAAGTAGTTAGCTCTTTGTCATTTATAACCGGAGGGTCACCATGAATATAGTTTAAGTCATATGTTGCTCCGAAGGATTTGCACACTCCACTTATAATCTCATCTATACGCTGCTTAATTAGGTAGGATGTTTCTTTATTAAAGTAACGAACGGTACCGGAAGCATAGGCAGTATCAGGAATAATGTTATAGCTAGTTCCTGACCGAAGCTCCCCAATACTTAATACAGCAGGTTCTACGGCTTGTATGCTTCTACTGATAATGGTATGGAGCTGTGTAATGATAGTAGAAATTACTAGAGTAGGGTCAATGGTTTGCTCTGGCATCGAGCCATGACCACCTTTTCCGTAAATATTTATTTCAAAGCGATCAACGCCAGCCATAGTAGGGCCAGTGCGGACACCTATTAATCCACTTTGTAAAGGCTGCCATAAGTGGTAACCGAATATTTTTTCTATCCCATGCTCCTTTAAACCGTTCGCCGCTACAATTTCTACTGCACCGCCAGGTACTTCTTCCTCTGCGTGCTGGAATAGGAGGTGGATAGTGCCGTGAATAGAAGCTGTATGTTCGACTAATGTTTTGGCAATACCAAGAAGAATGGACATATGCCCATCATGTCCACAAGCATGCATAACTCCTTTATTCACAGATGAGAAATCTAAGCCGGTTTCTTCTAATATTGGCAGAGCATCCATATCGGAGCGAATCGCAACTGTTTTGCCAGGATGCTCCCCTTTAATAATTCCGACGACATCCTTACCTGTGATGGTGTATGTCTCTATGCCCATTTCATGAAGTCTAGCTGTAATATACGCCTTTGTTTCGACTTCTTGGTGAGAAAGCTCGGGGTGTTTGTGCAAATAACGTCGTTGCTCTAGTACCCAGTTAGTTAATGTAGCTGTCGGTTTCAATTAAATCATTCCTTTTTTAATAGATAAGAAAGTAGATAATTTCTCAGTAATTATTGTCCAGCTGTGGGGACGTGGCCTCCTAGCTGTTACCTGTTTGCGAGTCGGGGTAGGCGCTTGCGATTTTCTTATCAAGCGTAGCCGATATAATGTGCAATTGTTACAAATATCGCTCCTAGCGTGTATTGAATGAGGATTAATGGGAAAATCCATTTTACCCACTTAATCCATGAAATTTTTGCTAGAGCAAGTCCGGCCATAAAATAGCCAGAGGTTGGCGTAAATATATTCGAAATGCCATCTCCAAACTGGAAGGCTAGAACTGCAGTTTGACGTGTAACTCCAACTAAATCGGATAATGGTGCCATGATTGGCATAGTAAGCGCGGCTTGGCCACTTCCCGATGGAATAATAAAGTTTAGTAAGCATTGAACAATATACATACCAAATGCTGCAAATCCTGACGGCATTTCACCGATGGAGGAGGAGAAGCCATATAAAATAGTATCCATTATTTTGCCGTCCTGCAAAACAACTAAGATTCCGTTAGCTACTCCTACAACGAGTGCTCCCATTACTAGAACGCTACATCCTTTGATGAAAGACTCGGAAATTTGACTGAAGTTCATTTTTCCTACTAGGCCAATTATGATTCCCATTAATAAAAATAAACCAGCAATTTCAGAAAGATACCATCCAAATTGGATGACACCGAATGCGAGAGTTACTAGTGTTGCTAATAGTACACCAAAGATAATTTTATGTCTCCCGGTTAATTTAGCAAGGTTTTCAGGGATGGCAAAATCCTCCTTACTCACTTCCTTATAGAGAAGACTTTTACTTGGATCCTTTTTGATTTTATTCGCATATCTCATCACATACCAAATACTAATTAGTAGGAAAACTACAAAGAAAATTACTCGAAGGTATAGACCCGAAAAAAGAGGCACTTCGGCTATACCCTGTGCGACCCCTACGGTAAAGGGATTCATAAAGGCAGCTGTAAATCCTGCAGAGGTTCCTACTAGTACAACTGCTGCTCCGACTATTGAATCATAACCAATAAGTAGCATGAGAGGTACCAAAATTGTTATATAAGGAATTGTCTCTTCCGCTAAACCAAGCATAGCTCCAGATAACGCAAAAAAAGTCATCAAAATAGGAATAAGGAATATTTCTTTGCCCTTTAGCTTTTGAGAGATTGTACCGACTGCTGCCTCGATAGCACCGGTGGTTTGTAATATACCAAATGATCCTCCTACAATGAATATATAAAATATAATTCCTGCTGAATTGACCATTCCTTTATGTACAGCTTGAAAGATGGACCAGAAACCAGCTGGGGTAGAATCTGTCTCTGTATATGTATCAGGTACTACGACTGTTCTACCTGCATCATCTACTATTCTTTCATATTCTCCTGCGGGTAATATATACGTGAAAATAGCAGCGATAATAATTAATGAAAATAAGATTACATAAACATGTGGTATGTTAAACTTTTTTTCAATACTGTTTTCTTTAGCCATCTATTTCTCCTCCTCTTTTCTGAGTTTCTAATTTGTTTATTATACTGAAAAAACAATACTTCATCAATTAGTTGTTGGAATATTTTAAATTAATAATGGAAGAAGTGAAGTGAAACAGGAAGTTATTCCAGAATAAAGGAAAGTTTGTTAAGTATCCTGTGAATAAAGATTAGTATTACAAAATGTTTTTTTGTACTCTGTAATATGATTGTTACATAACTGTAAACTCGTTATTGTTTTAAACGTGTTAGGATGGGTATAGATAAATTTTGTGAATAATTTAGCATTATTTTTCAATCTACAGCTACGGGGGAACTTGGATTTTGACTTCTTTGTTTAAAAAAATCATTACAATTTTTAGTTTATCATTGGTTTTAGCCGCGGGAACATTTGGAGGAAATACAGCAGAAGCTGCTTCTTCTGTATCATCAACAAAAATAGTATCGAGTGCGAAAAATTTAGTTGGAATTAAATATAGTTATGGTGGGACAACGAAGGCAGGATTTGATTGTTCTGGATTTGTAGGCTATGTATATAAGGCAAACGGTGTAAAATTACCGAGAACCGCTTCAGGGATGTATAGCACTGGGAAAAGCGTCAAAAAAGCTGATTTAAAAACTGGAGATTTAGTATTTTTTAATACTTCAGGTAAAGGTGTATCGCACGTAGGGATGTACATAGGAAACGGCAAGTTTATCCATGCATCTACATCAAAGGGTGTTCGTGTAGATAAGCTTAATGACCCATACTATTGGGGTAAAAAATATGTTGGCTCTAAGAGAGTAGCCACTATATCAGTAGCAAAAAAATAATAATAAAATCGTAGGGGGTGTCCCATAAGTAAAAAACTTATGGGACACCCCTTCCTTCTTTTACAGATATCCGCTAGGTAGCATTGCTCCTGTGGTGGTCGCATCAAAATGCCACCATCCTCGTCGCAAAGGAGCCGTCTCAAAACTTTTCAGACGGCTCCTTTATTACTTTTGTAGCCACAGCGCTATTTGTAACAGAAGAGCTTCTTGAAAAACTGATGGATCATAGCCAGTGAGCTCTTTCACTTTCTGTAACCGGTAAGTTAGTGTGTGTCGGTGAATGTTTAACTCGTCAGCGCTAATAAGAAGTTGTTGGTTAGCATGAAAGTATACTTGTAAGGTATGTATAAGCTTATTATCGAGAGTTGCAAGAAGTCTACTTGTAAAATGCTTTACCTCTGGTGTTTCTTTATTCTTTAACAGATAGAAAAGCTCTGCCTCTTCAAAATGCTTTACATCGTTTTTATCATTTCCGTACTCATAAGCTACTTTAGCTGTTTTATAAGCATGTAGTACTTGATCTAACGATTCTACTTCTTGCCCTACGCCTATTGGCAGTATATGGAATTTTTGCATACTTGAGAGAAAGTTTTTTAAAGTATGACTAAACTCTAACTTTGTTAAGCTGGATACTAGTATAAAGTGTTCCTTTGCCTGGTAATGGCCCACTAGTACTGTCCCTTTTGGAAATAATATCTCGATTTCCTGTAATATGCTTTGGTAGGAGCTCGTTTCTGGATTAATTTCTAACATCATTGCATAGTATGGAGGAACATTCTTAAATCCAAGTTTTTTTAATCGCTCGACCAGTAACTTTTTGGATGTTTGTCCACTCAGTAATTCTTCAAATATCATCTCCTGAAGCTTTCTTTTCCACTCTCGCTCAGAAACTATTAAGGTCTGATGAACCATCATTTCCGTTGTCAATTGTACAAGGTTGGCAAACTCTACTAGCTCCTCCGGATCACCAGTTATCCCAATTACTCCAACGAGCTCCTTTTGAAAGAAAATAGGCATGTTAATTCCCGGCTTTGAATGTGGAAACAGATGATTATTGCTTTTGGTAATATGAAGCGGAAGTAATGTCCGAGTAACTTCGATTGCCCCCTCATGAATACTATTTATGCGCAAATGATCACCTGAAGCTAATATTACTCCATTGGTTTGCATGACATTAATATTTCGATGAAGTCGTAGCATCGTTTGTTCAACGATTTGATTGGCTAATTGTTTCGTAATCATCATTTCACCTCAATGTATAAAAAACAAGCTGTTATAATACAGTAAATTTATACTTAAAGTATAATGTATTTTCTTTCAATTTGCACTATAATTTTTGAAAGCGCTTTTATAAAATGGAGGTAAACCTATGAAAATCGTTGTAAGTCCGGACTCTTTCAAGGGTTCCTTAACAGCTGCCGAGGTAGCTGCTGAAATGGTAAGTGGAATAAAGGAAGTAAATGCTAAAGTCGAAACTGTACTACTACCTGTAGCAGACGGTGGGGAAGGTACATTAGAATCTCTTGTAGAAGCGACATATGGACAAATGGTTTCGACTCAAGTCCACGATCCTTTAGGAAGATTGATAGAGGCCAGTTATGGAATTCTTGGTGACGGCAAAACCTGTGTAATAGAGATGGCAAGAGCTTCGGGACTTACTTTAGTCAACGAACAGGAGAGAAATCCGTTAAAGGCTAGTAGCTATGGGACTGGAGAAATAATTTTACATGCATTAGAGCAAGGGTACCGAAGCTTCATCATTGGTATAGGTGGTAGTGCAACCAATGACGGGGGAGCTGGAATGCTCCAGGCGCTAGGTGCTAGGCTGCGAAGTATAACAGGGGAGGATATCCCTCCAGGAGAGTTTCTAACAACGGAATTACAAGAGATTGATACAACTCGCTTAGACCATAGAATAAATGAATCAAGGTTTACAGTTGCATGTGATGTTGATAATCCATTTATCGGTAGAAATGGTGCGACAGCAGTTTTTGGTCCTCAGAAAGGTGTAAGGCCAGAGGATATAGACATATTGGATAAGAAGCTGGAAGATTTAGCAGATAAAATAGAGAGTACAACAGGATTCCGCATTCATGAATATCCAGGAGCAGGAGCTGCGGGAGGAGTAGGCGGTGCCTTACTATCTTTTTTCCCAGTTAAATTAAAACCAGGCATAGATGTAGTCATGGAAACAATACATTTTAGAGAGATGATTCAACAAGCTGACCTCGTTATTACAGGCGAAGGGAAGAGTGACTTTCAGACTCTTTCGGGTAAAGCGCCACTAGGTGTTGCTAATATTGCACGTGAATATGGAATACCTACTATTTTAATATCTGGAGTAATAGAAGAAGAAGAGCTGCTTTCTCCTCACTTTTGGAAGATTGCTAGTGTAGTAGGAGAAACAGTTACACAAAAGGATTCCCTCCGTAATCCTGGTCATTATGTAAGGTTACGCACGAAAGAAATCATACAATCTATTTTAGAGAAAGAGGGGTAAGGCAAATGTTATTCGTTATTATTTTTATAGGTGTATTGTTTGTTGTGTTAGCTACTGCTGTGTTTAAGATTCACCCGTTTTTATCCTTACTAATTAGTGCATTTTTTGTAGGGATAGCATCTGGCATGCCATTGCTAACTGTTGTTTCTACAATCAATACAGGCTTCGGTAATCTGATGACTAGTATCGGAATTGTTATTGTTGCGGGAACAATTATTGGGGTCATCTTAGAAAAGTCTGGAGCAGCATACAGACTAGCAGAGGTTGTTTTAAGACTCTTAGGAGAAAAAAGACCACAGTTGGCAATGTCAATAATAGGTTATATTGTTTCTATCCCTGTTTTTTGTGATTCTGGGTTTGTTATTCTATCAAGCTTGAAAAAATCATTAGCAAAAAGAGCGAAAGTAAAGGTTGCTTCTATGGCTATCGCACTTTCTACAGGATTATATGCAACTCATACATTAGTCCCTCCAACTCCTGGTCCTATTGCGGCCGCGGGTAATATTGGAGCAACGGATTACTTAGGCACCATTATTTTAGTAGGATTATTGGTAGCCATTCCAGCGGTAATAGTCGGTTATTTTTGGGCTATTAAGGTAGGAACAAAAATCGATGTTCCGGCAGACAAGGAAGAGGCTTTAGATTACGAGGAAGTGATAAAGTCCTTTGGGAAAATGCCATCTACCTTCAAGGCTTTCCTTCCCATCGTTTTACCGATTGTTCTAATAGGAATAGGTTCAACGGCTAAGCTAGTATTAGACGATTCGGCCTTATCAAACTTTCTACAATTTCTAGGCGCACCAACTGTTGCCTTACTGTTTGGAGTGCTGGCTTCCTTCTTGTTACTTCCGGAGATTAGTGAAAAGACACTTACAGGATGGATCGGAGAGAGCTTAAAGGAAGCTGCACCAATTTTACTAATAACCGGAGCAGGGGGCGCCTTTGGTACGGTAATTAAAGATTCAGGGGTACAAGGATTATTAGAAAAAATGGATTTAACTGCATTAGGCAGTGGCGCAATGTTCCTGCTAGTGCCATTCTTAATCGCTGCAGCTCTAAAAACTGCACAGGGCTCTTCCACTACGGCGTTAGTTGTCACATCCACATTGGTATATCCAATGCTAGCTACATTAGATATTTCTGGAGCACTTCCGTTAGCGTTAGTAGTAATGGCCATTGGTGCCGGAGCGATGACAGTGAGCCATGTTAATGATAGTTACTTCTGGGTTGTAACACAGTTTAGCGGAATGAAGGTGACAGATGCCTATAAAGCACAAACTGTAGCGACATTACTACAAGGTGTCACCACGATCATCGTCACAATGATCTTATGGTTAATATTTGTATAGAAAAGCGCAAGCGCCTTTGTCTGCCCCGACAAGCAAATGGGGAACGGCGAGAGGTAGCACCTCAGCCACCACAACAAGAATCATCTAAAAAGGATTGGAACAACTTGTTCCAATCCTTTTTGTGCTAATTAATTACTAATGTTCACTATCTGTTCTCCAATAATGTTGCCATATTCATCGTAGGCGATAAATTTACCTTCAGAGAATAGAGAGAGATTTGCAATTTCATAGCTTCCTTTTTCTATAGCATAATAGTTTTGTCCACGGTCAATTAATTCATAATCAATATTTCCTTCTAAGGACGAGAAGCGAACAATTACTCGAGCAGTCGCCCCACAATTATTATCCATAAATGTATTCATATATAAATTACTGCTTGTTAGTCTAATGGTAGGCGTTATAAAGCCTTGATTAAAATAAGAGCAGCTAGGCGGTGGCGTCGCACATGTTACTTCATTGATAATGGTTTGATAAGCAGTGAAAATATCTCTACTCTTTTCAACATGGAAGTAGCTTCCTCCTGTGCTGTTCGCCAACTGGTCTAAAAATTCCTCATTTAACTGGCTTTTATCTCCTAAGCCAATTGTATAAATAGTCACGTTACGATCTCTTGCCTTTTGAATAAGGGATACTACCTTGTTCGTATTAGATTTACCATCAGTTAGTAAGATAGCGATTTTTGGTGTCTGGTTAGCTGAGAACCTATCAATTGCTAGGTCTAATCCAGCAATAATGTTTGTTCCTCCGGATTGGGTTACATTTTGGAAGGAGGAGCTAACTGTATACTGGTTTCCTGTAGCAAGCAGGTATCCCTTTGCATTAAAATGGCTGCCGACGTTATAAGCTGCACCTAGCTTCGTAATCATCTCCTGGGATTTAGATACCCTTAGTCGATCTGGATCATTTCGCAGCATGCTAGCTGAAGAGTCAATAATGAATCCAACCTCAAAGTTTCTAGGACAGCTATAATTAATCGATAATGGCTGGTCTATATATACTTCCTGCGTTTGACTTTTAGTAACTGCTCCAACTACTGCGTTATATCTTGGATCAGCCTGTGTGATCGAGGCAGTGAATTGGTTATATCCTCTATTGGTTGAGTTTTCAACTGTTGCTCTTGCTACTCCATTGATAAAGGCTACTTCATTGCTAGTAAAATTTAAATTTGGAGAGGTGAATGTAACCTTCCCATTGTAATCCGTAATCACTTCTCCACCAGGACGGACAATGGTAGCCTTGACTTGAATAGTTTGGCCTTTAACATCATAACCCCAATTATACGTCTCATGTTCAATACGTAGCTCCGCCTTCGGTTCGTAAGCGATTTTTACGTTAACAGGATTTCGATAGCAGGACATATTAACTCCTGTATAATTGCTATCGCTTATTGTAAAGGAGATAGTATCGGTCACTGTTTTGGTCGACTTGATAGCCGTAATATTAGCGGTTATATCTGGGCCATCTGTGTAAAGTGTAGTATAAGAATTTACTTTACCGCCTTGCTCTGTTGAGATGGAAGCCCCTAGTGCAGATCGAACAACTAATGGAATTGATTGATCATAGGAAATAGGATTACCGTAACAATCCTTAAGTGTTATAGTAATAAATCCGGAGTCTACCCCATTAGCTATTAAGGCAGGGCTATCTATATCAACTGCGGCTACTCTAGTATCATTACCAGAAGCTGGTGGCTTGGTTGCGCCTGGCTGTGTTGGATTTGGAAAAACTATCGTGCCTTGGTCTGGGAAGTCTGCGGGTACATCAGCTATATTCCCATTAGTTTTAATACCTGTTATTTTATAGGTTCCTCGATTGTCAAGGCGGTTCAAATAGACAATTGCATCGGCCCTGGTAAGTTTGCGTTTTGGTTGAAAATCCTCATATGTCTTTTTGCCGCTAGTCCCATTGGAAAGTCCTTGGCTATACAAGTATTCAACAGCAAATTTTTCTGTAAGCTTATGCCCATCTGCTGCGGCTATAATTTTAGCAAATTGTCCGCGTGTAATTGGTTTGTTTCTTTGTTTAGTATCAGAGAGCCCAGCTAAAGGGATCTGTTTACTTTTAAAATAACGATAATAGCCTGCAGAGCTTGATTCCCCAGACTTTGCAATATAGGGACTAACTCTTTTATAAGAGCTGTCAAATTTTGTTAGTATAGATACTAATTGTGATTCTGTCATTTCTTTTGTTGGCCCAAATGTGCCATCAGGGTACCCTGCCATTATCCCTTTATTTGTGGCCCACTCGATGGAGCTGTATGCCCAATAATTTTTGTTAACATCCTTATAAAGGCTGGCAGCGTTTACTGCCGTGTAGCTTGGGATTAGCAAAAATAGTAAAAATAGAAGCAATATATTTTTTTTACAAGCTTTCATTTAAGTCATTCCTTCCACTTAGTCAAAAAAGAGCATGTCATCACGATAATTTTGTTTCAAATCTGCTTCCAAGAAGTTCAAGAAACGAGAGATGATAGCAGACGCCTGTGCTCTTGTGAGCGGTTGGTTTGGGTTGAAGCGATTTTTCTCATCTCCACTTATTAGTCCGAGCTCTGTTGCTACATAAATACTGTCCTTTGCATAGGCAGGTATTTTTTTATCATCTACATAATTTGTTTTAAAGCCTGGACTTGGCGCTCTTCCTTCTAATCCAAGGGCACGAACTAGGATAGCCACAGCCTGTGCACGTTTAATGGGTTGGTTTGGAGCAAAGGTAGTAGGATTGACTCCATTAATAATTCCTTTTTCCACTGCACTTTCAATGTAAAGATAGTCAGGATCTTTCGCATTTAAGTCCTTAAAAATTGCTTTACTCGGGATTTTTTTTGCTTTCGGTTGTTCTAAAACTCGTAGGTCGACTGCTTTTAGTACTCCTACGGTGAATTGATATCTTTTCATCGGTGTATTCGGAGAAAAGAACTGACTAGATTCATCTAATATACCTAATGAATAAAGCTTCTCAATCTCATCCTTTGCCCAGTGATTAGATAGGTCTCTAAATTTTGGGACTATTAATCTTTCTACTGTCGGTAGGTTTTCTTGCGTTAGATTTATTTTTCCTTTTTGTGCGGTATATCTTGCAAAAGGTATATCATACGTATACTCTGCAATCATATTGCTAGAATTGATAACCGAGTGGCCTCCAACAAAGCTTGATAGAGTGGGAGGATTAGGCTCGTATTGCAATATCTTCGATTTGCTGTCTGAAACCTTACTTGTAATAAAAGCTGTACCGTATGGAGTGATAATTTCGTAATCCATTAACTGAGTCTCCGTAGCCCCCCAGAAGTTTTTGTATCCCATATCTCTTCCACTCATAAACATCGTGATAGTTTCTTTATAGGTATTGGATCCTGCTCCTTTAGTACTTTTAATGTAAGTCTTTCTTCCGGAGATATTACCAGAATAGTAATCGGTTGCTGGTCTATTATCAATGACAGAAGCTTTAGAGAACTGATAGTCATCAAGTGTATAAGTTTCTTGCCCAATAATAATCTTTTCTGAATAGCTCTTTACAATGGTGTTGGAAGTAGTTTGTCCTTTGTCTGCATGAGCTTCAAGTGTAGACACATACACAACATTTCTTGTTAGCTTGCCGCCAGAAGGGGAGGTAAGATTAAATTTATAAGTAGTAGTGACTTGGTTTTTGCTCTCTCTTTCTGTAATGACAGGCTTTCCAGTAAATTTAATAGGAGTTCCAGTTAAGAAGAAAATCTCTTCATATGTATATTCATTTGATACTCCACCTTGGAACTCTGGTGCCTTGGCAAGGGTGCTTTCCACAGAAACTACTAGTGACAAAAGGCTAAGACAAATAGCTAAAGAAAGGTAGTTAAGTAATTTTTTCATGTTGTTTGTTTCTTCCTCTTTTCTAAGATTAGATAAAATATGGAATTGGCATGTAAACAACGCGCCTACATGCCAAGAGAATTAGTCGACAAATATAAGTCGTCCTTTAACTATTGATTCGTGTATGATAAACAAACGGTCATTTGGTGTTAAATCTGAAACTGGTATAACTTGATTGTCTTTAATGATGGTAGCTTGTTCTACGTTCATATTGTATATTTTTCCAGCTTCTTTCCATGTCCCTTGTTGCCAGCTGCTCACATTTTGAACTCTAATTGTATTGCCATTGGAGTAAGATTCTAACCGACCTACTGACACTAAATTTGCTGGTCGTGTTGTTGATCCGACGAGGTGTAGTGCAGTTATTTCATTATTTTTTACATAGAAGTAAGCGAACTGTCCAACCTTTTCATCCAGCTCATTTTTAGGAATAACTGTTAGGGTGGATCTTCTAAAATCCTCCACTGCGACTGTTTCATTGTTAAACGTGAGCTTAGTATTAGAAGTACCTATCCAGTAATTATTAGCAAGTCTATTTGCGTTATTAATCGTCAAACTATAATCGCCTGTGGAACTGATTCTTCCAAAATAGATTGTATGGTCTGCTAAATTTGAACTTTGAAAGCCATCATTTGTTATTTGTATTACATTGGCAAATTGTTTATTAGCTGGACCATCTGTAAGCACGAAAGCGGTACCGCTAGTCTGCAAGCTGTTAGCATCAACTAATCTACCATTTCGAATAAGGATGGAGCCCGTATGATAAGGGAGAATTCCCACATTTTTTAACCCAATTTTTTGGGTAGTAATGTTAATAGAGGTCATAGGTTGATAGTAAGTTCTTTCACTCGTTTTTTGAATGATAATCTTTTGGATTACTTCCTTGCCGAATTGACTAACTGTTACATAGTACACTTCATCATTTATATAGGAACGAAGCTGGCTTTGTTTAATTTCTTTATTGCCAACATAAATCGTCGTTTTAGGGGTATAGGTTTTGACTATATTATTGGAAGTATCCGTCTGCCATTTCCAATCTTTAAAAATCTTCTCATTTTTTACGACCAGTTTGCTTTGAATTGGATCTATCTTTTGAATAGTGCCTTTGTAGATATTTTCAATCATGGCCCCTTGTGTATTTACTTCAATAGTGGAGATCATATTGGAATTATGTTCTACTAAGCTTCCCTTTACCTTATCGCCCTCAAAAAGTACGCTCAAGTCAACTAGACTTTTATCTTTATAAAACTCTGTATCATCATTAATGTAGTATGTCTTTGTAGCTCCTGAGGTAAGCTTAATAGAAAGATAGGTACCTTTTTTATCAATCCGATTAACTGTTCCTGAAAAGTTTTTCCCAATGGCATCTGTACTGCTATTAGAGATATCTACATAGCCACGTAATGTTTTCACCTTTCGCAGCTCCACGTCTGCTTCTATTTTCATTCCTAGCTTAAAGGCATCGATAGTAGTAGGAGTAGAATTGATAGAAAGCTTTGTAAAGCTGTCCATGTTAAAGGTAGTTTCTTTTCCGTTACTGCTTTTAATGGTTAGTTTACTTGGTTTCTTTTCTATTGTTCCGTCACTTCGTTGATAATCATTATACTGAACTTGTACAAATGTTCCCTTGTAAAGTGTTGCAGCATCGACATCAGATGGAACTAAAAAAGAACCAACTAATAAAGTGAGGAGTGAGAAAAAGAGGAGTATTTTTTTTGACAATGTATTGCCTCCTTTTAGTATGACGATATGTATAGTTATTTTATCGGCAATATTACCAGTTTTGTTATAAAAAAATAGTTATTTCTATCTTAGATAGGAATTCTTTTATAGAATTCTCTTCTATTAATGTGCAGTAAAAAAAGCATGGGTGAATTCTTTCCCATACCAGTTCAAGCTTAACTATTCTCTTAAACAAATAACTTTTTGAATATTTTTTAAAAAGGGTATTTACCATTTTATGAAAAGGAGTATAATTGCATATAATATATTGCACATTTTATATTGTGCAATTTAAGAATATATTAGGTAAATGGGGTAATAGTATGGTAAATAGTCTAAAAATTCAGTTAAAAGAATATGGTGTAAAAAATGAAAAGACGCCTGCAAGTGAGCTAGTGTTTGGCCGTAAATTTACGGATCATATGTTTATAGCAGACTATACCGCTGGCATTGGCTGGCATGATCATCGAATTGTACCTTATCAGCCTATTGTGTTAGACCCTTCTGCAACTGTTTTACATTATGGTCAAACAGTATTTGAAGGAATGAAGGCTTATATATCTGACAAGGGAACAGTACGACTATTTAGACCAGAGGAAAACATGAAGAGAATGAATAACTCTTGTAACCGTTTAAGTATGCCTCCAATTGATGAAGAATTTGCGATAGAAGCTTTAAAGCAGCTAATTGAATTAGATAAAGAATGGATTCCAAAGGAGCCAGGAACTTCTCTTTACATTCGTCCATTCATGATTGCTACGGAGCCACATTTAGGAGTATCTCCTTCCTTAACATATAGCTTTATGATAATTATGTCCCCTGTAGGATCCTATTATAAAGAGGGGATTCACCCTGTGAAGATCTTAGTAGAAAGCGAGTTTGTTCGGGCTGTTGCAGGTGGTACAGGAACGGCAAAAACAGCTGGAAACTATGCTGCTGGTTTAAAAGCACAGGAGGTAGCTGATCGAGAAGGCTACTCACAGGTTCTTTGGTTAGATGGTATTGAAAGAAAATATATAGAAGAAGTAGGGAGTATGAATGTCTTCTTTAAGATAGACGGAGAGGTTGTAACTCCTGCTTTAAATGGAAGTATACTGGACGGCATTACAAGAAAATCAATTATCCAGCTATTAAAGCATTGGGACATCCCGGTAACCGAAAGAAAGGTAGCGATGGATGAGATACGTGATGCATATTTAGCAGGGAAGCTTGAAGAAGCCTTTGGCACAGGGACAGCTGCTGTTATTTCTCCTATTGGGGAACTTCGCTGGAAAGGTGAATTGTTCTATGTAAACAATGGAGAGGCTGGAGAGCTATCTCAGAAACTATATGACACGTTGACTGGTATACAACAAGGAACAGTAGAAGATTCCTTTGGATGGGTAACAGAGCTATAGGAAAGATAGACAACGACAATGAGCATCAATCTTTTAATTATTAAACTATAAATAAAAGACGAGCATAGGGGCTAAACCTAAAATTGTCAAAACACTAAGGTCACTAGTTATAAGGAGTGACCTTTTTGTTATGGAAAAAAGGTAGTAATGAATTTATTTAAATTATAGGTTCAGGAAACCGCTGTATACGGAAGGAGCTATATGGATAGGTGTCTAGACTGGTTTGAATTCCAGCATAGCGTGGTTGCTCATAGAGAAAATTGTTCACCTTGAACAAATCAGCCTCTGTTGAAATAACACTTGTGAAGAAATTAGGCTCAAATAATTGTCCATTACATTTATAAGTTCTTTTATAATAAGAAGAATAAGTTGTATTTATATAAAGCATCACTTCAGACAAAGGAACCTGAGAGGATCGTAGTAATAGATGATATTGATTCCTTACTAAACAATAACTCAATAGGAAAAAGGCATACTTCTTACTTGCTCTTTGTACGACTTGGAGAAATACTTCGTAGTCCTTGTGTGCATGATAAATATCTTGTCTGTTATTTCCTCTCATTGTTATGTAGTAACAGGTTTCTGGCAGCCAAAATTTTCTCATAATTTCCATTATAATTCCTCCTTTTTGTCTTTTATTGTGGAAGTCTAGTTTAATTTATACTGCTAGAGTGAATTTATATATTATAACCTTCCTAATAAATATACAGATATATACAAATATAGACAAATGGATGAATTGCACATTTTCACTAACAATTTAGATTTCCTTGTTGAAAAGCGAAGAAGATTAAATTCTTATCATATCAGGTAACTAAAAAAATTTTTTCGCTAGTCTACGTACCACACAAGAAGCTGAGAGAATGATAAGAATAGTATGATAGAATTAAAAAAAAGGAGGATTCTAAATGAAAGAACAAGTGCTCATAATAGAGGATGAAGAAAGTATTGCACGTGTTCTTCAATTGGAATTACAGTTTGAAGGATACGATGTCGAAATAGCTCATACGGGAACGGATGGGCTAATTAAATATAGAGAAAAAACATGGAATTTAGTACTTTTAGATTTAATGCTTCCTGGGCTTCATGGGTTAGACGTCTTAAAAAGGATTAGAGCTACTGAAATGAAAACACCAGTTATTTTATTGACAGCTAAGGGAGAGGTAGAGGACAAGGTTACTGGGCTGGACTTAGGTGCAAATGATTATATAACCAAGCCGTTTGACATCGAGGAGCTGCTAGCCCGTGTTCGTAATACCATACGTTTTGCTAAAAATGTTGATAGCCAGCAGGTTAAGGACAGAAAAATTCACCAATTTCTTGGCATTTTACTAAATGAGCATACTAGAGAGATTACACACGATGGAAGAACAATTAATTTAACCCCAAGAGAGTATGATCTATTGCTTTATTTAATGAAGCACCCCAACCAGGTATTGACAAGAGAGCAGCTACTCGATGCGGTGTGGGGGTTTAATTATTATGGAGATACAAATGTCGTAGACGTTTACATAAGATATGTACGCAAAAAACTTGAAGAGGATGGTAAATCATCATTTATCCAAACTATTCGAGGAGTAGGATATGTTTTAAAGGAGCCAAAAAATGAAGCTTAAGACAAAAATTCATTTGTTCTCTTCTATTTTAACTTTAGTTATATTAGGAATGATGAACATCGGAGTCTACTTCATCTACGAACGGTTGGCTTATGATACAGAGTATAAACAATTAAACAATGACATAGAGGATTTAATTAGTGCTATTAGTAAAATGGAGGAAGAATCTGACGGGGCAACAATACTAAGGGCTTATCTGCCGGCTAACGGAGGAATCCGAGTAATTCAATCTTCCGAAACCAAATTGTTTGTACAGTCTTACGAGGGGATTCACCTGTATGAGCCTTTTATTCGTCAGGAAGACGTTTATTCCGCAGGTACTTTCGAAGGAAAGCCAGTTATGACCATTTCCAAGCCTGCTATTTGGGCGAATGGTGAAGTGATGGAGATACAGATGCTGAAGGTTTTGTTGGATGTAGAGAAAAGTCTCTCGTACTTACGCTTAACTTTAATAGGTGTTACGTTAGTTGGTTTATTTTTCATGACATTGTTTAGTTATATGCTTGGTAATATCATAACTAGTCCTATTAATCGACTCATTAATACGATGGCCAAAAGTAAGGTCTCTGGTAATTATGAAAAGTTTAAATTAAATCCAAAAAGAAAAGACGAAATCGCTCAAATGGGAATAGCCTTTAACGATATGATGGAGAAGCTAGAGGAAAATTATAAAAAACAGGAGCAGTTTGTATCAGATGCCTCCCATGAATTAAAGACTCCCTTAACAGTGATAGAAAGCTATGCAAAGTTACTAAAAAGACATGGATTAAGAAGCGAAGAGATAGCGAAAGAGTCCATTCAAACTATTTTAAAAGAAACAGATCAAATGAAGGAAATGGTTTCTCAAATGCTTTTACTCGCAAAGTCAAATAGTCAGGAAGCTCCCCTGATAGAACCTGTGGAACTGGTAGAGCTTGTTTCCTCTACCATCCAAACCATGCGAACAGCATATGGTAGGTCATTTAAATTAGAAGCTGATCATCCCATGGTGGTACAGACTGATAACCAAAAAGTAAGACAACTGCTATTTATTATTTTGGATAATGCTAGAAAATATAGCGAAAAGGATATCCTAACTAGATTAGAAAAGAAAGAGAATGGAGTATTAATAAGCATTAAAGACTTTGGCAATGGGATCCCTGAGGAAGCGTTGCCCCATATTTTTGAGCGTTTTTACCGTGTTGACCAAGATAGAAATAGAAAAACTGGAGGGACAGGTTTAGGCTTGTCTATTGCTAAAGAAATTTCTCGAACTCTTTCAATCGATTTAACAATAGAAAGTAAGGTTGGTGTGGGCAGTACAGTATATATTTTTATTCCAGATTCTCCAATTCTCATCATTTTTTAATGTTACTATATTATGATGGAATGGGGAGGAGATGATGGAATGAATTTCAAGAAGAAGAAAATGTGGTATAGCTTACTCTCTTTTTTAGTTTTAGGAATAGGGATTAGTTATGCTCTTATGAATTCAAAAAATCAGGCTATCTCCGAAACCGAGGTAAGGACACAGTTAGAGTCCTTATATGGAGCTGAGGTAACAGACATGGTATCAGCCAAGGATGTCTATACAGCAGTGATAACGAAAAGCGGGTCGGCATATCGAGTTGAAGTAAACCCAAAAAATGGAGAAATCTTTTCAATGGAGCCGACAGATGAATTAATAATTAAACGTGATGCTCATGGCTTATCATCACTCTCCTTGGCAAAAGAGGAGAATAAGATAAAAGACAAAGAAAATACGAAAAAGAACAATAGCAACAGTAAAGTCGAAGTAAAAGATAAATCAGTGAACAAGAATAAAAGTAATAAAGCAGTTGAAGAGGCTAAAAATCAGAGGGGTAAAGATGGTCTTAGTGAAGAAACAAAGACAGTTGAAGCCAATGAAGTGAAGCCGTCACAGGAACTGAGTTCGGATACAATAAAAGACGGACAAAAATTAGAGTCTCCAACTAACTCTGTTCAAGAGGAGTCAACTGTTTCTAAAGAGACACAAGAAGAAGTGGCGAAGGAATCTGTAAAAGAGGATTCAGAACAAAATAGTGATTCGGGAAAAACAACTGGTGCCCCAGAGGAAGTAAAAGAACAAGTAGAAGTCCCGAAAGAAACAGTGGGGGAGAGTACTGCTGAAAAGTCTACGGAATCTCCCAATTCAACAACTAAAGTTAGTGATACTGTAACAACAAATATAAAATCCTCCTCTGTCCTTATTACTGAAAAAAGGGC
Source organism: uncultured Psychrobacillus sp. (assembly GCA_934234185.1). GTDB lineage: Bacteria > Bacillota > Bacilli > Bacillales_A > Planococcaceae > Psychrobacillus. The sequence goes on along the minus strand of CAKQHO010000052.1, from coordinate 503 downwards.
ACTGAGGATAGCTCTACTACAATACAAAGGGTCCTTCGAAAAGATTAGCTTTCAAAAGACGAAGGATGGAGGTTATTATTTAGTAACCTTGAAGGACGTTCCAAAAGAGAAGGAATCGAAGGAAAAGCAAAAGGCTACAATACAAATACATGCCATTTCGGGTAAAATTATTTCCGTAACGTGGGAGTAAAAATTCTCATTGATTTCTCATTTTACTCTAAGCCTCTTCTCATCTTGAAGGGTTATGATAAAGATACAATTTAATAGCTATTCTGTTGTTGGAAAACAGCACTATATAAAAGGGGAATTTCATAACGGCAACCAACCATCTTTTTATGAAATTATACAACCAACCAACCATACAGTTTTAGGACCATATTCTATCTTCCCCGTAGAATATGGTTTTTTAGATGGCTGAGATACTGTCTCCTCGCCAGCTCCCATTTGCTTGTCGGGGCAGACATAGGCGCCTGCGCTTTTCTTTACTGTCTAGCTCCAGCGCC
>CAKQHO010000051.1 GCA_934234185.1 uncultured Psychrobacillus sp. | reverse complement strand
GTCAGTGAGCTGGTTAGTATCTTACTTAAAGCGGATGAATTAATTAAGACATATGATAGAAACGAATTTGAGGAGCAGGCAATCGTACGGTTTGCAGTTGATACAAACTTCTTTATGGAGATAGCAAAGCTCAGAGCGTTCCGAATTCTTTGGAAGGCATTTGGGGAAGCGAACAGTTATGATAACGTGAAGCCTATACCAATCTTAGCAGAAACCTCTCTACGATCTTTTTCTGCTTTAGACCCATACGTAAACTTGCTTAGAGCTGGAAATAGTGCTCTTGCAGCTGTTTTGGGCGGAGCAGATTATGTAACCGTGCTTCCACATGATTACTTGACAGGTGAGTCGAATACTTCTAAAAGATTTGCTCAAAATATTCAGCTGATTATCAAGGAAGAAACCCATATTGGAAGAATAGTGGATGCAATTGGAGGTTCCTATTATATAGAGACAATAACAAATGAGTTAGTGACAAAAAGCTGGGCTCTATTCACAGAGCTAATAAAAGAGGAGCCAACCGAACGAAATATAAAATTATTGAAAAGAGTAGAGAAAAAGTGGGAAAAGCAACTATCCGATGTAGCTACTAGAAAAAAATCACTTGTTGGAACAAATATATATGCAAATCCCGAGGATAGATTAGAGGGAGAAATAAAGCAAACAGGTTATAAACGACTAGCTGAGCCTTTTGAAGATTTAAAAGCAGGCTTTCAAAAAACACCGCTTAAAGTTTCTATATTACCGTATGGGGTGCTTAAGGAATATAAAGCAAGAATGGACTTTGTAAGTGGCTTTTTAATTTCTATTGGTATTACTCCAGTTGTTGCTCCTGAGAATTTAAAGCCATTTGATTTACAGAACTGGATAGATGAAAATGGCATTCAATATGCAGTTTTTGTTGGTAACGATGAACAAGCAGCCGGATTAGTTCCTGCGCTGCTTAATGAAAAGCTATCTATTCCTCTTGATGTTGCAGGTAAATTTGAGGAATATGAGGATTGGTTAGATAGTGGGTTATCCGGGAGAATTTTTGCTGGGCAATCTCTATTGGAAAAAGGGAAAGAACTTCTAGACCTTGCACAAAAGGAGGTTATAAAATGACAACATCTAAATATGACAAAGTTTCTATAGAAAAAGTAATAGAAAAAGCAAGCGCACCTAATATTGAAAATAAGACCTTTCATTCAAATGAAGGTATTGTCTTAAAGTCTTTATATACGAAAAAGGATATGGAGAGCCTATCTCATCTACAAGATCTTCCTGGAATTGCACCTAATACTAGGGGCCCATACCCTACCATGTATGTATCAAAGCCTTGGACAGTAAGGCAGTATGCAGGCTTTTCTACAGCAGAAGAAAGTAATGCATTCTACAGAAGAAATTTGGCGATGGGACAAAAAGGATTATCTGTGGCCTTCGACCTCGCTACTCATCGCGGATACGACTCCGATCATGAACGAGTTACCGGAGATGTAGGTAAAGCCGGAGTGGCTATAGATTCTGTAGAGGATATGAAAATCTTATTCGATGGTATCCCTCTCGATCAAATGTCTGTATCCATGACAATGAATGGTGCAGTACTTCCGATTTTGGCATTTTATATTGTGACAGCTGAGGAACAAGGAGTCACTCCTGAACAGCTAGCAGGTACGATTCAAAATGACATATTAAAAGAATATATGGTAAGAAATACTTATATCTATACACCAGAAATGTCGATGAAAATCATTGCAGATATTTTTGCCTATACTGCTAAGTATATGCCGAAATTTAACTCTATCTCGATATCTGGCTACCATATGCAAGAAGCTGGAGCGACAGCAGATATAGAATTAGCATATACACTTGCAGATGGACTTGAATATGTACGCACTGGTATTCAAGCTGGGATTGATATAGATTCCTTTGCTCCTAGGCTTTCTTTCTTTTGGGCAATTGGTATGAACTACTTTATGGAAGTTGCAAAAATGCGAGCTGCTAGACGGATGTGGGCACAAATGATGCAAAGCTTTGATCCTAAAAACCCTAAAACGCTAGCACTTCGAACTCATTCTCAAACTTCCGGTTGGAGTTTAACAGAGCAGGATCCTTTTAATAATGTTACAAGGACTTTAATAGAGGCAAATGCTGCTTCAATGGGTCATACACAGTCCCTTCATACAAATGCATTAGACGAGGCGATTGCTCTACCAACTGATTTCTCTGCACGTATTGCTAGAAATACACAGCTATTTTTACAAGAAGAGACAAACATGACGAAGGTAATCGATCCTTATGGTGGTTCTTACTACGTTGAAAAGTTAACGGATGAGTTAATGGAGAAAGCGTGGAAACTAATAGAAGAAATAGAGGATTTAGGTGGAATGGCCAAAGCCATTGAAACTGGTCTTCCTAAAATGAAAATTGAAGAGGCTGCAGCAAAGCGACAAGCACAAATAGATTCCTCTAAAGAAGCAATAGTTGGTGTAAACAAGTACCGACTTGAGCAAGAAGATGCGATAGATATTTTAAATATTGATAATACAGTTGTTCGTCAAAAGCAAATGGAACGCTTAGCCAACGTGAAAGCAAATCGAGATGAAAAGGCTGTTCAAGAGGCATTAGCTGCTATAACGGAAGCTGCAAGAACTGGCGAGGAGAATCTCCTGACAGTAGCAGTGGAAGCAGCTCGAAGACGAGCGACATTAGGGGAAATATCTGATGCAATAGAGATAGTTTCCGGAAGACATAAGGCGGTGATTCGTTCAGTGAGTGGTGTTTATAGCTCTAATTTCAATGACGAAGAAGAATTAAAACATGTAAAGGAAATGTGTGAAGACTTCAAGGAAAATGAAGGAAGACGACCACGTATTCTAATAGCTAAAATGGGACAAGATGGACATGACCGAGGAGCCAAAGTAGTTGCTACTGCATTTGCAGATATGGGCTTTGATGTGGATATTAGTCCTTTATTCCAAACTCCTGCAGAAACAGCACAGCAGGCTGTAGAAAATGATGTTCATGTCGTTGGAGTTAGCTCGTTAGCAGCTGGTCACAGAACGTTAGTGCCAGCGTTAAGAGAAGAATTAGCAAAACTAGGAAGAGAAGATATTATTATTGTGGTTGGTGGAGTCATACCAGCACAGGATTATGATTTCTTAAGAGAAAGTGGTGCTAGCGCTATATTTGGACCAGGTACTGTCATACCTGTTTCAGCTCAGAAAGTAATCGAGGAAATTTATAAAAGACTCGGATACGAGGAAGTGAGCGAGTAATGGGAGAAGAGGAGAAGTCTTCGTTGAATGTTCGTAAAGGGGTAGCTTCTACACACGACGGCATGAACAAATCTCCTATTAAGAAATTTAGAAAGAAAAACAAGCTGGAGATTGATGAACATGAATTTCTTACAAGTATAAAAGCTGGTTCGAGACTACACCTTGCCAAGGCTATTACTTACACAGAGAGCACAGTATTAGAATATAGAGAAGTTGGACAAAGATTACTAAAACAACTATTGCCCCACACAGGTAAAAGTATAAGGATTGGTATTACAGGCGTTCCTGGAGTAGGAAAAAGCACCTTCATAGAGGCGTTTGGTAAAATGCTTTGTGAGGATGGTCATAGGGTTGCTGTACTTGCGATTGATCCAAGCTCCTCCTTAACCGGAGGCAGTATTCTTGGAGATAAGACACGAATGGAGGAGTTGGCAAAGCATCCGAACGCCTTCATTCGTCCATCTCCTTCCGCAGGAACTCTTGGAGGGGTCCATAAGAAATCGAGAGAAACCATGCTTCTGTGTGAAGCGGCAGGCTATGACGTTATTTTAGTCGAAACAGTAGGAGTAGGTCAGAGTGAAACAATTGTTCGCGGAATGGTAGACTTCTTCATGCTTCTGGCATTAACAGGAGCTGGAGATGAGCTTCAAGGGATGAAGAAGGGAATTATGGAGCTGGCAGATGCAATTGTAGTTAATAAAGCTGATGGTACTAATAAATCGTTAGCAGAAAAAACGGCTGCCGAATATAAGCAAATCCTTCATTTTCTTGCACCTGCGACTCCTCATTGGGTGACACCTGCTCTTTCAGTTTCTTCTTTATATAAAACAGGTTTAAATGATGTGTGGAAGACGATTCTTCAGTTTGAAACAGAAATGAAAAATAAAAAAACATGGGAAAAAAGAAGAACAGAGCAGACAGTAGAATGGTTCAAAACAATGATTGTAGACAGATTATATGAGGACTTTTTTTCCGCCACGGAAAGGAAAGAAACGATGTTGGGACTTGAGGACAAGGTAAGGGAAGGATCCATCACTGTTTCTCAGGCTGTGGAGGAGTTATTTTCCTCGAATTCTAACCAATAATCTGCTAAGATAATAGTTGGAAAAGGAGTGTTTGAAAATGAACATGGATTTTAATTTACTAATGAACGATATGATTATACAAGCACGTAATGAAATGGAAGCTAGTGGCTATGAACAGCTTAAGACTCCTGAAGAGGTAGATGCAGCATTTAACCGCCAAGGGACTACTCTTGTAATGATTAACTCCGTATGTGGTTGTGCTGGTGGGATTGCTCGTCCAGCTGCAGCTAATGCCGTGCATTATGATAAAAGACCAGATCATTTAGTTACTGTTTTTGCTGGTCAAGATAAATTGGCTACACAACAAGCTCGTAACTTATTTGGCGAGGACCACCTACCGTCTTCACCTTCTTTTGTACTATTAAAAGACGGTCAAGCAGTTGCAGAAATTGGACGTTATGAAATCGAGGGGCATGCACCAACCTCTGTAATCACACATTTACAGGCTCTATTCGAAGAACATTGTGAAGAAATATAAGATTAGTGTAGGGATATTAGGTAGCGAATTGACTGATCTGCTTACTTAAATCTATACAAAGAAACAGCGGGGCTATGTGCCTCCGCTGTTTTTGTTAGAGAATAAAGCTTAAACCAAATAGTAGTGTAGACATTACCATTACTAGAATCATTAAATAGACTACGATTTTACGAAAAGTTTGATTTTGCATGAAAATTTCTCTCCTCCTGATTGTAATTCTATTTTATCAAAAACGAAAAAAACTACAAGAGGTAGAGATTTCTTTTTGAAATATGTACAATAGAGAAGTGAATAATCAAACAAATAAGGATGTGGAGAAATGGAAAAGGTAGATCACATCGGCATTGCCGTCAAAAGTATTGAAGCTAGTCTTCCGTATTACACGGATGTGTTAGGATTAGAGCTTATACATATTGAAGAGGTACCATCCGAAAAAGTGAAAGTTGCATTTATTGATAGCGGTAATATTAAGCTAGAGCTTCTTCAGCCAATGGATGAAACTAGTACCATCCACTCCTACCTTGAAAAAAAGGGAGAAGGAATTCATCATATTGCCTTTGGAGTTACAGGCATTCAAGAGCGCTTAAACGACCTGAAGAAAAAAGGAGTACGTCTGATTCAAGAAACACCTAAAATTGGTGCTGGAGGGGCTCAGGTTGCTTTTATTCACCCTAAATCATCTGGTGGAGTCTTATATGAGCTATGTGACAAGTCAGGGGAGGCAAAATAAGTATGGATATTTATGAGAAAATTAATGATTTATATGATCGTAAGCGTAAAATAGAGCTTGGTGGTGGAGATGCTCGAATCGATAAGCAGCATGAAAAGGGAAAGCTCACTGCACGAGAAAGAATAGATTTGCTAGTAGACGAGGGTTCCTTTGTAGAATTGAACCCATTCATTCAGCATCGTACCGTTGATTTTGGAATGGACAAGCAAGAAGGACCAGGAGATGGAGTAGTTACAGGGTACGGGAAAGTAAATGGCCGTCCAATTTATCTGTTCTCGCAAGATTTCACTGTTTTTGGTGGAGCATTAGGGGAAATGCATGCACTTAAAATTTCAAACGTGATGGACCTTGCTGCGAAAAATGGTGCTCCCTTTGTCGGCTTAAATGATTCCGGTGGAGCACGCATTCAAGAAGGAGTCGTTTCTTTAGATGGCTATGGTCAAATTTTCTACAGAAATGCCATATATTCAGGAGTAATTCCTCAGATTTCTGTTATATTAGGACCTTGCGCTGGTGGAGCAGTCTATTCTCCAGCAATTACTGATTTTGTCTTTATGACAGACGAAACAAGTCAGATGTTTATCACAGGACCTAAGGTAATTGAAACTGTTACTGGAGAAAAAATTTCTGCTGAAGATTTAGGTGGATCGAAGGTACATAATACAATTAGTGGAAATGCACACTTCCGAGGGAAAACGGAGGAGGAAGTACTTCAAAGTGTTCGCGAGCTTTTAAGTTATTTACCACAAAATGCAGAAGAAAAGGCACCAATTGCTGAAGTAACAGAGGAAGATGATTATCGTCCAGATTTAGCAGATATTGTTCCTTATGAAGCAATAAGACCTTATGATATCCGTAAGGTAGTAGATCAAGTAGTAGATAGCGGGTCATTTCTAGAAGTTCATAAAGAATTTGCAAAAAATATCGTAGTTGGTCTTGCTCGTATTAAAGGTGAGGTCGTTGGTTTAGTTTGTAACCAACCTAAAGTAATGGCAGGTGGATTAGACATTGATTCTTCCGATAAGGCAGCAAGGTTTATCCGTTTTTGTGATTCCTTTAATATACCGCTTATCACTTTCGAGGATGTTACTGGATTTTTCCCAGGTATTAAACAAGAGCATGGTGGAATTATTCGACATGGAGCAAAGATTCTTTATGCGTACTCCGAAGCAACCGTGCCTAAAATGACTGTTATTCTTCGTAAAGCATATGGAGGAGCATACGTTGCCTTAAACTCGAAATCAATCGGTGCTGATTTAGTTTTTTCCTGGCCAAATGCAGAGATAGCAGTAATGGGCCCTCAGGGTGCAGCTAATATAATATTTGCAAGAGAAATTGCTGGCAGTGAGAATCCAGAAAAAACAAGATCAGAGAAAATAGAGGAATACCGTGAAAAATTTGCTAATCCTTACGTGGCTGCGTCCATGGGAATGGTGGATGATGTCATTGATCCTAGAGAAACTAGAATTAAGCTAATTCAAGGTTTAGAGATGATGAGAAACAAAAAAGAGGAAAGACCAAAGAAAAAACATGGTAATATCCCATTATAAAGGAGTAAATGAAGATGGACCGATTAATAGAAGAATTTTTTGAATTGGTGCAAATAGATTCAGAAACAAAGCAGGAACAGCTAATAGCTCCTGTTCTAATAGAAAAGCTACAGAATCTTGGGTTTACTGTTATACAGGACGATTCTGCTAAAAAGACTGGTCATGGAGCAGGTAATTTAATCGGTACTTTAAAAGGAACAAAAGATAAAGTTGATACTATTTATTTTACTACCCATATGGATACCGTTGTTCCAGGGAAAGGGATTAAACCTGTACTTAAGGAAGATGGCTATATTTATTCAAATGGGACCACTATTCTTGGAGCGGACGATAAGGCTGGAATAGCAGCATTTTTTGAAGCAATCAAACGTTTAAAAGAACAATCTATTGAACATGGAGATATTCAGGTAGTAATAACTGCCGGAGAAGAAAGTGGCTTGGTAGGTGCTAAAGAATTAGACCCTTCACTTTTACATGCGAAATATGGCTATGCCATTGACAGTGATGGAGAAGTGGGAGGAATTGTAACAGCTGCTCCCTATCAAGCAAAGCTATGGACTACTATTACAGGTAAAACAGCGCATGCTGGAGTAGCTCCAGAAAAGGGTGTTTCTGCTATAACGCTTGCATCAAAAGCGATCTCTGCTATGAATTTAGGTAGAATCGATGCGGAAACAACTGCAAATATTGGTCGTTTTGAAGGTGGACAGGCTACTAATATTGTATGTGACACTGTCCATATTCTTGCTGAAGCTCGTTCCATAGACAAAACTAAATTGGATGCTCAAGTAGAGCATATGGTTAAAACCTTTGCCGACATTGCTGAGAAGTTCGGTGGAAAGGCAGAGAGCGAAACAAAGCTCATGTATCCTGGATTTAGATTTGAGGAAAGTCATCCGGTAGTAGAGGTTGCTAAACAAGCTGTCAAAAGAATTGGAAGAACTCCTGACATCAAAACAAGTGGTGGAGGCAGTGATGCCAATGTAATCGCTGGCTTTGGGATTCCCACTGTGATTTTATCAGTAGGCTATGAAGAAATTCACACAACTAACGAGCGTATGCCTGTGGAAGAATTACAAAAATTAGCTGACTTACTTGTAGAAATTATTAAAGTAGCAGCAGAATAAAGAACAGGGGGTTCGTCATGTCTAGTGAAAAAGTTGTTGTCTTTCAATGTGGAAATGAAGATTATGCTGTAGGAGTAGAACATGTTGTTTCAATTGAAAAGCTTGAACATATTAATCCTATTCCACAATTACCAGATTTTCTAATCGGACTGATGAAAATAAGAGGCGAGCTAATGCCAATTGTTGATTTTGAACAAATATTATATAACCAAAGTGGTTTGAAAAATGATAATGCTCGAATAGTTACTATGCTTACTCAGGAGCTATCATATGGCATTCTTGTAAGAGAAGCAAAAGAGATTTTAGACATACCGCATGAAAATTTGAAGCAAATGGGTTTAATGAATTATGCGAAAACACAATTCTTTACAAGCATTGCTAACTTAGAAAATAGAATGATTACATTGGTTGACCCTAGTATTTTAGTGAAGTCATTAGAAGGATTAAATGAAATACAAGCATATGTAGAAGAAGAAAAAAGTAAATTATCGCTTTAAATTTCCAAGTATGGAGAAGGTAGCTCAGAGCTACCTTCTTTTCAATGAGGTGAAGGGGATGAAGGGAAAAAGTCGTATAATTTTTCATGTGGATATGAATAGCTTTTATGCTTCAGTAGAACAAGCCCACAACCCATCTCTGAAAGGAAAAGCAATAGCTATTGCTGGTGACCCAAAGCAAAGAAGAGGAATCCTTGTCACTTGCTCCTACGAAGCCAGGGCAAAAGGGATTTATACTACCATGTCTGTGTGGGAGGCTAAACGAAAGTGCCCAAACCTCATTTTGCTTCCACCTGACTTTACTAAATATCGTGCTGCCTCCAAAGCTATGTTTGATATACTCCATTCTTATACATCGCTAGTAGAACCTGTTTCAATAGATGAAGGGTATATGGATGTGACAGATATAATTGGAAATTCTACTGCTATTGAATTAGCTCAGTCTATACAAGGTCGTATATGGAGAGAATTAGATTTACCTTGTTCCATTGGTATAGCTCCAAACAAATTTTTAGCTAAAACCGCTTCGGACATGAAAAAACCAATGGGAATAACTATTCTTCGAAAAAGAGAAGTCCCAGAAAAGCTTTGGCCACTATCTGTGATTGAGATGCATGGAATTGGAGAAAGCACAGCTAAGAGGTTAAATCAGATTGGTATTCATACCATAGGGGAGCTCGGACAAGCTGAAACTGGAATATTAAAAGAAACATTAGGGAAAAATGGGTTAAGACTCTCCGAAAGAGCAAGGGGCAATGATGATAGAGCCGTAGACCCAAATTCTATTTATGATACAAAAAGTGTTGGTAACTCTACTACTCTTCCCTTTGATGAAACCAATTTGGATGAATTAGAAAAGGTATTAAAAGGACTTTCGGAAAAGGTAGCACAAAGGCTTGAAGCCAAAAGTTTAACAGGCAAGTCGCTTACCGTTCATATACGGGATGCTAGCTGGGTTAATAAGACAAAAAGTAAAACGATTCCAAATAACCTATATAAAAAAGAAGAGATTTTCCTTCTGGCAAGGCAGTTGTTTCTTTCCACATGGAAGAATGAGCCGATTCGTTTACTTGGCGTAACTGTTAATAATGTTTTTGATATTGGTGAGTCAGTGGAGCAGCTTTCGATTTTTAATTATGAGGAGCATGCGAAGGATGAACCTATATTAAAGCTAGTGGAGCAGCTTCAAAATAAGTTTGGAAAAGATAGTATTAATAGAGGTATAAAAATCAAAAAAAAGTCTACGTTGCAATCTAAAACAAGTTTTAGTAAGGACTTTTTGGATGATCATAATAGGAATTGAAACAATGTTGGATATGTTTACTTTTATTGTTCCGGTTATTTGAACAAAGTACTTTTTTTACCAAAACAATTTGAGTAAATATAGCCAAGTTTAAAAAAAGAAGGAGTTTACTGATGAAAGATTTAAAAATGTTAGATTTAGTTCGAAGAATTATCCCAATTATTATTGGTGCCGTGATAGCAGGGTATGCACTAGAAGCAGTTCTGATTCCAAATGCAGTAATTGACGGTGGTGTTACTGGTGTCAGTATTATGGGTACACATTTATTTGGTATTCCGCTTGGAGTATTGTTATTTGTAATAAATATTCCTTTTGTTTACTTAGGATATAAGCAAGTTGGTAAGACCTTTGCTATTTTAAGTGTAGTTGGTATTGCAGCCTTATCTCTTTCAACTGTTCTTATGCACCATATTAATCCAATCTTAAGTGCAGAGGATCCACTATTAGTAGTACTTTCAGGTGGGGTACTTCTGGGAGTTGGTATTGGTATAGTGCTTCGGAATGGTGGAGCTTTAGATGGTGCAGAGGTTTTAGCTGTTTTAGTATCTCGTAAGGTGCCATTTTCTGTTGGAGATATTATTCTTTTCATTAATGCTTTTATCTTTATTGGAGCAGGATTTATTTATGGATTAGAAAGCGCATTATATTCTGCTACTACTTACTATATCGCTAAAGTAGTGATTGATGTTATTCAAGTTGGTTTAGAGCGTTCTAAATCCGTACGAATTATTAGTGAAAAATCAGAGGATATTGGTGCAGCTATTCAAGACCGATTGGGACGTGGCGTTACTTATTCCCAAGGTCGAGGTGGCTTCTCTAATGAAACAATGGATATTGTAACTTGTGTTATTACAAGAATGGAAGAAAATAAATTGTTATCTATTGTAAAACACTTTGACCCAGGTGCCTTTGTAGTAATTACAGATGTTGCTGAGGTTCGAGGTGGAAGCTTCAAAAAACGCAATATTCACTAATACTAGAACCGCTAAATGGAGAAATCCATTTAGCGGTTTTTCTAAAAATCAACCTTATGTTGGATTGTTTACCTATTTGCGATTTTCTAAAATAGGATTAATATAGTGGTCAAGGGCTATAATTTAAACTACACTTAATGTAAATGAGATATGTAGGAATGGGTGTCGGTAAAATGGAAATTGAATTTTTAGGAACAGGGGCTGGAATGCCCTCTAAACATAGAAATACCTCCTCCTTAGCTTTAAAGCTATTGGAGGAGAGAGGAACCTTTTGGTTGTTTGATTGTGGAGAGGCTACACAGCATCAAATTCTCCATACGACATTAAAGCCAAGGAAACTAGAGAAAATATTTATAACCCATTTACATGGTGATCATATTTACGGTCTCCCCGGCTTACTAGGCTCCAGGTCCTTTTTAGGAGGGGAGGAGCCTCTTACTATATATGGTCCAAAGGGATTGAAAAAATGGGTGGAGCTTACCCTTCATACATCCCAAACATACCTGAAATATCCTTTGCACATTCAAGAGATTGAAGAGGGTACGATATGGGAGGATGACCATTTTAAGATAGAGGCTATGGGACTAGAGCATGTTATCCCTTGCTATGGTTATAAGATTGTTCAAAAACCATTAGCTCCTGAGCTCCTAATTGACCGAACGGATGCCCTTGGAGTTCCAAGAGGGCCTCTTTTGAGAGAGTTAAAAGCTGGTAATGATGTACAGCTAGAGACAGGAACAATCGTTAAAAGTAAGGATGTAACTGGTGAACCAAAGCCTGGTTTTCAAATAACCGTATTGGGTGATACTAGATATTGTAAAAACTCGATAAAATTAAGCGAAGGCTCAGATGTAGTTATACATGAAGGTACGTTTGATGAAGAAACAGCAGAACTTGCTAGCGAATATGGACATTCCACTATTAAAGATGCAGCGAATGTTTGTAAAGAAGCAAAAGCCAAACATTTAATTGTAAATCACATTAGTGCGCGATTTCTTTCTAACGATATAAAGGAGATGCTAGACCAGGTTCAAGAGTATGACTTTCCGATTTATATCGCGGAAGATTTACAACAATTTCTTTGGAAAGATGGCAAACTTCAAAAGCTATAAAGACCAAGAGATAAGAGGGTTACTTCTTATCCTTGGTTTATTTATTTTTTCTCTAATATGACAAGAGAAAGGGTTGCTAATGGTCCTAAAAACATGGATATAAAAAACCAGTTGAGACCACTTCTATTTTTTCCTTGTGCAATTCCTGCATTGATAAGCATTAATGTACCCCATCCAACTGCATATGAATTATCCATCACTATTCTTCCTCTCTATACTTCGTATTGCTTTCCAAGTATTCTAGATTTCTGTTGTGCTGCATCAATACAAGCAAAAATAGCTTCGTCCACTTTGTATTTAATCAGCTGCTCAATTCCTGCTTCTGTAGTTCCACCTGGACTGGTCACTCTTCGTCTTAACTCCACCGGCTCTGCTTCTCCATTTTTTAGCATTTCTACTGCTCCCTCCATTGTTTGAATGAACAAATCTCTTGCCACTTGAGGGGGAAGATGATGTTGGATGGCAGCTGCTTCAAACTGTTCTGCAAAGTAATAGAGATAGGCAGGACCGCTGCCTGAAAGTGCGGTTACTACATGCATATCCTCTTCAATTACCGGCTTAACTGAGCCTATGGACTGTAACAAATCAGTGATGAACAGTTGTTTTTCCTTACTCACATACTTATTCCAGCACACTGCAGATGCACTTAAACCGACAGCTGCTGAGGTATTCGGCATTACACGGACAATTGGACGATCACCTAAAAGGGAAGAGATTGTTTGCATGGAGACCCCAGCTATAACTGAAATGATCATCGCATCCTTTGAAAGATGCTTTTTTATGTCCTGACAGGCATTTATAGCATCCTTTGGTTTCATTGCAAGTATAACTAACTCTGCTTCTTGAAGTGCAGTACGATTTGGACAAACTATTTGTATGTGATAAGTTTCTTTTAAATAAATAAGTTGATTCTCATCAGTTTTGTTCATCACGAATATTCGATCAGGGGATATTATCTTTTCTTTCACAATCCCACGTATCATTGCCTCTGCCATAGAACCTGCACCAACAAAAACAATTTTCTTCATGCGTACTCCTCCTTTGAAGATACTTTTGAACGGTAAAAAGACGCATTCATCCTTAACTACAAGGACGAAAGCGTCTACTTCCGCGGTACCACCTAAATTTGCTGAACAGTCAGCACATCTTATTGCTTCTTATCGCGAAGTCACGACTATGTTTTCATAGTAGCTCAAAAGTAGGTTCTACATATCAGCGGGAGGTGAAACTTTCAGCGGGCCATTTCACTCTCTATTCTCCATCATATGTATACTAGTCTTTATCTTAGCCTGAATTTTTTGATTAATGAAAGTATAGAGAACCTCCTTCTAAATGTCAACTCTATTTAGTGACTGCTCTTTTAAAAAAAGGTACAATAGAATGAATAGTCATTCATTCTAAAAGGAGTCATTACATGATACATAAAATTATAATACCTACACCATTTGCAGTAGGAGACGTAAATGCTTATTTGATAAAGGAAGATTCCCTTACGCTAGTTGATGCAGGACCGAAAACTGAGGAAGCATTGCAGGCTCTCCAAAAGGGAATTCATGAGATTGGTTATAAAATGGAAGATGTTGAACAAGTAGTATTAACACATCATCACCCAGATCATGCTGGTTTAGTAGATTATTTTCCAAATGCCACACTTTTAGGACATAGCTACAACCAAGTCTGGTTAGCAAAGGACAAAGAGTTTTTGCAATACCACAATGAATTTTACAAAAGATGCTTGAGTGAGGAAGGGGTTCCTGAAAAGTATAGTAACTGGGTGGAAAAAATGAGAAGACCATTAATCTTTATAGGGAATAGAAAGCTAGATGTGTTTTTAAAGGATGAAGATACTATGCCTGGTCTCTCTAAATATCGAGTAATAGAAACAATTGGTCACGCTCAAAGCCATATCTCTTTATGGGATGAGGAGAATGGTATCCTTCTTGGAGGAGACCATATTTTAGAGAAGATATCTTCTAACCCGCTAATTGAGCCACCTCTTCCAGTTGGTGCGCCTCGACCTAAATCAATGCTTCAATATAATGCCTCATTAAAAAAGATACAGGCATTGGAGGTACAAAAGGTATACGCTGGCCATGGAGAGGAAGTTTACGACGTTTCCAACTTGATTGCATACCGTCTCGAAAGGCAAAAGGATCGTGCATATAAGGTTTTAGATATGATGAAGGAAGGGAAGAAAACAATTTACGAGCTAACTCAGCAACTCTTTCCGAAGGTGTATGAAAAAGAACTAGGGCTTACCCTTTCAGAAACAATTGGACAGATAGACTTTTTAATGGATGAGCAACTCATACAGGAATACCAAGATGAAAGAGGAATCCTTTACTATGAACAAATGTAAGAAGATATTAGTCACAGGAGCTACAAGTGGAATTGGTTTACTGCTCACGCAAAAGCTCCAGCAACAGGGCTATGAGGTTTGGGCAACGGGTAGAAACGAAGAAATTCTTTTGCAATTACATGCGCAAGGGATACATACGATACTAGCCGATTTAACTAACATCGAATCCGTTGAAAAAACATTCTATGAAATGGGAACCCCAGATACAGTAGTTTTGAATGCTGGAATTGGCACATTTGCTTATCTTACTGATATGCCAGATAGTAGGATAGATCAAATGCTTCATGTGAATGTGGCTGCTCCTATGAAATTATCTAAATATTTTGCTGAGAAGATGAAAGAAAGAGGGAGCGGCCACCTAATCTTCATAGCATCTCAAGCTGGTAAGGTAGCCACTCCGAAAGCTTCTGTGTATGCGGCTACTAAGCATGCAATACTTGGGTTTGCAAATGCAATTCGGATGGAGCTTAAAGAGTATGGCATATATGTTTCCACCGTTAACCCTGGGCCAATCGATACGCCATTTTTAGATTTAGCAGATCAAAACTCAAATTATCGAGAAAAAGTAAAAAATCATCTTTTAACACCTGAACAGGTGGTAGCTGCAATAGTAAAGATAATTAATAAGCCTAAAAGAGAAATAGATATTCCTTTTTATATGGCTATAACGAGTAAGCTTTTTGCTGTTATGCCCAAGACCGTGGAAACATTAGGTAAACGTTTTTTTAACAAAAAGTAGGAGGCTTTTATGAGCTATCATTGGGGTAATTTACCGATTGATCTTCGCAAATATATCTATTTACTAAACGAAGAAACAAAAGAGCTTATTGGGGAGGGATATGTGGGAACCTATATTCATGGCTCACTGGCTCTTGGAGGGTTTCTACCAAAATCAAGTGATGTTGATTTACTTTTAATTGTGTCTCAAGAAATAAGCAAAGAATGTAAAAAGAATCTTACTGATTTATTTCTGAAAAAGTCAGGAGAGATTTTCCCTATTGAAATAAGTATTCTTTCTATCTCTCAATTAAATAAGTGGGAGCATCCATCCAAATTTGAGTATCATTATAGTGAGTACTGGAGGGATTTTCACGAAAATAATAAGGAGTTTCAAGAAATTCCTGTTCAGAGGGATCCAGATTTAGCTGCCCATCTGACGATTATTAATCAAAATGGGATAGCTATAGAGGGACCTGATATCGTCCGAATTTTTCCTCCTATACCAAAGGAGCATTATATCCAAGCATTGATAGTTGATGTTAAAGATGGTTTAGATGACATACAAGAAAACCCTATCTATTTTGTATTGAATCTATTAAGAGTCTATAAATATATGATAGATGGTTCTATAATTGGAAAAAAAGAAGCGGGTGAATGGGGAGTATCGTATTTTCCTCTTCATAAGGAAACGATTAATACAGCTTTGCAAAAGTATCAAGGAAAATGCGAGTTTTTTAATCTGGATAAGTTATTAGATTTTCAGAGAGAAATGCAGAGACTGCTTACTCCGTTTGTTAGTAATGAAAAAAAGTTATGCTAAACATTGCTAAAAGGACTTTGTTTGCTTATAAATCGAGAGAGTGTCGAAAGGTTTTAAACGCCTGTTCGACACTCTCTTTGTTTTAAGAATATAAATGGCAATATTTGTGGCCTGTTTATCATTAAGATACCTTTTTTTGATATCTATTTAGCAGCCTATCTAACTCTTGACTACAAGCTACGACAGCAGGATGTGTAAATCCAAGATCTTTCGCCTTTTGATACATATCTTGTCTTTTGCGTCCTATCTCTGTTAGTAGAGATGTATGTAATATGCTTTTCACCAAAGGTTCCTCCATAATTGAAATTTTGCTTCAAATTAGAGTTGTAAAAATAAAAAGAATGAAGCAACTTTCCTAGTATAAAACATACAACTTTGAAAAGTTTGTCATTTCATGAAGGGTTTCGGAAAAAGTTTTCGCTAATAATCGCCTAAAAAAGTTGTTTTTATCGGTCTTTCTACCAATAGCTTCTTTTCATTTTTGACAATATACGCTGTTTTCTGTCTTACGGAACTGACAAGAGCTTCATTTATAAAGTGTAAAGCAACACTATCCTCGACAGCATATCCTGTTGAAACTTGCTGTTCTTTAACTAGCTTGTGATATGCAGGTCGTCTTTTACTTTCTCCATCATAATGAGGACAAATACTGCCTGAAAGAAAACCGAGACCATTAATTGAATATAACTCTCCATTCTTAGGATCGGTTATACCTTCCTTAAACCAACAAATAGCTCCAGCACTTAAACCGGCAAGAATTATTCCTTCCCGATAGGCTTTTTCCAATAGTTTATCTAAACCCCACTCTTTCCAAAGGACTAACATATTACGCGTGTTTCCACCACCCACGTAGAGGATATCCTGCTGCATGATGAAAGCTTCTAAATCTTGAAAATTGGCATCAAACAAGGACAAATGGGTAGGGACACATGGTAGTTGACGAAACGCTTGATAAAAACGCTCTATATAATTATCCTGATCCCCACTAGCAGTGGGGATAAAGCAAACTTTAGGTAAATCCTTATTAGCCAGGGATAGAATATATTGATCTAGCAATGAGTTAGTTGGTTCCATCGAGAAACCTCCGCCACCCATAGCAACTATTTGTCTTTCCTTATTATTTCTCATTGCTGAAGTCTCCTTTTCTAATTAGATTCTCATAGTTGTCCTGGAAAATAGCAGAACGGCCAGGCAGAATATCAGTGGGTTCTATTATAAATATTAATGTATTTTTTTGTAGTCTATTAAATTTATCCACGCTATCTACTAAAAAGAATTCACCTAGAGTTGTACCATTTTCCTCGTTTTCATTCAATAACTGGACATCACTTTCAGGAAACTTGAATGCTAAGGTATTGTTTCTCTCCCTCCAGACCTATTACATCACGATAAAAAGCAAATCTTTTACTGAGTAATAAATGGATGCCAGGTTTATAAAAATTCCTCCCACTTCAAATTTTCTATAATTTCAGTTTAGATTACATATTCACACTATGTAAATATATTTTGGTTGTATATAGCCTAACCCGAGAAAAATTTAGTGCAAATACTAGATTAATAAAAATAATACCAGTAGTATTTAATCAACAATAATCTTTTCAGGAAGGTGTGTATATTTTGAAGGAGTGGCCATCAGACTTTGAGGTTGTACAAATTCGTGTAGCGCGTCCAACCAATCAATTAAAGGAAATAAAAAGATTTTATGTAGATGGTTTAGGCTTAAAGGAAATAGACTCATTTGAAAATCATGAAGGTTATTCAGGAATCATGATAGGGTTACCAGGGGCAGGCTATCATTTGGAATTTACTGAATATGAGCAGATAATCCCGTGCTCTCCTCCTAGCAAAGATAATCTCTTAGTTTTTTATATGCCAAATCTACAGCATATCCTTTCAAAGGTAGAACAATTGAACAACATGGGTTTTCCCTGCAAGGAACCTGAAAATCCCTTTTGGAATGAGAAAGGATATACAATAGAGGATCCTGATGGATGGAGAATCGTTTTGATGAACACTTCTGGTATTTAACCAAGGAGAATGTAACCTAATAATAAAATTTCGGAGATAGCTAAGCATGCCTGCTGAAAGCTTTCTCTTTTTTTAATAAAAAAATAGTTTTCATGTCTTTTCCTCTACTACATTTTATCTATAATTCGACAAATTAATAGGCTTTATACCTGTTTCCTATATGTAACGCAATTGTAACGTTTAGTCGAAATTTGTAAGGGTACATATTGAATAGAGCTATTTTAAGAGGGGAGAGGCTTATATGTGGAAAAAGATACTATTTATCTCAGAGCACGGTGACCCGCTTGAAAAGTTAGGTGGGAAACAAGCCGGCGGTCAAAACAATTATGTCAAAGAACTTGCACTCGCGCTTGGTAGAAGAGGAATTGCAGTAGATGTAGTAACACACTGGTGCAACCCAGATGCCCCAAGAGTAGAGAAAATTGGTAAGCTATCACGCGTCTTTCGTATAGCGGCAGGACATAAAGGTTATATACCAAAAGCAGAAATGTTTCATTTGCTGCCAGCCTTTTATAATGAAATAAAGAAGACGTTACCATTACACAGGTACGATGTTGTTCACTCTCATTACTGGATGTCTGGACTATTAGGGTTGAGACTTCAACGAGAATACGGAATTCCTTTGGTCCATACATCTCATTCTCTTGGAATAGCAAAGAAGATGGCTACCGGCTCAGTAGATGAACATCGTCTTGAAGCAGAGGAGTCTATCCTACAATCTGCTGATAAGGTAATTGCAACGACTGAAACAGAAAAAAAGATAATCCTCGACTTTGCTGGAGAGGAAGCAGATATAGAAGTAGTGTCTATCGGCGTAGCAGAAGAATTTCAACAATCTAGCAAAAGAAAAAATAGTGGTAATCCCCTACTAGTCTATGCCGGAAGATTAGAAGAAACAAAAGGGATTCATACTTTGCTTGATGCTTTTAAAAAGCTTAAGAAAGAAACACCAGACCTAGAAACTCAATTAGTATTAGCTGGTGGAGATGTTGAAGAAATTGATCTAGAGCTCGGACTGCCTAAAAATCCTACTTTACGAGAACAGGTAAAAGGGATAGAGAAATCTATTCACTTTATTGGACCTCAATCTCAAGAGGGATTAAGTGCGTTATTCCAAAGAGCTACTTCGGTTATTGTACCGTCCTACTACGAATCTTTTGGTATGGTAGCAGCAGAGGCACAGGCATGTGGTACTCCTGTTATAGCTTCAGCAGTTGGTGGTTTAAAGGATGTAGTTTCTCATGGCATTACTGGATTAACAGTGGAGCCCAAAAATCCCGAACAGTTATCTCAAGCCATGTCTACTATGGTTAATGATCATTTGCTAGCTAGACGCTTAGGAAGAGAAGCGGCCGAAAGAGCTAAACGAATTTTTAATTGGACGTCCATAGCGAAAAATATAGATAGAACATATGAGGAATTATTAAATGAAAATGTATACGCAAGTACTAGCCACAGATCTTGATGGAACTCTAGTAGGTGACAAGAAAGGTTTAGAGGACTTACTAGAATACTATAAGAAGCTTCCATATAAGGTTACGCTTATATATGTAACAGGAAGACATCGCGACTCCGCTCTTGAGCTTATTAAAGAACAAAGCTTGCCGATTCCTACATTTCTTATCACTGATGTTGGGACTAGAATTTTCAAAGGTCCTGACATGGAGGAGGATATAGAATGGAAAAGGAAAATGAATACCAATTGGGAGCCGGATGTCATAAATGAAATCGTCTTGAAGTATCCTAGTATATCTCCTCAAACCCTTCCAACAAATTGTAGAGTATCATTTTATATTTCGAATGAAGATCACTCTATTCCATCTATTGAGAAGCAATTAAAGAAACAGGGATTATCCTATAAAATGGTTTATAGCTCTGGTAAGGATTTAGATATATTACCTAAGGAAAGCGGGAAAGGTTCAGCGCTTCAATATATTATCGATACCTATGTATGTGAGGAGGCTTCTATTCTAGTTGCCGGAGATTCCGGTAATGATGAGGAAATGCTTACACTTGGTTATCCGTCCGTAATTGTTGCTAACGCACAACCTGAACTGCGGAAAATTCCTAAAAGCAACATGATATTCAGAGCTAATAAAGATTGTGCAGGTGGGATTTTAGAAGCATGGCTACATTTCCATGCTGAAAAATCGTCCAATCTATTATAATTCTAGAAAGCTATCGAGAGATATCTCGGTAGCTTTTTTTTAATATTATAGGCTATGTTAAAGTCTAGGGTTGTTTTTTTGATTTAATTTGTGAAAGGTTACACTTAAACTAACGCAGTGGTTAGTGGAACAAGAGGTATTTTTAGAAGTATGTCGAAATAGTTATTACATGGAGATAATATTGCTAATTTTGTTTCAAAAATACAAAACGTTGAGGGATTAAGAGAACATTAAATAATAATCCCTTTTTCAGAAGTAAAATCAATTGATTTCCCCATTTGAATAGTTTCTTCTTAAAGTAATGGAGGTGATAATTTTGAAAAAAAAATTCTTTTCCTTCCTATCAGCATTTTTCCTTATATTAATGCTTTCCCCCCTAATAGCAATGTCATTTCTAGGGCAAAGGGGTGATGAATACCTTACATTCATTTGGAGGATAAGTTTTTATTTACCTGTTTTTTGGGGCTTCCTTGGTCTGTTCTTTGGTATGATTGGAGTTAAAGGTAATGTAAGAGTTTCACTTGTCTTCGCAAATATAATTATTCTGTCCTTTTGGATCTTTATAACTTTTGCTGGTTTATATGGTTTTAAACAACCGTAACGGGTTGCTTAGGCAGCTCTTTGTTCTTATTATGCTTACGCAGCAGTTTAGTAGAATGGAGGTTGATATACATGGATGTATATATTGAGAGATTACAAGCTACAGATGCCGAAGGTTTGTTTAACTTTGAACTTGAAAACAGAACATTTTTCGAAGGAATGGTACCTACTCGTGGAGATGACTACTATAACCCTGAGATTTTTAAAAAAAGACACGAAGCTTTACTTGAAGAACAAGTTCAAGGAGGTTCATGTTTCTATTTAATTAAAGATAAAAATAGTTCTATACTAGGAAGAATAAATATAGTGGATATTGATGAATCACATAAAATCGGTCATCTCGGTTATAGGGTGGGGCAAGCACATAATGGAAAAGGATTTGCTAATAAAGCATTGAAAATATTAGTCGAAAAAGTAGTGGAAGAAGGCAGACTAAAACAAATAAAAGCACAAACAACGACCAATAACATAGCTTCTCAAAAGATCTTGGAGAAAAATGGATTTGAAAGAATAGCTACTAGTAGTGAGGAATTCGAAATGAATAATCAGAAATTAAGTTTTGTTTATTATGCTTTGACTATTTCGCCTTCTTGAATGAACGGTTGCTTCAGTAAAGAGGAAATCAAATTAAAATGAGCTTGGAGTAAATTTCCTAAAAATGGAAGTCGATTTATTGAAGGAGTGTCTTGTGTTTTAACGTTCTTTTTGTTGGATCTACGTCAAGATTTCGGACACAAAAAAGTTAAGTTG
>CAKQHO010000050.1 GCA_934234185.1 uncultured Psychrobacillus sp. | reverse complement strand
GTCAGGAACAGTTCTGCTTCCTTCAAGTCTAAATAGACGGGCTTTCTCTTCCCTATCTTCGGAGACTCCAATTCCTCGGCTGGATTATAGTCGAGTAACCGTCTCTTTCCTTTTAAATATTTAAAGAAGGACTTTAATGTAGCTGCTTTGCGTGCCCTTGATGCTGCACTGTTCTTTCTTTGTACCTCGCAAAACTCTAAAAAGAAATATATGTCCTCCAGCGTAATCTTTCGTATCCATTCTATGTCTATATCACTAATATCGATTTTTTCTAAATGAGAGGGCTCTATATCCTCCTCAACACTTTTAAGAAAACGGAAAAATAGTAGCAAGTCATACTCATATTCCTTACGTGTTCGCATGGATTTCCCTTTTATCGTCGTAAGATAGACTAAAAAGTCCTTTAAAATTCTTGGTGTTTTCGACTTCATGCTTAACCCCCTCTATCCAATTTATTTTACCATAAAATAACGTTCCCAAATATGTATTTGGGAACGTTTTATTGTTGCATAAAAAAATCCTCTAGTTAAAGAGGATTAATCGTCGCTGTTAAAATAGGCTTTCATGGATTGAAAATCTTTATCTATTCCATCGATACAACGCGTAATGTCCATGTAAAGGTCATTAATTTTGCTCGAATCATCTGCTGAGAGATCTGATCCCTCTACCTTTTTATGAACAACCGAGTTAACCCAACCAACTCGTTGTCTATAGTATGGAAGATGCTGCAAATAACGGTCCTGTATGGCTGGATTAAACATTTCCCCCATGCGTATGATACCGCTATTAATATGCTCCTCTGCATATAAGGTAGAAGCAACAACAGCTATTTTGTCATCAAGAGAGTCTGCTGTCTTAATTTGCTCCTTATATTCTTCTGCAAAGTTATGAACCTTATCAGTTAGACCCAATAAAAATTCTTTATACTCCTCTGTTAGCGACTTATTTATATAAAAATAAGTCCCTATTTCACCTAACTCATTTAATAAAAGCTTTAATGACTCTGTTTTTTCTTCTTTGTAATCTTCCATACTTAGCATGGCTTTAACTTTTTCACTTACAAATAATCGTTGTAAATATCCATAAAGCAATACATATCCATTATATTGATACTCTACACTCACCCTACCACTCCTTAGTCTATTGTACTATTCTGTTCCCAAGAATATACTCTTTCAAACTGAAAGTTAGATAGAAGGTTGGCTGTTAGAGCTATCTCTTTTAATGCTTTTCTTTCTTATCAAATAAATAATCATTAAGAGGAAGGGTAGAAAAAATCCAAACAACAGACCCATAGATATACCAGTGGATTCATCAAATTGATTTAATTTCACAACGTTTGGGAACATGATTAATGAAAGTACAACACATATAGTTCCAACAGGAAAGGTTAAGGTTCGATAATCCTTGAGTTGAAATATTTGAGAAATGGCTTGAAGTGATGCATAAAAATAAATGACTATCTTAAAAAACATAGTTAGAATCCATACAGTTGCCATTAATGCTTCTACCCGGGTAAGACTCTCTCCAATATTAATTTGCTTGGCTAAATAATAGCTAGGATAGACTAGCCTAGCAGTAGTAGGAGCACTTAATACAAGAATACAAAGAATCGTGATGATAAAAATGATGATGCTACCAATGATATATCCCATATAAAATGAATATCTTGCTTTTTTAAGTGATTCCTCGACTTTAGGATAAATCATTAGTAAAACCACTGAATTGAAAGAAGATAATACAACAAGTAACAGGGAAGACTCTGCGTATGTCCCTATATTATCTTGAAAAAGTGGCAATAAGTTGTGTATGTTAATCTTAGGTATGGTAAAAAATATTAAGATAAATAAAAAGAATGTAAAGAAAAAAAGGGTAATTTCTGCGGATCTTGCAAAGGTAACTAAACCATATCTAACTGCGATTACAATGATTAAAGCCTTAAAAGCTGTTAAAACTGCTGCCGGTGTATTCGGTAGCATCTGGGAGTTTAAGAAGAGACTACAATGTTTAAGAAGGACAGCAGTGAATATCAGAGTAATACATACACAAATCAGGGATACTATTTTCCCTATCCACCTCCCAAACACCTTATTATTAATCTCTACTATAGAAAGGCCTGGGAACCAGCCAGCAATCGTAGTAAACATCCATATACCAAAGAACCCTATAATGGTACCCAAAAGACATGCTATCCAGGCATCTTGATTCACCTTGTGAGCAAGGTAAGAGGGAACCAACAAAATACTCGATCCGACAGTAAAAAAAATAACCAACAACATAAATTGAAAAGAACTTATTTTATGTGATTCCATCCTTCCAGTCCTCTCTAATCATTTTTAATTAATTGGTTTATTGGATAAAAAATTGAATCCAATATAGTTACTGGTGATGGTATAGACACCTTAAAAGCTAGCAAGAGGCTTCCCGTTATAGCTATTGAAAAAAGAAACCAATAAAGGATTTTTTCTGTTTTATGATTATTTTTATTCAAAGCTTTTACATCTATCATCATAATGGCACATGCTAATAAAACTATTAATATGGCTGAACGCATCATTAATCCCTTATCTTTTCTAAGAATGAATTATGGGTTGCCCCCATTTGCTTTATTTGAAGATTTACATCTACAACCACTTCTAAATTTGGGAAAATCTCATCCCACTGTCCCTCCATTTTTTTCCATCCCTTTGGATGTTGTTCATAAAAGGCACGTCCGAAACCAAAGATATCTGAATTATAGTCACGTTGCACTTTTTTTACCGTCCCTTCTATCAAACCGGTCAATTTTTTCTGAAATTCTTCTTCTAGCTCTTTTATGTTTTGTTCATCAAGTAGGTCTATTCGACATTCTACTGCCGCTATACTCCCTTCCTTATTAATGTGTATTTCGATGCTAGGAACACCACTATCCATCCTGCTTTTTATAGTTGTTTTTGACTTTTTTATATCTAAATCAACTTGGCCAGCCTTGGGACAAGCGACTTGCTCCACAGTTGCTCCGATATGATTGGTCAAGATATTATACATTTTACTTTCCTTATCATCTAACCAGCCTACAAGCTTGTCCTTTTTAAATACAGCCAAACCGCCAAATTTTAATATGGCACCAGGTGTAATTGTTTCAATATTTTCTTTACTAGAAGCTTTCTCCATTTTTCCCTCAATATCAACTACGCCCATTACAGCTTGATTGCCTACTCTTTGAAAATCCTGTATTACTTCAACCAATGTAACGGTAGTGGAATACCCAATTGTTTTATTCGTTTCTTTCAATGTATAGAACATTTGAATGGGTGCTACCTCTAAGGGAGTTTGAACATTTAAAACGTCTTTAGCTTTCTTATCCTTAGAAATGGCGATATAAAAGTCGGAGCGCACCTCCCAATTTCTTGTAAAATAATCTAATGCCTCTGCTATCCCCTCTTCTGCAAGCTCTGAGCTAATTACAAGTATTTGTAAGTGTCCAGGATATATGGGGCGAGGGGACGTTTCTGTAAGTTTATTGATTGCTTGGTAAAGGGTTTTTCCTTTTGCCTCTACTAAAGTGATTTGAGAGTTGCCTGCTCCTCCATTCATAGAGAGCTCTGAAGGTACTATCATTTGTACAGAAACGAGATAATCCTCTTCTTCTTTATCAATACCTATCGCCAAAGTAATTCCTAATTCTTGTAACTCTCGCTTATCCCAACAGCCTGAAAGTAATATAAGACAAGAACATAAATAGAGTATGTGAATCTTCATGGGCTGTTTCCTTTCTTATTTTTCCTTTTTAGTGAATTGTCCACTTTTTGTTTAATAGAATTATCGGAGTAGACGCTTGGTCGTTTAACCATTGCCCAAACAGGCATACGAAATATTGTATCCTTTTGCCCCTGTAGACTAAATGGAGCAAATGGATACATATAGGGTGTACCAAACGATTGAAGATTACATAAATGTAAAATAAACAGAATAAGCCCTAATAATATTCCATATAATCCGAAATTTGCAGCTACTAATATAAAACCAAACCTTAGAATTCTACCTGCAATCGCAATATTATAAGAAGGAGAAACAAAGCTTGCAATAGCAGTAAGCGATACCACGATTACGATTACGGCGGATATAAGACCAGCTTCAACTGCTGCCGTACCTATTACAAACCCTCCTACAATGGACATGGCAGAGCCAATAACACGAGGCATTCGCAGGCCTGCTTCTCGTAATAGCTCAAAGGCAACTTCCATAATAACAACCTCTATAACTGCTGAAAATGGCGTATTTTCCCGTTGAGCGGCTATGCTTATCAAAAGCTCTGTTGGAATCATTTCATGGTGAAAATTGATGAGTGCTATATATAAAGCGGGGAGTAATAATGTTATCCCAAAAGCTCCAAATCTTAATAATCGAATCATGCTAGCCATCCATGGTCTCTGATAATGATCTTCAGGTGAATGGAAAAACTGGATAAATAATGCTGGTACCAACAGCACAAATGGTGTCCCATCTACTACGATTGCTACCTTCCCTTGTAGTAAACCAGCAGCTATTGCATCTGGACGTTCTGTGTGGTAAACCGTTGGAAATGGAGAAATCTGAGAATCTTGAATAAATTCTTCTACATTAGCACTTTCTAAAATGCCATCAATATTGATTTTGTCCAATCTAGCAAGAACTTCTTTTACAACTGAATCTTTCGCTACTCCATTAATATATAGAACAGCTATGCTTGTTTTGGTGCGAGTACCTACCTTCACCGTTTCCATCCAAAGATTAGGATCTTTTATGATACGTCTGATCAAGGCTGTGTTTACTCGAATATTCTCTGTAAAACCTTCCTTTGGTCCCCTTACAACCGTCTGAGATGTAGGTTCTTCAACACCTCGTTCTACCCATTTCTTATTCCCGATAATAAGTCCCTTTTTCTCTTGATCTAAGAGAAAAATAACATCCCCGGTAAGTAAAGCATTGTAAAGTTCTTGTGTCGTTTCGAATTCTTTTATATCTCCAACTGTCATGGCACAGTTTTTTAATATGGATAATAGGGGTGTGCTTTCCTTTAGCTCCTTATCCAGGTCAGTCATACGTACATCTAGCATAAGCGTTTCCATAATAAATTCATGAACTGCCTTTGAGTCACTCAAGCCGTCCGTGTAAATAACGGCAGCGGCTCTATTATCAGCGATACCTATTTGGAAATCACGGAACACCAGATCTGTGCTTTCTCCTATATCGTTTTTAATCGCACGGAGATTTTCTTCCAGAGAAGTCGTAAGATACTGATCTTCTTGAGTTTCTTCAGAGTTATAGCGAATATGCTCGGAAGATTTTAAGACTATTTTTTTCGCTTTTCGAGAAAAACTCATAAAACCTCTCCTTTTCGTTAGTAACTATTGGAAGAATGCCCGTTTAATGTGAAATTTATACGTAAAGACATCAGTAACGAGTAGCGGACCGTACCCTGCCGGACAAGCAATTTGAGGATGTGAGGAGACAGTTCCTTAAGTCTTTTGCAGCCACCTTTACACCTACAAGAAATCTACCTTCCATATACATTTAATAACTTCACGTACTCGTAAGTTTTCCTCTAACTTGCATTAACCAAGCAATACAGAAAAGTGAGTATGGGAAGAACACTCTTCCACATACTCACTGTTAATCTTTCATATTTTTTTAGTTGATCTCTAGCTCTTATCTTTGGGTGAACAATTATTCTTCAAGAAACTTTTCGAACCAAATTGCACATTGGTAGGCTTCCTTCCAATCTGCCTTATCCTCTATAGCCCAGCAGGCATATAATATACTCATGGCAAAGCTTGCTTTCATGAGCTTCTCTCTGTTTAGCTTTAGCTCTTCTACTAAAATATCAACTCTTTTAGTAAGGATCTCTATCGGAAATGCTCGAGAAAGCAGTTCATTGATAAGAAAGGAAGGAAAATCGAAATAGCAGTCCCCGACAACCCCTTTTGGATCTATAGCCAGCCACCCATGCTTCTTAGAATATAAAATATTTTGATGATGGAGATCCCCATGAAGGAGCTGATTCTCCTCTGTATTATGCAGTAGCTCTTGTGCTATATGTTTTGCTAGCACTATCTTCTTTTCAGGAATGGGCCGATTATCTTTAGGAATTACAGATAAATAACGGTTAAATGCTTCAAACCAATTACTGATAGGAGGAAATGTCTCTGTTGAACGGATCGGTTTTCTTAATTCCTTCCAAACTTTTGCATATGTTCTTACGGCCTGCTCTTCCTCTAAACTAAAAAGCATATTCCCTGGCTCTAATCTTTCGAGTAAAAACGCCCCCTTTGAAGCATCCTCCTTTACTACTTTGACACAGCCATTTCCATCATAGTGCTTTAATGTCCTATATTCATTTGTAAAGTCGAAATTAGGAACGCCGAGTTTCAATATCAAAGGAGTGTTTTCCTTGTCTTTTACAAATAGTACATAGTTGTAAGACAGATTCTCTACCGGACCCTCTGATACGAGATTCCATTTGTCTAGATAATGTTGGACGACCTCTTCCAGTCTTTCTAGCCAGTTAGCACCATCTTCACCGAAGGCACCGATGATTTTCTTTTCAAAAGCTATATTTTTTTCCAAGTTGCCACTTCTTCCTTTCTACTTTTCATCAATAAGTTGCAAAGTAATTTTCATAATAGTACGATAATAACAAAGTAGATTTACTAATTATTCGTGACAAGTATGATGGTTGGAATAGCATTCAAAAGTCTACTATCCTTTTCTGTAGTTACCGATTTTGGTGTTATTACTCGTTTGCTTATAGCAATCTACTTAGCTGTAAAACCAGATAGATTTAAAAACACAGGGATAGCTTTCTGTGCTTTTTATTATTTACTTACAATAGAAAACGAGAAAATATTGCTGATTATATTATATAACACTAGTATTGGAAAGTTTTAGATTTTTAGAACCATTGATATACTCAAGAGCAGAAAGCAAAATACATAACCTTGGGAGTGATCGTATGATAAAAGCAGAGATGGATAGTATCATCTTCGATTTAGATGGTACTCTTTGGGACTCTATAGACACTGTTCTTCTAGCATGGAACAAAAGTATTCAAAATTTCCCGGAGTTAAATAAAGTTCTGACGCGTACGGATTTGGAAGGTACGATGGGTCTTCAAATGCATGATATTAGTAAAAAATTGTTTCCTTCTTTGGATGAAGATTTGAGCAAGAAATTGATAGAAGACTGGGGTGTCAAGGAGCAGTATTATTTAAAGCAACAGGGTGGGCAGCTTTATTCTAATTTGGAACATGTTTTAAAAGAGTTGTCAAAGAAATATAAGCTTTTTATCGTCAGCAACTGTCAAGAAGGATATATTGAAGCCTTCTTCTCCTACCACCAGCTAGACAAGTACTTCATGGATTTTGAAAATCCTGGGAGGACTGGTCTTTCAAAGGGAGAAAATATAAACCTAGTAATTAAACGCAATAGCTTAAAACAACCTGTATATGTTGGGGACACTGAAGGAGATATGAAGGCAGCTAGATATGCTGGAGTTCCTTTTGTATATGCAAGATATGGCTTTGGGAAGGTGCAGGAACATGATTTTGTAATAGATGAATTGATGGATCTATTGAAACTTTTTTGAGGAGATGAAAATAGAATCCGGCAAGAGCTTATGAAGAAACCCTTCAAAGGAAGTTTTACTCCACCTTTGAAGGGTCTAAATTTTGTATTTCTTATTTTACCGTAATGCTTCCATTATCAGTTTCAATTGTAATTTGGTTATGTCCTTTTCCAAACTCCGTGTGTTCATTTGATTTACCAAAGACACTTATTTTGCCGTTATCTGTGCTAGCCTTAATAGTTGCATTGGTTGGTTTCTCTTTTGTTTCAATAAATACTTTTCCATTATCCGTACTTAAATTGATTGTATGATCTAGTTTATCTGTATAGAGCTCGATTCTTCCGTTATTTGTTATAGCATCAATATCTCCGTCTACATCCTCTAAGACAATTCTGCCATTATTAGTTCGTGCATAAACATTACTATTTTCCACTTGTTTAACATGTATTCTACCATTGTTTGTTTTAAAGTTAATATCCTCGGCCTGAATACGGTCAGCGACTAATGCTCCATTATCACTGTCTGCCTTGATCTTTTTATATTCCTGCTCCGGAACATACACGGTTACTTTTACACTAAAAGGATTGAAGTTAAAGCCTATCGTACTCCACTTTTTATTCGTTAATTCCACTTGGAGTGTATTCTTTTTGACATCAGCTTTGAACTTGTATTTCGACTTACTTTTCATCTTTCCTTCAAAGGAGACAGTAGTAGTTGAATCATCACTAGGTAATATTTCGACTGTCGCATTTTCCACTAATATTTCGATATTCTCAAAACTCTCCGTCAAAGTTATTTCATCACTTTTTTCTACCAATGTATCTCTTATACTAAAAAAAATATTAAGACCTGCTCCAATTACCAGTACTCCTATTGCAATAATCACTATTTTTCTCATATTCATATTTTTTCCTCCAGTTTTTTTCTCTTATACTAATCATACATGGAACTAATAGGAAGAAAATCGACCGAAGGAGTGATTTTCACTCAGACTTAAGGCTGAGTTCAAGACAAGACTTCTTTAAGCAGCCTTGTTCTTTCATTTAAAGCCTCTGTATATTCGGTTAACTCGCCTTTTTTCTCTACTTTTATGTATATCGGTTCTCCAAATATTAACGTAGCTTTCTTAACCTTTCGGAATTCCCTTAATGTCTTAGGACCGTCATAATAAGCTGGAACAATAGGCATCTTCGAAAGATTTGCAATGGTAACAGCTCCTCTTTTCAGTGGGATACCTTCGGAATTTCTCGTGCCACTTGGAAATATTCCTACCACCTCACCTCCCTTTAACAGTTTTACAGGTATCTTGATACTACTTGGGGAGGGATTCGTTCGGTCTACGGGAAAAGCATTAATTTTTCTAAGAAAAAATCCGATTAGCTTATTTTGAAATAACTCTTTTTTCGCCATGAAATGGATAGGTCTTGGTAAAACAATACCTAAAATAACGATTTCTAGCCAGCCAGAATGTGGGCATGTAACGATGAATCCCCCTTCTTTGGGAATAAGCTGCTCGTTTTTAACTTCTACTTTTCCAGAGGCATTAACAATCAATCTAGCTATATTTTTTGTGAAATTATACATGTTCATTTCCCCTATTACTTACAATTAATATCCATTAATAATTGTATTCGATTTTGAGTGGAACTTAAAATTCTATTAAATACCTTGGTACCATGTAGGAATTAACCTGTTAAAATTATTAAATTGGGCTATTGTAAAACGAGTATTTTGTTGAAACGTATCTTTCTGATTCAGTGCTCCCGTATGACCCCAAACCTCAGCTGAAACGATATGTATTGCTGCATATAAGCGATGCAGCCTCCAAAAATCCTTTGGAATAGGCTTTTGCTGATGGTATCCATCAATAATACCACAGGCAAACTCCCTACTGTGCTGCACAGTAAAGTATTCGAGCTTATAAAACTCATTAACAGGATCCGCATAGGTTACTTTTTGAAAATCAATTAAGCCCACAAAATTTTCTTTATCAATTAGTATATTCCCAGGATGAAAATCATAGTGTTGGATAGCACTAGGACGATTTTTAAGCAAATAAAGATTGTCGTCTATAAAAGGAAGGATATTTTGATAGTCAGGATTATCCTTCACAATAGCCTCGAACGCGGGTCTCAACCGGCAATACCGCTCTTTCCATCTACACTCCCATGAGGGATAATTATCAGGGGCAGCTATACTGTGCATATTTTTCAGTGCATCTCCCACCTGAATCCCGATGTTATATTGTATATCCGGCTCCAAGTTTGGTAATAGCCGTTCCGCATCCTCCCCTGGGATGTAGTCAAGTACCGAGTAATTAATACCTTGTGATTGGCTAGCCTCATAAACGAATGGAATTCGAGAATCCACTTGATGTACAGCGTTAATCAGCTCCTTTTGATGTTGTATATTTTCTAGACTGTTCGGCGTTAGACGAACGAGATACGTATTATCCACGATCCACTTTTCATCGTCGGAATATCCATTGTCTATTTTTTTAGAGGTTCTGTAGCCCTCTAGCATTGGTATATTTATTAGTGTCATTTTAAAACCCCTTCTCTACTCTTCCTTCGAAGTTCTTTCTATAGCGGAAAACTCCAGTTTCCTTGTAGGGGAAACTGGAGGTAGGTTAATAAGTACGTTGAATATTTTTTAATACATTGATAGCAAACATGATGACGCTAAAGACCATGATCACTCCACCAAAAGCAGTGAAAATCGTTGCAGCTTCTGATCCATCTAAAATGACGAATGTTAAAGCAATCATCATTACAGGCAAACCAATATTTGCTCCCCAAAAGTGAAGCCTTGCAAATATATTTGTAGTAGCTTGCGGAAATAAATGATAGATAATGCCAGCAATTGCAAAGGAAGCCCATCCAAGCAGATTCACATGGACATGTACCCCGGTTAGGGCGTAGTCATGAGCCATAGACATGTAAAGACCCAAAAGTACCCCAATGACAAAATAGACAGCACCTAGCTGAATAAAACGAACACCCATTTCCCCTGTTCTCTCCCCGTTTCCTTATTTATATATTCTATTAGTAATTGGAGAGTATTATGTTTCAGGTCTAAGGACTATTCCCAGATTTCATCTAATTTATCAGCGTAAAAATGGATAGCTTTTTTATATGTTTGGATTTCCTCATCTGCTGAACTAGAGGCAATTGTGTTTAACAAAATCTCCATCGCTTGAGCTGTTTTCCCTAAATTATAATATGTCATGGATAAAAAGACAGGAATAGCTCTGTTATTTGGAAATTCTTGAATTCCTCTAGTAAGTATACTCTCAGAGTCCTTGTATCTGCCAAGTGTTCGATACGTACTTCCTAAACCTAGTAATGCACCTTCCTGCTTTTTACTAGAGAGTCCTAGTTCTATCGCCTTTTCATAGTAAGGTACTGCCTTTGATTCTTCTCCCAACACATCATAGCTCCATGCGCAATGGTACTGAATAGTAGCATTGGTAGGATCATTAGCTGCCAACTGCAGTAATAGTTTGTTTGATTTTTCATACTCACCGATTGTCCTCAATTCAATAGCTTCCTCTAGTTCAGAATGATATTTTTTGGTGAGGGAATATAAATGATATTTCTCCTGAAATCCAACTGATTTATAAAGATTTATAGTAGCTGTGTTCTCTAATCCTACAGATAGCCTAACAGTCGTTAATCCACCAGTACTATAAAGGAATTGAAGTGCTTTTTGAAGGAGCTGCTTGGCTATCCCTTGTCTCCTATAGTCAGAAGCAACAGCAATATATTCAATAGAGCCTTCGCCGTTCGTTGGATCAGCTTCTACATAAACGTATCCCTTAACTTTTTCTCCATCTACTATACAAAAAAGTCGGTGTAAATCATCCAATCATGTTATTATGTTTTGAGCTGAATAGTATGTGGAAGGATATTCGATGGTATGTAGATAAACAAAAGAATTCTCTAAGTCTTTTTCGTATTCTACTATTTGAAAGTACGATGCTTGCTCAAATTCTTCCTGTTTAGCTTCTAAAATGAGATGTTCTCCAGAAAATTTACTACCTATTTTGTCAGTAAATTGTAAGGCTTGATGGTTTTCTTTATTGATAAAGAAATAATATGTATGTATCTTAGTCCCTGTCGACTTTTTTAAATCGTCCCACATTTGTTTTGAAATCTCCTCAAAGGAGTAATCTTCATGCACAAACGGTCCCCATACCTCAGCTTTTCCGTCATAAGCATCGAGCCCTAGGAAGCCAATTATTTGATCGCAGTCATATGTAACAACCATACAGTCCTCTGTAAAATCCCCTTCTAAACAAGCGTAAATTTCTTCTGCCTCAACACCACAAAAGCCAATATGACAGGTGATTATACGGTTCATTCTTGAAATAAAATGTGCTAGCTCTTTTTTATTAATATTTTTATTCATTTTCTTCCCACTCCCCCGCATATATACATTATAAGATAAAATATGACAAAGTAATGAAAATATTTCAAATAGATTAATAAATAATAGAAAATTTTACTTTCTCTAAAATAAGAAAGCCCATCCATTTCTGGATGGGGTGTATATTATTATTTTGATTAGTCCACGACAGGACTTAATTATACGAAAGGTTTTTCGATTGAAGTTGGTCTTGGTGCCTCTTCTTCTAGAGACAGCATAGAGGAAGCGCCAAAGCTAAACGTTAAGAAAACAGCCAAAATTGTCAGTAAGAATGTTTTTTTCATTTATAAATCCTCCCATTTCATAATTGATTTTTGTTTGAATAAGATCTCATTTGCACGTTGGTAATACAGATTAGCAGCCTTGAATTTGCTTTTATTGAAGTAATAGTCTGCTAAAAGGATGGAGTATTTTTGTACATGTCTATCGTCGTGGACATTTTCAAAATAAGAAATACCTTTTTTAAGTACTTGCTCTAGCTGCTCTGATTTCAGATGAAGCAATTTATATATGTCAAAATGATAGGTATATTTAAGAAATTCACAGGACCTATCATTATGTACACTCTTTATATTAGTTAAACCATTATCACACCAGTAAAGAACCTTCTCTGAATTACTCTGCTTGGAGTATTCTTTAATTATAGAAAATACAGTAATCATATAACCTATAGAGTGAGGATTTTCTTCTTTATATTGAAGACTTTGTTTATAAAACTCTATAGCCCTAACAGAGTCCTGCTGAATAGCATATAAGGATCCCAGGTTTTGAAATATCATTCCATTGTATTGAGGTAGCTTATAATCAGCTGCAAGCTTTTTAGCCAAATTGTAGTACTTTTCGGACTCTCTATAATTTTTCATATTTTTATAGGCCATTCCCATCACGATATAACTATCAATCGCTCTCTCAAATAAGAGGTGATCCTTATAAAAGTTTTGTGATTTCGTCGCATAATGAATCGAATTAAAGTATTCATGCTGTTTAAAATAGGCCAAGCTAAGTACATTATAAAAATCAGCAAGCTCCCATTCTTCATAATAGGAATGATTCATGATGCTCAACGCTTTTTCTAGTTTTTGCAAGGAAAGCTCATAATCACTATTTAAGTAATGATAGATTCCAAGGTTCAAATAAAGAACGAACTTTTGCTTATCGTCGAAGTCCTCTTCCATTTTTAACAATACCTTGTAGTATGGCTGAAGAGTAACTACCTCTTCATCTAAAATTAAAATTAAACGGAACATATATAGGTTATAGCTATAAAAGTTTTTTAAGTTGGTGAAATTGATTTTTCTAATAGAGTATTGACCAAGGGTTTCTTTTATCTTGGATCTGTCCCTCTTTATAATAGAATCTCGATACAAGCTATAGAGGTTTTCAATTACTTTGTACTCATCCTCTGGTGATATTTTTTCTAACCTGATTTGAAGCCTTTGAAGTAAAGGCTTTACTACCTCTTCACTTGGTACAGTAAAATTATTCTCTATTTTACTCAAATAAGATGTAGAGCATATTCCTTCAGCTAATGTTGTCTGCTTAATGTTCTGATTGATTCGCTCCTGCCTAATAATAAGACCTATGCTACTCATTAGAACCACCCCCTATTAAAGTATTATGAATTTTAATATATTCTTCTTTGAATATAACATATTTCCTTCAGATTTTTTTCACGTGTCTATATCAAAAGAATTATGAATGAAGCAGTAAAAACGGATTTATCAGCTAATTGCTCTATCGATTCACTCCATCAAGGAAAGTTTTCTTGTACTGCCCCCTTTTTTCTGCAATCTAGACTCCAATTTCACAACTTAATGTGATTTCTTTCTGTTACATTATTTAGTAATATTTGGTTAATATATATATTTAATTTACTTTTATTTGAAATTGTCGGAGAAGTTGTATTTTTAGTAACTTTTTGTCCTTTATATGATAAGACAACTTTTACTCAAGGCAATCACATAGCATGTTCACCAGACAGAATTCATTTACAGCTTATGGTGGGGGGAGTGATCAACATGAGTGACAAGCAAAGGATTATTGATGAGTTCTTAAGCTATCCCGATAACCAAAAGCTATATGCTGATTATCTGGAAAGTCCAACCGAGGAATTGAAGAGTAAGCTAGATACAGAGTTTAAAAAGTTTTACCAAAACCTACGTATCCTGTCCTATGTCATTAAAATGCTTCATTATGAAAGTAAAAAGCTAGATAAAAAAGAACGCGATTACCGGAAAAAGCACGAGTTGATTTTAGATACAGACACAGAAAAGTTTCAAATACCTTATGTTGACATTGTCAGTAATACTAATGACATTAGTGAAGAAATAGCCTCAGAAAAATTGTTCCTCTGCATTCAAAATCTCTCCCGGAGACAGAAAGATATATTATCCCTTGTTTTTGTAAAACAAATGTCTGATAAAGAAATTGCCAACCAGCTCAAGATTTCTCAGCAAGCCGTTTCAAAGTCGCGGAAAAGAATACTAGAAATCATTCGAAAGGAGCTTATGTATGATTGATGCTAGCAATATCGTTCAGTTAATCGGTAATTTTGGTTTTCCTATTGTAATTACTATTTACCTGTTACATCGATTTGAAAACAAATTAGAATCTCTCGAAAGCTCTGTCCATGATTTATCCGAATCCATTAGCCAAACAACTCCTAAAAAGAAGGGAGGAAAAATAAGTGGATGACACTGACATCTTAAAAGTCTTCCATCAGATAGAGCCTAAATTAAAGCGGGTCCTACTGCAAACAAGTCAAGAATATCGAGATGATTTAGAGCAAGAGTTAAAGGAACGCATTATCCGTATTATTAAAAAGAAAATTTCTTACGATGTACCTGGCTTCTTTGAAATGCTTGGATAAGCAATCATTCTATTATCATGTTGAAACATATTCCCTCTCTACTTATTCGTGTCAGGCAAAAAAACTATAATTTAGGCTAAAGACTACTCAAGAAATTGGAATATGTCTTTAGTCTTTTTGTATATAAGAATATAAATATCTACAGATAATTTTCATCCAAATTGCTTTTACTACCTCTCATTCACATTATTAGTAGGTTTTTAAAATTATTGATAAGATGATAATAACTAATGATAAAGGAGTGTTTATCACTATGAAAAAACAGGTACAACTTGGTAAGAGCAATTTATTTGTAAATCCTATTGGTCTTGGTACAAATGCTGTTGGAGGACATAATCTTTTCCCGAATTTATCAGATAATATAGGCAAGAGCATTGTCCAAACAGCTCTCGATCATGGTATAAATTTTTTAGATACAGCATTCATTTACGGACCAGAAACCTCCGAAAGACTTATCGGAGAAGTATTAAAAGAAGCGGGTAAACGTACAGATATAATATTGGCTACAAAAGGAGCACACAAGACAGTTAATGGAAAAATGGAAGTGGACAACTCTCCTGCATTTTTAAGAGAATCAGTAGAAAATAGTTTACAAAGATTGCAGACGGATTATATTGATTTGTTTTATATCCATTTTCCAGATGAAGCAACTCCAAAGGACGAAGCAGTAGGAGCTTTACAAAGATTAAAGGAGGAAGGGAAAATCCGAGCTATCGGGGTATCGAACTTCTCACTTGAGCAGCTGAAAGAAGGAAACAAGGACGGTTATATTGACGTTCTCCAATCAGGATATAACCTTTTCAAACGTGAAGCAGAGGAACATTTACTCCCATTTGTAAAAGAGAATGGCATTTCCTTCATTCCTTACTTTCCATTAGCATCTGGCTTACTTACTGGTAAATTTACAAAAGACAGCACCTTTACAGACGGAAGAGCTAAGAACCCTCTTTTCCAAGGAGAAAATTTCGCAAATAACTTAGAAAAGGTTGCTAAGCTAAAAGCAATAGCTTCTGAAAAAAATGTAGGAGTTTCTAATATTGTTTTAGCCTGGTATTTAACTCGTGAGGAGATTGATGCAGTTATCCCAGGTGCAAAGAAACCAGAACAAGTATTGGATAATCTTAAAACTTTAGAAATCACACTAACAGAGAGCGAAATCACAGTAATTGATGAGATTTTTCAATAACCAAGGATGGTGGAAGAATGAATTCATTTGTGAAAACCAAAGAACAACAGGAATTAATGGAGCTTCTATCTCCATTAATCCCCCTCTTTCAGCACAGAGAGCCACAATTAGATAACCTAGGGTCTTTTCCCTTTGCGGATTTTGAGGATCTGAAGAACTGTAATTACCATACGCTTACGCTTCCAAAGGAATATGGCGGTCAGGGTTTCGGACTCTATGAATATATCCTTGCTCAAGAAGCTATTTCTAGTGGAAGTGGATCTACAGGACTATCCATCGGATGGCATAATGGCATTGTGCTAGAATATGCCGAAAATAAGCACTGGAATCCAGAAATAGCAGCTTGGCTACTAAAAGAGATCAGCAATGGCGCTATTATTAATAGTGCGGCTACGGAAGAGAACGCAGGAAGTCCTACTAGAGGGGCGCTTCCGAGAACTACGGTAAAGAAAAGCGGAGATAGATTAATTATAAATGGAGAAAAGACCTACACGTCTGCGGCTCCAGTTTTAGATTACATATTAGTAACTGCCACAAACGAAGAGGACGAGGTTGTCCTTGTTATTGTTCCAAAAAATTCAAAGGGCGTTTCCATCATTGAAACGTGGGATATGCTTGCGATGAGAGGAACTGCAAGCCATACACTTCTACTAGAAGATGTTTGTGTTCCATCCACCTACATTTTGAAGAAGCTAACAGGTAAAGAAGCAATATCAAAGGGCTGGATGCTTCATATACCTGCATGTTATCTAGGAATTGCTTCTGCAGCTAGTCGATGTGCAGTTAAGTTTGCTTCGTCGTATGTGCCTTCTTCGCTAGGAAAGCCCATCATCGATACGCCAAATATACAAGGAATTATTGGTGAGATGCAGCTTGAATTACACACTGCTCGCCATATGTTATATGGTACAGTAGAACGCTATGAGCATGCTGAAGATAAAAGGAAGCTTAGTGAAGCACTAGATATTACAAAAATCGCTGTAACCAATGCAGCCATTCGAGTTGTTGATTTAGCAATGAAAATCGTAGGCTCACGTGGCTTATCCGCCTCACATCCGATGCACCGATATTACTTAAACGTACGTGCAGGCTTATATAATCCCCCTATGGAGGATATGGTGAAAGCAAAGCTTACTAAGGATTTTATAAATAATTTAGCAGACGAATAGTTTGCAGCATCCAAAAAAGGTTTCCTCTTAAGAGCTAAGAGAGGAAACCTTTTTTAAAAGTATATGACTTTTAATTTCAGTTATTGTCTAACTCCAACACCTTGCCCCTCGAGGGCCAACAGGATGTTGGTCAGGAAAACGTTGTCACACGATGTGACGTTCTTAGTTTTCCTTCCCTGCTCCCTGCTTACGTTCCCATTTGCTTGTCGGGGCAGAGATAGGCGCTTGCGTATTTCTTACTCCCATATATAAGGTGTTTCTTGATATACATAATAATTGAGCCAGTTAGAAAACAAGAGATGAGTATGTGCTCTCCATGTATTCAATGGTTTGTTCAAATGGTTATCCTCAGGATAATAATATTTTGGCATATCAATAGCTAACCCCTTTGAAAGGTCGCGAGTATATTCTTCCGCTAAAGTATTGGCATCATATTCTAAATGCCCGGTAACAAGAACATGTTTTTTATCGTTCGAAACAATCAGAAAGACTCCTGCCTCCTCCGAGGTAGAAAGAAGCTGCAAACGATCCTCTTGTATAATTTTCTCCAGCTCAACAGATGTATAACGAGAGACAGGAGCGTGAAATATATCATTAAATCCTCTAACCAAATCATCAAATTCTTCTATTAGCTTGTGTGTGTATACACCAGAGCATTTGGCTGGCAAATGAAATTTATTTATCCCGTAATGATGGTAAAGCGCTGCTTGTGCTCCCCAGCATATATGCAAGGTAGATGTCACATTCGTATTAGACCACTCCATAATTTCTAGCATTTCTGGCCAATAGTCTACCTCTTCAAATGCTAAATGCTCTACAGGTGCACCAGTAATAATTAGCCCATCATATCTTTTCTTTCGAATAGCAGAAAAGGTATGATAAAAGCTATCTAAGTGTGATTTACTAACATTCTTAGATTCGTGAGTGGCTGTTCTTAAAAAAGTAACATTAACTTGTAACGGCGTATTTCCTAGCAGCCTTAGTAGCTGCATCTCCGTCTTTTCCTTTTCAGGCATCAGGTTCAAAATGAGTATGTTAAGTGGTCTAATATCCTGAGAGAGTGACCTTTCATCCTCCATCACAAAAATCTTTTCATGTCTTAAGGAATGGATTGCAGGCAATCCTTTTGGTATATTGATAGGCAATTTAGGTAACCCCCTATTAAAGTCTTCAGCATTTCTATCCATCTCAAAAGTATCTACTAGTACCATTAGATTATAAAAAATGAGCATGGAAAGTTTCCAAGCTCATTATATTCTTTCTTTTCTAAAAGTACTATGCTAGGTCACTAATATCAAATAGATACACTTAAACTTCTATTTTTTATAAATTCTAGTATATGAAAATTTACAATTGTTATTATGGGAAGGAAAAATAGTAATACTACTATACCTAAGCTACCAAATAATCCTTCTGACTGTTTATGAAATGTTTGGACGTCCAACTTATAAAGTAGGATTGTTGCGATTGACAAGATAAGTGTATTTACGGTAAAAGCTACTAGTCTTGCTTTCCATTTCATCTTTTTTACTTTCCATGACCAAATTGAAGATATCGTAGAAGCGAATAAAGATAAAATCAAAATAAAGATAAACACAATATTCAATACCATCCCCCCAACTTAAGTAACCCGGTGCAAAAAATTAGTTATATTCATAAAAACACTTATTCCAATGTTAACATAAAATTTTAGAAAATCTTGAAAAGGCTCATTAGTAAAAAATTTTATTACTGGGTATAGAAGTCTGAGATTTCCCTATTCGTCCACTTTGGCGGTCTGCCTTTAGCCGTATCCTCATTCCACTTTTGTCTCAGCTTCTCTTGGAAAAGCGAACTTACATTTTCAGTAGTACGAATACAATCAGGGCTATTTTTGCTGCCAGCTACATAAAAAGGGACATAACTGATGGCATCTTCACTAACATCAATATCAGAGAAATAGCTGTCATATTGATGTATTTTGTGAAACCGCCATTCGAACTCTTTGCAACAAGCTATACCATATTTGATTAAAAAACCTGGACTATTCTTGTAATGCTTAGATACAGGATGATTTGCATATCCGGACTTTCGTCCAAGTGAAATATCAAGAAGCACCTTGCATTCAAGGATTTGCTTTACTAATCTTCGGTCATCTAGGCTTTTCACCGACTTATCAATATCGTGTTCGTATGGTAAAAAAATATTCATTAGTCCTTCTACCTCAGTGCTTCCTATATTTATAGGAGAATTTGAAAATAGTTGATCAAACTTCCATACCTTATTCTTGTATCTTATCTAACATAAATACCTCTCAATTAATTCTTCAAAAATATACCAACACACAACTTATCTAATAATTCGATGCTAATGGGTTATTAATATACATATATATACTCTGTCACTTAAAAGAAAAATCATATCCAATATAGTCATTTACCTGTTTAAATCCTAAATTCTCTGCAACAGCTATAGATGGTTTGTTGGATTCCATACAATCCCAGTATGGAGTAATATGATTATTTAAACAATCCTTAACAAAAGACTCTGCCAGCTTTTGGGCTAATTTTTTTCCTCTATGTGCTTCTAAAGTTTCAATGGATACTGCATGGATATTCCCAGCGACAAAACCAGAAAAACAGATACTTACAATTTCATTTTTGTAAATCATACAATATCCTATACCTCTACTAAAAAATCTTTCAGAAGAAGACCAAAACTCTAAAATACTGGCTTGTAAAAATTCACTATTTCTGATTGTCGATTCTTTGTTCTCATAGAGGGCTTTGCTAATTTTCACAGCCTTGTAGCCTTCTTCAACCTCTATTTCATTGTTGCCTTTAAAATTATCCTTTTGTAATGTATATACTCTTTGGTTCCAACTGCCTAACTTACGATCTTTCAACACTTTTTCAATAGTTTCATTCCATTTTCTATGATTGCCAATACCCTCAAACCAATTTAGTTCGACTTTTCTTGCTTCTGGTATGATTGTATGATCAATAAAATTGTTTAAGTTATTATTGAACTGATCATTTTTCTCATTTCCAATAAAGATAAAGCCATCATTATTGCCTAACCAAATAAGTCCTGAAGTTGGCAATTCAAAATCATCCACAAATACTCTACCCGGATTTACTCCTTCAATTACAGCTTTTGCTTCTAATTGACCGTGCTCATATAATAGCTCTTGGCATTTGTAGAATTCACTCTTTTTTAACTCTGAAATCATAGGTAACCTCCCTAGCCAAGCATCAAATTTATTATTTTCATCAAGTTTTAGCTCAGAGCAAAACAGTTTGTTGCCATTTTTCCTTAGCCCAGTCATAAGGACCCTCAAAGGTTGCCAGCTTACCATCATGAAGCCAAGCAGTTCGGTTAAAGAGCTTATTTAAGAAATATCTATCATGGGAAACTGCCAATATAGTGCCCTCGAAGTCGTCCAAGGCATCTTCTAACACTTCTCGTGATTCAATATCTAAATGATTTGTTGGCTCATCAAGCATTAGAAGATTTATATCCTGATGCATGAGCTGTGCCAATCGGAGACGCATCCTCTCTCCTCCGCTTAAGTCTTGAAACCTTTTGAAAACCTCCGGACCATAGAACATAAATTTAGCGAGTATATGTCTTGCTTCAGCCTCTGTGACTTCTACTTCCTCCCGAAAAACGTCGATTATTCGCTTCTTAGGATCGTTGATTTGAACATGCTGCGAAAGATAACCCAGTTTTACATTACTCCCAAGTTCAGCAGTTCCCAAGTCAACACTAATATCACCTTTTAAAAGATGCAAAATCGTAGACTTTCCAGTACCATTTCTTCCTACAATAGCCAGTCTCTCTTTCCAATAAACATGTAGAGAAGCTGAATCTAAAATGACCTGCGCATCATAGGAAAAGCTTACTCCCTTCATCTTTACGACTTCTTTTCCACTCCGAGGAGCAGCTTCAAAGGTTAGTGCCATTTTTTTAGGATCTATTAAAGGTTTGCGAATCTTCTCCATGCGTTCTAATGCTCTTTCCATATTCCTCGCTTGACGATGCAAACCTTCATTAGGCGGGACTGCCTCATTAGCCCACTGCCTTAGACGCTTGATTGCTTCCTTCATCTTCTTTATTTTTCTCTGCTGTTCTTCATATTCTTGAAACTCTCTAAGGAGCTTTTCTTCCTTTT
Source organism: uncultured Psychrobacillus sp. (assembly GCA_934234185.1). Classification (GTDB taxonomy): domain Bacteria; phylum Bacillota; class Bacilli; order Bacillales_A; family Planococcaceae; genus Psychrobacillus. The sequence continues at coordinate 205 of CAKQHO010000050.1, read as the reverse complement.
CTTTAACAAATGAAGAGTAATTTCCTCGGTAGACAATTAGTTCCCCATCCTCTAAATCTGCAATTTTTGTTACTACTTCATCTAAAAAGTACCTGTCATGTGAAATCAACAGAATCGTACCATGATATTCACGTAAATACTTTTCAAGCCATTCCACAGCCATTACATCTAAATGGTTTGTAGGTTCATCTAATAGGAGTAAGTC
>CAKQHO010000049.1 GCA_934234185.1 uncultured Psychrobacillus sp. | reverse complement strand
CAAGTATTCACCTCGAATGCGCAAGTAACCTGGCTAGCTTCGCAAGTATCTCCCTCGAAACCGCAAGTAACTCTCTTTCAAACGCAAGTATTGGTAATCTGCTGGAAATAAATACGTTTCTGCAAGTAAAACACCCCGGATCGCAAGTATTCGTCTCGTATGCGCAAGTAACCTGGCTAGCTTCGCAAGTATCTCCCTCGAAAACGCAAGAAACTTTCTTCCAAACGCAAGTATTGGTAATATGCTGGAAATAAACACGTTTCTGCAAGTAAACACCCCGCGACCGCAAGTATTCGCCTCGTATGTGCAAGTAACCTTGCAAGCTTCGCAAGTATCTCCCTTGTAACCGCAAGTAACTCTCTTTCAAACGCAAGTATTGGTAATCCGCTGGAAATAAACACGTTCCTGCAAGTAAAACACCCCACGACCGCAAGTATTCACCTCGTATGCGCAAGTAACCTGGCTAGCTTCGCAAGTATCTCCCTCGAAAACGCAAGTAACTCTCTTCCAAACGCAAGTATTGGTAATCTGCTGGAAATAAACACGTTTCTGCAAGTAAACACCCCACGACCGCAAGTATTCACCTCGTATGCGCAAGTAACCTGGCTAGATTCGCAAGTATCTCCCTCGAAAACGCAAGTAACTCTCTTTCAAACGCAAGTATTGGTAATCTGCTGGAAATAAATACGTTTCTGCAAGTAAATACCCCGCGACCGCAAGTATTCCCCTCGTATGCGCAAGTAACCTAGCTAACTTCGCAAGTATCTCCCTCGAAACAGCAAGTAACTTTCTTCCAAACGCAAGTATTGGTAATCTGCTGGAAACTCTTTTCTAATATGTAGGGTCTTGATATCTTTGATTCCTACTCTTTTTTGCCTACATGTTTTATATCTAATAAAGCTGACATACTTATAATAACCACTCTTTCTTTCTATGTGAGTAAATTAGGTAGACAACTTCTCATTCTCTAACCAGAATTTGCATATAATTTTATTATAATATACTTCTAATGTAGCTATACCTTAGATAAATACTTATGTTAGAGTGGTAGATGCGCGTTAAATATTATAGTAAAGGAGTTCTTATGAATGGGTGGAAATCAGCAGCTGCAACGAGGTCTTGAGCAGCGACATATTACACTGATGTCATTAGGTGCTGCAATTGGAGTAGGATTATTTTTAGGTTCTGCTACAGCCATCCAATTAGCGGGTCCTGCAATCCTAATTTCCTATATTATTGGTGGATTAGCTATTTTTATCATTATGCGTGCTTTAGGCGAGATGGCAGTACATAATCCTGTCTCTGGATCATTCAGTAGGTATGCTAGAGACTATTTAGGTCCTCTTGCAGGATACATAACCGGATGGAACTACTGGTTTCTTTGGGTAGTAACATGTATGGCAGAAATCACTGCAGTCGGTGTTTACATGAAGATGTGGTTTCCAGATACTGCTCCTTGGATTTGGGCCTTAGCCGCATTAATTATCATGACCTTAGTCAATTTAATTGCCGTAAAGGCTTATGGCGAATTTGAATTTTGGTTTGCGCTTATTAAAATTATTGCCATTCTTGCGATGATCGTAGTAGGACTTGGAGTAATAATATTTGGGATTGGTAATGGTGGAATACCTGTAGGTATCAGCAATCTTTGGAGTAACGGAGGATTTGCACCAAACGGCTTAACTGGCATTCTCATGTCTTTACAGATGGTTATGTTTGCATATCTTGGCGTGGAAATGATCGGTGTTACCGCCGGGGAGGCAAAAAATCCAAAGACTGTTATTCCACGTGCGATAGATACTGTATTCTGGCGCATTCTATTATTTTATGTGGGAGCGTTATTTGTCATTATGTCGATATATCCTTGGAATGAAATTGGAGCTAATGGCAGTCCCTTCGTTCTTATGTTTGAGAAAATCGGCATTGGCCCTGCTGCTGGAATCATTAATTTCGTGGTATTAACAGCTGCTCTATCTAGCTGTAATAGCGGAATATTTAGTACAGGTAGAATGCTCTTTAATTTAGCAGAGCAAAGGCAAGCACCTGCCTCCTTTAAGAAAATCAGTGGCACTGGAGTGCCCTCTAAAGCAATTATTTTTTCTGCCATCTTGCTTTTAGTAGGTGTAGCACTAAATTATTTAGTACCAGAAAAGGTTTTTATTTGGGTAACAAGCATATCCACCTTCGGAGCAGTCTGGACTTGGGGGATTATATTGTTCTCTCATATTAAGTTTCGTAGGTCATTAACAAAAGGAGAGGTAGATCGTCTTTCCTACAAAGCACTTTTCTATCCCTTGGGCTCGTATATAGCACTTGCTTTCCTAGTGCTAGTACTTGGCTTAATGGCTTACTTTCCGTCTACAAGGATTGCTTTAATCGTAGGTCCGATCTGGATCATCGGCTTGGTATTCTTTTATTATAAAAATGGCTATCATAAAAGAAAATAAGGAATGAATGTAAGTCTCTCTTAATAAAATCTGTACAATTACGAAATGCCAAAACGTTGAGTGAACAGCGTTTTGGCATTTTCTTTTGACTATTTATAGATATTTTTCAAACCAGCTTGTTATTTGTTCTAAGCGAGTTTGTCGTAGATTCGGTAAGCCTACGCGGGATAAATTATGGTCTGCCTGTGGAAATCTGACAAAGCCAACCTCTTTCCCCATAGCTTTCAATGTTATATAAAATTGTTGGGCTTGTTCAATAGGGCATCGATAGTCATTTTCACTATGAAGTATTAGTAAGGGTGTCTCCACATTCGCTGCATACTTTAAAGGTGAAGCAGCCCACAGCGTGTCTATATCTGTCATATCCGTCCCAATTTGCCATGGGGTAAAATAATAGCCGATATCGGATACTCCATAGAAGCTAATCCAGTTAGAGATAGACCGTTGCGTAACTGCTGCCTTGAATCGGTTAGTGTGACCAACAATCCAGTTAGTCATGAAGCCGCCATAGCTGCCACCTGTCACCCCTAAACGATCTTGGTCAATCCACTCGTTAGTCCCAAGTACATAATCTACACCAGCCATTATGTCCTCATAGTCTCCTCCTCCGTAATCCCCACGAACAGCATCTACAAACTCCTGACTATAGGAGTGACTTCCACGAGGGTTTACATAAAGGACACCATATCCTTTGGCAGAAAGCAGCTGTAATTCATGGAAAAAGGTATTTCCATACATCGCATGTGGACCGCCATGTATTTCTACAACTAGTGGGTATTTTTCCCCCTCAACAAACCCTGCTGGCTTCATTAACCAACCATGTACATCCCAATTCTTAGCACCTTTATATACGATTGCCTCTGGTTCGACAAGCTCTACCTCTTTTAGATATTCGTCGTTAAAATTGGTTAGCTGATTTCTTTCTCCAGTCGCCAAATTTAGCTTAAATAATTCCCCGGGAAATATTGGGTTACTAATTGTCGCAAGAGCGTAGGTTCCTTCAAAATTAATGTCATATCCATATACATGCTCATTTTCAGGAGTTGCTGGATAAAGCTCGCCTTCTAAGGAAGCAAAATATAAGCGGACGTCTCCCATGGAAGACAATAGGAAGTATAGATGATTGTCCTTTGTCCAAACCATGCTCGGTGTATTTGCCCCCTGTTGATGATCGCTAGCTGTATAGTCACCTACAGGTGCATCTAATGCTTCTGTTAACACAGAGGATATAGCATTGTTTATATCATAGATGAACAGCTCAGAGTGAGTTGCATTTTGGAAGGTCCTATTCGCTCCAACAAAGGCGATATACTGATCATCGAAAGAAAATACAGCATCTCCATAGTAGCCTTCTTCATCCTTAATAACTGTTTCATTTTTTGTTTCAGTATCCACAAGTAACAATGGCTGTTTAAAAGAGAAATCTTGATTTTCCTCTCGATTTACCCCTATGACAATTCTTTTCCCATCGTTTGATATCGCTTGAAGGCCGTAATGGAAATTTCCCTCTGTAAATTGTGAGATTTCCTCATTATCTAGATGAATGAATCCAATATGTCTATAAAAATCCTGAGGAAGTAGCCCTACCCCGTCAGCATGATATTTCATTTTATCTACTACATATGCTTCCGGCTGCTTTTTCTCTTCTTTCTCTGGCTCGTCTGCAAAGCTTTTCCCTTCCTTTAAAAGTGCATTAAACCATATTTTTTTATTACATGGGGACCATAAAAAGTTAGATACGCCTTTCTCCAGGCTTGTTAGCTTTCTAGCCTCTCCTCCAGCTGCTGAAAGAATATACAGCTGATTTTTTTCATCTCGATTTGAAAGAAAAGCTATGTAGTTACCGTCCTTCGACCATTTCGGTGATGAAACACGCTCTTTGCTGTGAGTCCATTTTGTAACAGCATTTGTTTCTAAATCAATATGATATAAATAGGAATAGTATTTATTATCCTTTTCATTCATTTCCGTTCTAATAAATACAGCCTTTTTACCATCCGGTGAAATTACAGGATTCGTCACAGAGTGCAGTTTAAATAAGTCCTTTGCTTCTAGCTTTCGTTTCGACATTTCTCATTCCCTCTCTTTTCTCTATAGTCTACTAAACTATTTCGACACTCGAAATCATTTTCCTTTATTTAATTTTAAAAATAGCAACATCTAGTACTTCTTTATTTCTTCAAAAAAGCTGCAATCAACCCCCCGGTCGATTGCAGCTAATTACTATACTTTTTGTGTTTTTAGGGAACGACGAAGGATTTTTCCTGTCGTATTTTTTGGAAGCTCCTCTAAAAATTCAATACTCTTTGGTACTTTATATTTTGCTAGTTTTTGAGCACAATATTCTTTTAATTGCTCGTCTGTAAGACTAGCATCCTTTTTCACCACGAACGCGAGTACCTCTTCACCGAAGTTTGGATCAGGAACACCTATTACAGCAGCTTCTACGATGCCAGGATGAGCGAATAATACCTCCTCGACCTCACGAGGATAAACATTATATCCTCCAACAATGATCATATCCTTTTTCCGGTCTACAATATAGAAGTATCCCTCTTCATCCTGTCGAGCAAGATCTCCTGTGTAAAGCCAGCCTTCACGGATTGCATATTGAGTTTCCTCTGGCATGTTATAGTAGCCCTTCATTACATTAGGGCCCCTAACTATTAGCTCTCCAACTTCACCGATAGGCACTTCTTCCCCAAGTTCATTAACTACCTTGTTTTCTACATTAACAATAGACATACCGATTGAGCCAGGTTTTCTCTCCCTGTCTATTGGGTTAAAGCAGGTTACTGGTGAAGCCTCAGATAGACCATAGCCCTCTGAAATTCGAACATTGAATTTATCCTCAAAATTATGAAGCAATGCTACTGGTAATGATGACCCTCCAGAGATTGCTAAACGAATATTAGAAAAATCTTCTACATTGCCTTTTGGAAACTGATACAGGAAGTTGAACATTGTTGGTACACCTGCAAAAACTGTCGCTTCATGCTCCTTTGCAACCTTGAATATCTCTTGTGGACTAAATTTAGGAACTAATAAGATTGTAGCTCCGGTAAGTAATGGCGCATTTACTACTACTGTCAATGCAAATACATGGAATACTGGTAATGTAGCAATAATACGATCCTCCGTATTAAAGTTTAAATAATCAGCAACATCTCTAGCATTGGAATAAATGTTGTTGAACGTCAGCATGGCACCCTTCGGATGACCAGTGGTACCAGAAGTATAAAGGATAACAGCAGTATCATCTGGCTGAACATCAACCTCTGGAACATTTGACTGAGTTGAGCCCAAAAGAAATGTAAAGGAATTTACTTTTTCCTTTAACCCATCCGGTAATGTAGCTAATTTTTCCGGTGTAGATGGATCTGTTTCACAAATAATATAGCTTTGTACCGATGTGAAGAAACCCGCTGCTTTCTGTACTAGTGGAATAAATGCATCTAGCGCAATAATCACCTTTGCATTACTATTTTTAACAATATAGCTAATTTCATCTGGAGTATAAATAGGATTAATTGGAACAGCTGTTGCACCAATACGCATCGTTGCATAGAGAGAAATAAGGAAGTGCGGTGAATTTCCTAATAAAAATGCTACATTATCTCCCTTTTCGATCCCCATCGAAGACAGTGCAGTGCCAAAACGTTCAACGGATTGGTTGAACTCAGCATACGTTGTATCTTTTCCCATAAAGTGATAAGCAACCTTATCTGGATTTATGGAAGCCCTTTGTTGAACTTGTGTTGCTAGCATTATTTTAACTCCCCTCTAAATTTGAATGAATAGTCATTCATTTCCCTCATTATAATTATATAAGAAAAGTTTTGACAATTCAATACAATTTCAAGAGGGTAGAATTTCCAATCCGTCGATTGTCTACATTGAATTGGTTATTTGTCATGAAGGGGTATCCCTAGCTCAGAAAAACAAAAAAAGACTAAAGACATTGTCAAATTTCTTTGAGTTAGTCTTCAGTCTGAAGAAACAATTTGTTTCTTTTAAAACTTACTGAATATGTGCCAAGTATCTCCAACGAATTAAATAGAAATACACAAGCTCTATGATAGTGAAGGCCACTAATACCAATGCCATCTCTTTCACAATCGAAACTGCCGCCAAGTCCTCCCAAAAAGCTTGTAGGAAGAGGAATGAGAAGGTACTATGGAGCGTCGCCAGACCCCATGGTAAAAAGAACTGAGGCACCAATTGGCGATTAACTATCTTTTTAAGCTCTTTATTTGTAACACCCATTCTTTTTAATACATCGTATTGGCGTTTATCCCTTTCTAAATCTGTATACAGCTTAAAATAAACAAAGCTTCCTGCAGCCAATATCAATACGGCTGCTACAAGTAGTCCAGTAAATAGTAATAAAGAAAAGGTTGCCCGGATGATAGAGTAATTCATTCCAGGGTTAGCAAAATAAAAAGCATTCCTATTATCACCTGAAACTAAGCTCTCACTCATTGCCTGATCCAGTTCCATGCCAATGTCCTTTGTTCTCAACCATTCTGATACATGAAAGGCATAAAACCTAGAGGTAGAAGCAGCTAATGTTGATCCTTCTAATGGCTCTGTGAGTAGAGCAAAATCTTCATCACTAATAATAAATGCATGTCCATTTAGTGCCGTAGGGGGTAATGCCCACTCCTTATAGGTGCCCATAATAAGCAATGGAATGTTGCTCTCCTCCAAAACCGTTTGTTTACCCTCAACCGCTCCTTTATCCTGATTATCCTCTTGTACATTAGGCACTTTAAGAGCCTCACCGGGCAATAGATTGATAAGCGGTGAGTTTAGGGCAATAGCCAAGCTGTTGAGCTCAGATTCCTTAATCAGACTAACTGTTTCATTGGAGCTTGAAGACGTCTGTTTAGGGACTTGAAATGTTACAAGCTCGTAAGAAAGACCCTCTTGCTGTAGCTCTTGCGTAATGCTCGTAATGTGCTCTTCTTCATCAGGATTATCCCACTCACTTGCGTAAAATAAACTTACTGGGTTCATCTCTCGATATTGTGCTGTAAAGGAGGTAAAGGAGGTAACAACTCCAACGGATAAAAAGGCAACAGTAGAAACAATTGTAACAACAAAAAACATTTGAGCATTTTCTTTCACTTTAATGGGAGTTTCTGCAAATGCAATTAATCGAAACGGTTTCCAATAATGCTTTTTCTTTTTCCTAGCATGAGAGAGGACAAATAGTATGCTATCGGTATAGAAGAAATAGGTACCCAACAAAGCCAGAAAAATAATTATAAAGCTTACATATAAATGCATATAAAAGGTGGAGTAAATCACCAGCCCATAAGCGGTTATTAAAAGAACGATACCTAAAACAGCTCTCCATTTACGATAATCTGCCTGATCATTATTCTTTCCGTACCCTCTGATTAATCGTATAATATCGCTTTTTCCAAGGAACATTACACTACTAACTGAGATCGTTACATATAAAAATAAGAAAACCAGAATAGTAAGTGCAAAAGGCTTCCAGGATAGATAAAGTGGAAGACTATCCAGTAAAAACATCTCTCGAATAATCATAAAAAAGAATTTGGAAAAGGAATAACCGAAAAATATGCCCACTGCTATAGAAATAAAGCCTAGAAGCATTGTTTCTAAAAAGATAAGACGGTATAATTGTCGCTTCTCCATCCCGAGATTAAGCAAAATTCCAAACTCCTGTGATCTAGCTTGGATAAAAGCATTCATAGAGTAGAATAAAAAGAATAGGGTAAAAATACTAAGTACAATTTCTGCCATGAGCATTCCACCAAATGCTATATCCCGTAAAAACTGATCCTCAATATTGGGATGAAACATTAGCATCGAATATACAAAGAAAACCATTACTGAAAAAATACTTGCAAGGAAAAAGGCAAAGTACACACGGCTGTTACGGATAACATTATTATAAGCGAATTGTTGAAAGGTCATTTACATTTCCACCTAATAGAGATAATACATTCAAAATTCGTTGGAAGAAGGTTTGCCTGCGATCATCCTTATATATTTCGTTAAAATATTGTCCATCCTTAATAAAGAGTACACGATCACAGTAGCTAGCTGCAATTGGATCATGCGTAACCATTATAATCGTTGTGTTTTGCTCTTTATTAATCTTACTTAAAAGCTCCAACACGTCCTTCGCTGATTTAGAATCCAGGTTTCCTGTTGGCTCATCTGCAAGAATAATTGCTGGCTGATGGATTAATGCTCGACCTATTGCTGTTCGTTGGGCCTGTCCACCAGATATCTCAGATGGTCGCTTTTCTAAAATGCTTTGTAAGCTTAACTTATTGGCTACCATGTCAGCTCTTCTCTTCATTTCTTCTACTGATTTGCCATCAAGCGTTAAGGGAAGTATCAAATTCTCTTCTACCGTCAATGCCGGTAGCAAATTAAAATCCTGGAATACAAATCCAAGCTGTCTTCTTCTAAAAAGAGATAGCTCATCCTTTCCAAACTTTAAAGGATTAAGGCCATTAATGATAATATCACCAGAGGTTGGTTTATCAATTGTTGAGATGATATTGAGAAGTGTAGTTTTCCCACTGCCGGAGGGTCCCATTACAGCTATAAATTCTCCCTTTTCCACTTCAAAGCTTAGTTGATTGAGTGCTAGATGTGCTACCTTCCCTCCATAGACTCTCGTTATATCCTCAAGCATTAGAATCGTCATCGTGCTCCCCCCTTTCATTAGATTCCTGCTGTTGAAAACATATAGATACAGTTGTACCCTCTCCAATAGCCGACTCGATTAATAGTTCATGATTTAAACGACTACATACCTCCTGGGCAAGATATAGTCCTATTCCAGTGGACTCACCAATCTTTCTGCCATTTTCTCCAGTAAAGAACGGTTTTGTGACTCGCTTAATATCTGATGCGGGAATCCCCATCCCTTCATCTCTTACGGAGAAAAGAATCGAATGATGTTCCTTCTTCGCTTCAAAATATAATTTTTTATTGTCTTCTAAGGTGTATTTAATTGCATTGGTAATAAATTGGGAAATAATCATTCCAAGCCATTTAGCATCTGTCGTGATATAGATTTCTTCTTCGATGTCTATGACAGGGTAAATCCTATTTCCTATAAATAACCGTTTATTCTTCGAAACTGCCTCTGTAACTAATTCTTTTAGATTTACCTTATCAATCTGCATATCTTCTTCAAAAGTATCTAATCTGGCGTTCATTAATACAGCGTCTAGCCCTCTTTTTAAACGATCTGTTTCCTCCAAAAGGCTTTTAGCATCCACTTTGTCTCTATCTTGGGCCATTAGCTCCAGGATGGAAATTGGGGTTTTCATTTGATGGACCCAGTTATTCATAAACTGTAAATGTCTATTTTGGCGAGCATACAAAAGCTGCAGCTCTCTTTGATAAAGTCTGTATAAATGTTCGAGATATACTTCAATCTGCCTTATTTCTGGAGAATGTGCCTCCCGTTGGAGTATTCCTTCTACTTGTGTCGGCACTGAAAGAATTTTTTTATAAAAGGCTGCTTTCTTCAAAAATAATGTAGTCAAAAAAGTTACAGTTAAAATAAAACTGATCACAATTGAATATATTGCTGTATCTAGATTTCGAAAGCCATCCAGCCAATATAACAGCATAACAAATAATACTAAAAATAATTGAAATAAGATAAAAATCGCATGCTCCTTTAAAAATAGACGTATCATTACGCTTCCTCCGAACTTAGGTTTAAACGATACCCTGCTCCTCTAACGGTTTCAATCGTGGTAGCAACCTTGTAGTCAATAAGCTTCTTTCGAACACGTGTCATATTCACATTCAATGTATTTTCATCTACAAAGGATTGATCATCCCAAAGCTCCTCTAATAGCTGCTCCCTAGTTACAACCTTAGGATAATTTTTTAAAAGCAGCTCAAGAATTGTATTTTCTTTTTTTTGCAAGGGAATATGAATTTCACCGATATGTAACTCCATTCTTTCTAAAAACAGCTGGAGCTTACCTGCCTTTACCACTCTTTCTTCCTGCTTAGCAGCATATTCACCGTAGCTTCGTCTTAGATGACTTTTAATCTTAGCCAATACTATTTCGTAATGAAATGGCTTAGTAATAAAATCATCCCCGCCATTTTCTAGTGCAAATATTTGGTCCATTTCCCCTGACCTTGCGGAAACAAAAATAATTGGGCAGGTAGTATATTGGCGAAGCTGACGACACCAGTAGTAGCCATCATAGGATGGTAAATTTATATCCAATAAAATAATATGAGGATCAAATCCTCTGAATTCCTCTATTACATTTTCAAAATCTTTTATCGTATAAACATCATAATGGTATTTTCTAAGTGTATCTGCCAATAATGAAGCAATTTTATGATCATCTTCTACTACCAACACTCTATGAGTAGTCACTATACCCCTCCTCAAAACACATTCTTTCTTCTATCATAACAAAAAAATACAAATTTAATATGTATGTTCATCTCATTTATGGTGGATTTTCTCCATTTTTATTATCTCCATCTTGTTCATCAATCTATCAAAAAAAATAATATATTGTAATTTTTTACATAATATTCTATTGTTTTGTTGTTCGAGTAATTTCGGCCATATATGTTGTGGAATTTAAAAGCGTATAGAGAGAGAGAAAACACTTTCTAATTCCTTTACATATTGGGAAAACGAAATAATTCGTTCTAGTCAACTATAAAGGGGGCATTATTTATGTTAAAAGATTGGACTTTATTTGAAAAAATTTGGCTATTATTATTTACTGTCATCAATATTTTTCTATTTTTCGCCTGGGATGACACGTTATTGGGACTTATTAGCTCTATAACTGGGATGCTATGTGTTGTTTTAGTTGCTAAGGGTAAAATCAGTAATTACTATTTTGGTATTATTCAAACCTCCACCTACGCGTATATTTCTTACACATATGGCTTATATGGAGAATCCATGTTAAATGCACTATTTTATTTTCCAGTAAATATTATCGGTATCTTTCTTTGGAGAAAACATACAACAGATGTCCAAGTATCAGGAGAAGATGTTGAGATTAAACGTTTAAATAAGAAAGGCTGGATTACAGTCATCAGCATATCAATTGTCGCATCCATTTTATATGCTATCTTCTTAAACGCTATTGGAGGACAACAGGTTCGTTTAGATTCAGCAGCAGTAGTTTTATCGGTTATTGCACAAATTCTTATGCTGAAGCGTTTTGCAGAGCAATGGATTCTTTGGATTGCTGTGAACATTCTTTCAGTAGCTTTATGGCTTATTACTCTTACTCAATCTGGAGGGAATGATTGGTCTATGCTTGTTATGTGGACTGCCTTCTTAGTGAATTCTATCTACGGCTATATAAACTGGGTAAAAATGTATAAAGGTCAAAAAGCAGAGATTGCTGCAACTAAATAAAAACAAAGATAACCATTATTGGTTACCTTTGTTCAAACTTTTCGAGCCCTCCAGGTAGGGCTCGTTTTTTTAATATATTAGCTGGATTAATTCTTCTTTGGAAATACCTCCAAAATATTTTGGTACGTCCACCGATTCAAGAGCCTGTTCAATAGCTTCTCTGCTATAGTTTTTCCCAACTAGTAATACCTCGACCTCTGCTACCTCACCAACACCAAAGAAATCACCAAAGAATTTCACCTCTTCAATTACTCCTTTGTTTACTTCTAATCGTACATCAACGCTTCCAGTTGGAAAGCGGTTTGAATGGCGAATATTAAATTTAGGGGATTTCCCATAGTTCCATTCCCACGTTTGATAGCGTTCCTCGGACAGCTTATGGATATTTTTCCAATCCTCTTCCGTAAGCTCCCAATACTTCACGTTTTCTTCCCCATCAAAAATAGAGTTTAAGATTGCTTGACGGAATTCTTCAATCGTCATCGGCTCTTTAAGGAAGTCAGCAATATTTGCGACACGACTACGTATGGATTTAATTCCTTTGGATTCTATTTTTTCTTTACTTACCTTTAAGGCAGACACCACTGCATCGATTTCTGTATTAAACATGAGCGTGCCATGACTAAACATTCTACCCTTTGTAGCAAACTGTGCATTTCCAGAGATTTTCTTTCCTTCAGCCAGGATGTCATTTCGACCTGAAAGCTCTGCATTTACTCCCATTTTTGCTAAAGCATCTACAACAGGCTGAGTGAACTTTTTAAAGTTACGGAAGCTATCCCCATCATCTTTTGTTAGAAAGCTAAAATTTAAGTTACCAAGGTCATGGTAAACTGCTCCGCCTCCAGATAATCGACGTACCGGTATAATCCCATTTTTCTCTACAAAATCTGTATTAATCTCTTCTACAGTATTTTGATTTCGTCCAATTATAATGGAAGGCTGATTTATGTAAAACAGAAGAAAAGAATCCTTCTCAACATCCATCGTATTGAGGGCGTATTCCTCAATCGCTAGGTTAATACGTGGATCAGTTATACCTTTATTATCAATAAAAAACATATCCTTCACTCCTTTATGACCATTTTATCAAAAATAAAGGGAATATGTTGACAAATTGAATTGTGTTATAATACAATGATAACAATAACAACAGTTATATAACAGATGGAGGTGGACTATTATGTTAGAAAACGTACTAGATTTTTTCCGTAACCTGCCTAAGAAGAAATGCGCATCATGTGGTGAGACCATTGAAGAACAGCATGAATGCTATGGTAACCACTGTGACAACTGTAATTCTCTATAACTTGTTTTTACCGCCAACTGGTTGATTCCCCTTCCTAGTTGGCTTTTTTTTATCAAAAAAGAGCCTTTCTCCACAGAGATAGGCTCCTTTTCATTCAAGTATTATGCTTCTTTTGTACTTCCTGAATAGCGTTTTTTAAATAACAGCATGAAGTAACCGAACGTTAGACCAAGACATACTACCATAAATCCTAACAATACGCCGTTTGTAGCCCAGAAATAACTTATATCCCCTGTAGAGATAGAGGCTTTAAAGCTTTGAACAGAGTAAGTCATTGGTAAAAGCTTGTTAAACATTTGAAGCGGTCCCGGAATTAATTCCAATGGGAAAGTTCCGCCACTTGTTGTCAGCTGTAAGATTAAGACAACAATAGCCACAAATCGTCCTGGATCTCCTAAAACAGATACTAGCATTTGAATTAATGCTAAATAGGTGAAGCTAGTGATGATTGCTCCTAGAATAAACAAACCAACATTCTGTGTTTCTAATTTAAGCGCAAACAATGCAATAGCTACTGCTATTAACGATTGGATAATCCCTACGATGCCTAGTACAGAGACTTTACTCAAAAACCAGGATGAACCCTTTGTAGGTTTCATTGCCGGCTCCACAAACGGGAATACAATAGAAATCAATAAAGCCCCCACAAATAGTCCAAGTGATAAGAAATAAGGAGTAAATCCTGTCCCATAGTTTGGCACCTCATTGACCTGCTCCACCTCGACATCTACTGGACCTGCAACCATTTTATATGTATCATCGGTTGCAGAAACTTCACTCGATTGTTCACTTGCATCCTTCAAGCTCGATTGTAGAGTACCGGATCCTTCTACTAATTTTTGTGTTCCATCCGCAAGCTTTTTAGAGCCTTCAGCTAACTCCCCAGACTTTTCAGCCAATGTTCCTGTACCAGTCTTCAACTGAGTAGATCCAGTAGCTAATTGGCTTAACCCATCCGATAGATCAGTAGAGCCTGCATATGCTTGTTTGATACCAGCCTGTAGATCGGTCATCTTAGCTGCTAGTGTATTAGTTCCATCAGTCAAGGTTTGAGCACCCTCTACTAGCGAAGAGGAGGATTCATTTAGCTTCGCAACACCCTGTCGAGCCTGTGCATAGCCTCCACTCAATTGTTCTGCTCCACCTCTAATTTGCGTAGTCCCACTTGATAATTTCTCAGTACCTACAGAAAGCTGCTGTAAACCCGTTGATACGTTCGAGCTTCCAGACTCTAGCTGCTTTAATGTTTCCGTAATCATAGCAGCCTGTTCTTCAGGCAATACTGAAGTGACTGCAGAAAGCTGCTGCGATAATGCCTCAATGCCTGCAGTTACTTTGGCAGATCCTTCAGAAAGCTGGGCAGTGCTATCATTAATGGTAGCCGAGCTACTTTGTAGCTGTGCTAAAGAAGAAATTAATTCTTTTTCCTTTTCTCCTAGTAAGTCATAGCTTTCCTTTAACTGAGCCACTCCGTCGGTATATTCCCCAAGCCCGTTATTTAAAGAAGCAGCACCTTCAGCAATTTGACTTACTCCATCACCGAATTGATCTGAGCCCTCTGATAATGCTCCTAGTCCAGTGGACAAGTCATTTGAGCCCTTCGCAGCAGATTGGATTCCATCAGCAACTGTATCTGTACCATTTCTTAACTCAATTGTACTGCTAGCAAGCTGTTCTAAATAACCCTTTAGATCACTTGCTCCATTATTTAATTCTTGTGCGCCGTTGTTAATTTCTCCTGCTCCATCAGAAGCTGCAGAAAAGCCATCTCCCAATTTAGCAATTGAATCGAATAACTGTTCTGCATATGTTTCCGAAACCTGCTCATTTACTTGAGCCCGAATTCGATCCATCGCAGTTTCTCCAATTTGTGAAGACAAGAAGTTATACCCCTCATTTGGCTTATAAGTAATAACCATTCTTTGGGGATTGTCGTCCAAAATAGTTGTAGCGTGCTCTGAGAAGTTTTTAGGAATATCAATTAATAAATAATAATCCTGATTTACTAAACCCTTTTCTCCTTTTTCCTTAGATACAGAAATAAAATTAAATTGCTCTGATTCTATTAGCTTATCAGTTAATTCTTTCCCCAATGCAAGCTCTTTCCCATTATAATTTGCACCCTCGTCAGAATTGACGATAGCTACTGGTAGATCACTCAAGTTTGCATATGGATCCCAAAAAGCCCAAAGAAACATTCCTGCATACATAACAGGTATAAAAAGCACTGCGATAACAGAAATCAATAACTTTTTGTTAGTGAAAATACTTTTCCACTCAGATTTAATCATTTTATAACCTCCCAGTACTATATGACCGAATTATTCAATTGGTCATTTTTATTGAAAAAAATAGTCTCAAGTGATGAGACTGCGAAAAATTGTGTCTTGGAAAAAATTAGCTATTTCCTCTTCAGACAAGGATTTTTCATGTGTATTATTCCAATCGTTTACAAAGCCAATATAAGCTTTGAATAAGAGATATGCTACAAGCTCGCTATTTACTTCTCTTATTTCTCCTTTTGCCTTATATTTTTCAATCTTATCGGCTATAAAGGATACAATTGCTTGTTCTACCTGCTCGATAACCTGTTTTACAGCAGGAGTTTTCCAAGACTGCTCTTCATCGATTATTTTTGCATATAACTGATGCGTTTCTCTGAACTCTAGCATTTTCATCAAAGCGGCATGGGCATTCATTTGAAAGGAAGCATCCTCTGTTATAGAATTAATGGCTTCTTGCTTCATTTCCTTTATCATTCCAAGAACTATTTCCTGAAACAGTACCTCTTTGTTATGAAAGAAGGTATAAATAGTACCTTTTCCTACGTTAGCAATCTTTGCAATCTGCTCCATGGTTGTAGCCTTATAACCAAAAAGAGAAAACGACTGAGTTGCAGCTGACAAAATTTCTTGCCTTCGATCCATTGCTTCTCCTCCCAGCTTTGCTTGAATAAAAATGACTAGAAAACCATTTCGGTCAACTAGTCATTATCATACATCTATTAGAAGTTAATTGCAATAGCTTCGTCTCTTATTTGCCATGTTTTTTCATTGAATTATCACTGTTATCCGGAAGCACATTTTCCATATTTGGCTCTCCCACAATTAGTTCTTGCTTAGGCATTACATGAAGTCCTCTAGCTGTCGTGTGAGCAAACATATAATAGACCCCGTCATGATCGAAGGTAAAGCTGGCCTCATAAATTCCATCCTCTGTTAGCTCTCCATCAATCATTTGGCTATTCTCTCTTAAGCCTGACTCCCAAACCTCGAACTCTACATGATCAGCGTCATTTACAGCTTCTTCTCCCTGCGTTACCTTCGCTGAGAGAATTACCTCTTCTCCAACCGGTAATTCCTTGGCTGTTTGTATTTCTACCATTACCTCTTGCATCATTTCATTCTGATGATCGGAATGATTTTCTTCTTCCTTGTCTCCGCAAGCCCCTAATATCAATGCTGACATTGCCAATGCTGCTAAAAACTTCTTATTCATTTTTATGAATCCTCCTAAATATGTTAATTGATTAAGTTTTTTTTGAAGATCCTATCCAGATAAATCATGTTAATCTCTTTTCCAGTTAATGAATAACAATTGTAAGGATCATACGTTCATCATATACCAATTAACTATAGAAAAACCGTGGTATTTTTATAAAATTGATGAACTTATTAAAATGAACTGTATACCTTCTCTATAAACGTCATCTAACTAAAAAACGCTCTAAATACCTCCTAAGTGGCTTTAGAGCGAAATTATTTATTAACCTTTTAGATGCTTCAATACAACGTCTGCCATTGCATCGATAAATTGTGGTTGAGCATTTGGCATTTCCGGACGAACATAAGTAGCCCCGATTTCGTCACAAACAACCTTACACTCGTAGTCATTATCGTAAAGAACCTCTAAGTGCTCAGCAACAAATCCAACTGGTGTATAAACGAAAGTAGTGTATCCTTTTTCTTCATGTAGATCTTTTGTTAAGTCCTGAACATCTGGTCCAATCCAAGGCTCTGGAGTTTGTCCAGCACTTTGCCAGCCCACCGAATAGTTTTCAACGCCAGCAGCTTGTGCAATTAAATCAGCAGTTTCCTTTAGCTGATCTTCATATGGATCTCCCATTGTTTTAATTTTTTCAGGAAGTGAGTGAGCAGAAACGATTAGGCATGCTTTCTCACGTTGTTCCTCTGACATAGTAGCGAAGGCTTCTTTCACCTTATCGCTCCAATATTGAATGAATTTTGGCTCTGTATACCAGCTTTCTACAGAAGTAATTTTTAAATTACCCAGCTTTTCAGCCTCTTCTTTAATACGGCCATTGTATGACTTAATAGAGAATGTTGAGAAATGTGGTGCTAAAACGATAGAAACTGCCTCTGTAATTCCGTCCTTATGCATAGCAGCTACTGCATCCTCTAAAAAAGGTTCAATATGTTTTAAACCGATATACATTTTAAATTCAATGTCGTCCTGCACTTCATTTAAACGATCACAAAGACCTTGTGCTTGGTTTTCTGTAATTTTAGCTAGTGGAGAGATACCGCCGATTGCTTTATAACGGCTAGTTAAATCCTCTAGCTGCTCTTCACTTGGCTTACGCCCGTGTCTAATATGTGTGTAATAGCGCTCGATATCGGCTTCCTCATATGGCGTACCATAAGCCATGACTAATAATCCCATCGTCTTCTTCATTATTGTCACCTCAAAAAGTTAGTTAGATTTGGCTTGAATTAATTCTTTACTATACTCATGTATTAAAGCAGTTAATCGTTTCAATACGTCTGGGTCAACCTCTGGGAATACTCCATGTCCTAGGTTAAAGATATGTCCTGGTTGCTCCACACCTTGTTCAACAATGGACTTTGCACGTTTTTCAATTTCTGCCCAATCTCCAATTAGATAGGAAGGATCTAAATTACCCATAAGTGTTTTTGTAAGTCCTTTTTCTCGCGCTTCCTTAATAGACATTCTCCAGTCCACACCCACCACATCAACAGGAAGGTCATGCCATTCCATCGCTAAATGGCTAGCTCCAACTCCAAATGTAATAAGTGGCACATTTGTTTCTCTTAGCTCAGAAAAGATTCTTGTCATCACAGGCTTAATGAAGATACGATAATCCTCTACATTTAATGCTCCTACCCACGAATCAAAGATTTGAATCGCTTTTGCACCAGCTTTTACTTGTGCTTTAATATAAACAATTATCATATCAGCTAGCTTGTCCATTAATGCAAACCAAGCTTGAGGCTCTGAAACCATAAAAGCCTTTGTCTTGTTGTAGCTTTTAGATGGACCACCCTCAATCATGTAGCTTGCAAGAGTGAATGGAGCACCAGCAAAGCCAATCAATGGAACATTCAATTGTTCAGTTGTTAAAAGCTTGATTGTTTCTAACACGAAAGGTACATGATCCTCTGGAGAAAGCTCCCCTAAATTATGTACGTCTTGTACTGTACGGATTGGATTGGAGATAACCGGTCCAACTCCACCCTTAATTTTTACATCTACGCCTATTCCAGGGAGTGGAGTTACAATATCTTTGTAAAGTATTGCTGCGTCCACATTATAATTCTCAACTGGCAATCTAGTGACATAAGCACATAGCTCAGGCTCGTGTGTGATTTGCTCAAGAGAATATTTTTCTTTAATTTTTCTATATTCTGGCTGAGATCTTCCTGCCTGTCTCATATACCATACCGGTGTGTGTTCCACCTTTTCTCCTCTTGCTGCTCGCAAAAGAGTATCGTTAAAAGTAGCCATTAAAAGTTCCTGCCTTTCTTCTATATAACCGTACTTGTTTCAATATACGTTTTCACTATAGTCGTTCTAATACATATTGTATAGTTATATAGTGTAATTGTCATAAATTTGTCCCTGTTTTCCCTGTTTCTAGCCTAACTAGAAGTTTTTAAATTTGCAATTTTGGGGAAAATAGTAATAATACAGATTTGGGAGGGAATTCAAATGAAATTGCATCTTACTTCAGGTACACCCGAGTTCATGAAATCGGTCAAAGATAAGTATCCCCAAGAAAATATATATATATTACACGGAGCTGGAAATTCTGTGCTAATTCATGAAACTACAGGAAAATCAGTGTTCCAGGTTCCACGTTCATATGAAATATTAGACTCAAAGGGGCAATTTGCGGAAAAGGGATATTATGTTCTTCACCATATTCCACTATCGGATGAGGGAAAGCCAATTTTTGAATTTAAGTTTTCCAACCTTTCCGATACAGTTGAGAACGAGCCTGGCTTTCATGCTTTGCGGGTGCTTAAGCCATTGAAATCTGATACTTATATTATTTTAACAGAATGGTCTGGTCCGAGTAGCTACGAAGTCTGGCAGAAGAAGAATGACTTTGACTTTAAAAGTATGGAGGATAAGCAAAAGCTTTTCACAAGTGCTCCTTACACCGCTACTTATAGCGCCAAAGCAGCAGAAGAAAGTTAGTAATAATGGCAATTATTATGCTTTTGCAATATAAAAGAGGGCAGCCCTAGGCTGCCCTCTTCCTATTCTACTTTGCTAACTCTTAGGGTGATTTCAGAAATCAAATAAACTATGACAGGTATGATATAGCTCAAGCCGGAAAGTTCTCCCTGGATAAACACCCCGATCAGTACAACGCCTGCTTGTATTAACTGAATAATTCGGATCAGTTTGTCCACCGCTTTTTTACGTGCGTCTTCTCCTATAGGGAAGAGCAAATCCATTCGAAACTCATGTCCTGATAAAAGCGCATGCTTTAATTGAATTACTGTAGCAAACGCTAAAGCACCTACAAAAATAATAGACACTATCGGGAAAGGAATGAAAATAACCCCTACCAAGGATAATCCTGTCAGACGAATCCATAAGTAGAAATAATCATCTGTTCGAACAAAAGTACGAAGAATTAAGTATAATTGAGTATTTGCCTGCATATAAGGCGCGAAGCGGAAAAAGAAAGAAAGCCAGTTTCTTCGCTTGGTGGCTCCTCTGATATGAGGAACATCCGTAAAATAATTAGCAAAACGATAAAAACGCATCATTCTTGACTGCTCCACTGCGATGAAATGATCAAATGGGAACGATACATCTGATTTTTTCTTGGTCCAAATGATAAAATAACCAATCAAAATTATTCCTATTAGTACGAGAAATACGTAGCTTCCTAGTAATAAGAAATAGATCGCTGCCCCCATTAACAAGAAGCGAACCAACCTGTCCACCCAAATTCCTATACCTTCGGAAGCCCATCTCACCGTAAACTCTGTATGAATACTCCAATATTTTAAAACTAACACTAGAATAAGAAGAGCTATAATATCTTCCTTTTTACTTCCAGCTAATTTTGTTAATAAAGGAATCGAAACAACAAAAATAATAAGAGACAGAAAAACCGAAGAAAAATATGTCCACCTTAAAGCCAGCTTCAAATATTCTCCTAGCTTCGTTTCTAAAGGAAGAAAATAGACACTATCAGCGTTTTTCAACAAAGTAACTGGAGTACTCATCGTAAGCACTAAGCCTAATAGGAGCGACACCAGTAAATATGCTGGGAAATCCTTTGGTGCTGTGTTAAGCCATTCACTGTATGCATATCCTGCTGCCCCAACTGCAAACACAATGACTATCGCCAAATGTCCAGAAACAATGAAACGCAAATATTTCTGGAGTTCATTTATATAGAAAACGAAACGTTTACTCCATATATCATGCAAATTTTTCATTGTCTTGTTCCTTTGTCATTTCAATATATAAATCATCCAAAGTTGCAAATGGCATGTTAAAGGCAGCGCGCAAATCAGTCATTGTTCCTTGGGCACGAATTTTCCCATTATGCAGGAGTAAAATTCGATCACAATATTTTTCTGCTGTAGATAAAATATGGGTAGACATTAGTACCGATGCCCCTGCTTCCTTCCTAGCTTTCATTTGATCAAGTAAGGATTGAATTCCTAAAGGATCTAAGCCTACAAATGGCTCATCAATAATATATAAAGAAGGATTTACTAAAAAAGCGCACATAATCATTACTTTTTGGCGCATTCCCTTAGAAAAGTGTGCTGGGAACCAATTTAACCTCTTCTCCATTCGAAATTCCTTTAACAAGCTTTCTTTTCTCTCCTCAAAAGAAGAGCGATCTAAATTATAAGCCATTGCTGTAAGCTCTAAATGCTCGTTTAGCGTCAGCTCATCATATAAAATAGGGGTTTCTGGAATATAAGAAAAAGAAGAGCGGTAAATTGCTGGATCTTCTTTTATCGTCTTCCCGTTTAGTAGAATGTCCCCTTTTACTTGCTTCATTGTTCCGATTATATGCTTGATAGTGGTACTTTTTCCTGCTCCATTTAAACCTATAAGCCCGACAAGCTCCCCCTTCTCAATTGAAAAGTCCAAGTCATGAAGTACTGGCTTTCTTGTATAGCCTCCTGTTACGTTCTTTACTTCTAATACGGCCATGTCTACACCTCTCTTTATACGTTAAGTTTACCAAAGCCTGCGCGAAAAATCCTCTCCTATTCTCTCTTTAGAAAGGATTCATTTATTCACCCAACCTGTCCCATTCTATGTTAAACTTTTGCTAATAATGATAGGAGGGCTTAGTATGAGTGATTGTATTTTTTGTAAAATAATTGATGGTAGTGTTCCTAGTGCTAAATTTTATGAGGATGAGCATGTATGTGCATTTATGAATATTATGCCATTAACGAAGGGACATGTATTATTGATTCCAAAAAATCATAAGGAATCTGTCTATGACCTAACAGAGGAAGAAGCGTCCAATCTGTTTAAAGTGGTACCGAAAATTGCTTCTGCCTTAAAAGACGCTTTTGGTC
>CAKQHO010000048.1 GCA_934234185.1 uncultured Psychrobacillus sp. | reverse complement strand
CACCTGTTCATATTAAAATTGGAGATAAAAGACCTGTTGCGGAAGGAATAGATTTTACAGTTGTTCCAGTTCGAAGTAAATCTAGGAAAAAACGATTATTAGAAGTTATAGAAGGTATTAACCCTTATTTAGCTATTATTTTTGCAAATACCAAGCAAAATGCTGATGAGGTAGCAAATTATCTTCAAGGGAATGGAGTAAAGGTTGGTTTAATACATGGAGATGTTTCACCACGTGAGAGAAAAAGAGTGATGAAGCAAATTCATGAATTAGAATATCAATATATCGTAGCTACCGATTTAGCAGCACGAGGGATTGATATTCCGGGAGTAAGTCACGTAATCAACTATGAAATTCCAGATGACTTAGAATTTTTTATTCATCGTGTAGGACGTACTGCTCGTGCAGGAATGACCGGTTTAGCCATTACTTTATATGAGCCATCAGATGAGGATGCATTAAATCGCATAGAAAAAATGGGAATTACTTTTGAACATAAAGATGTTAAAAACGGTGAATGGTCTGAGCTTAAAGAACGACATGCTCGTAAAAATCGTGCAAAAGTAGAAAATGAAATTGATGCTAAAGCGAAAGCTCTAGTTCGTAAGCCTAAAAAAGTTAAGCCTGGCTATAAGCGCAACATGAAATGGGAAATGGATAAAGTTAAAAAGAGAGAACGTCGTATTAAAAACCGTAAGCGATAGGGGGAATTTACCTATGTTGTTAGGATCACATGTTTCTATGAGCGGGAAGGACATGCTTTTAGCTTCTAGCAAAGAGGCAGCATCCTATGGAGCGAATACTTTTATGATTTATACAGGAGCTCCTCAAAATACTCGTAGAAAAGCAATAGAAGAGTTAAATATACCCGCTGGACTTCTCCATATGGAGGAAAATGGTATTTCTAATATTGTAGTACACGCGCCTTATATTATTAACTTGGGCAACACAACTAAGCCAGAAACATTTGAACTGGGAGTTAACTTCTTGCAAAAGGAGATTGAGCGTACTGCAGCTATTGGAGCAAACCAAATTGTTCTTCACCCTGGAGCACATGTTGGGGCTGGAGCAGATGCAGGTATCCAAAAAATTATAGAGGGCCTTAATGAGGTTTTAAGTGAGGATTATCCTGTTCAAATTGCTTTAGAAACAATGGCTGGAAAGGGCTCCGAATGTGGTCGTTCATTCGAAGAGCTTGCTCAAATTATTGATGGCGTAACTAATAACCACAGGCTATCTATTTGCTTAGATACTTGTCACGTACATGATGCCGGCTACGATATCATTCATGATTTTGATGGTGTATTAAATGAGTTTGATCAAACGATAGGGTTAGATCGACTAAAGGTATTACACATTAATGATAGTAAGAACATATGTGGTGCTGGGAAAGACAGACATGAAAATATTGGGTTTGGAGAGATAGGTTTTCATGCTCTTCAATATATTGTTCATCATCCACAGCTGAACGACATACCAAAAATTTTGGAGACTCCATTTGTAGGATTAGACGCAAAAAATAAGCAATCTCCTTATAAGCAAGAGATTGAAATGCTGCGTTCTAAGTCCTTTAATCCAAAAGTATTTGAAGAACTGTTAACAGTATAAGAATACGAAGCAGCTATGTCTGCCCCGACCAGCAAATGGGGAACGGCGAGGAGGCACTATCTCAGCCCCCACAGTCGTAACCCATTTGACCTCGAGGGGCAAGGCGCTGGACAAATAAATTTCCTTTCTTATATAAAAAGATCCCTCGCTATTGTAAAGCGGAGGGACCTTTTTCTTTTAGCTCCTGATAAAGAGCATTTGCTCGTTTTTCACCAAGTATTTTAATCAGCTTATGCTGGATTGCCTGAGGAACTCCTAGTACTAGCCAAGTAACGGAAATTTCTTTTAAAAGAGGATGGACTCCTTCTATCTCTTTATCGCTAAGCTTTACATCGAATCCCTTAAGGATAGACTTAAATTCCTTTTTAGAACAATTTTGTAATTGATAAATTAACTTGCCAATATCCAATGTAACATCCTTTCAAACAATATTATTTACATACGAACTTGAATCAACTATACTTATAATTTGTAAATCGTAATCATTCTGAATTGGAATTGAGGAAATGAAAAAATGTCTCAATCATTAATTGAACTGCATGATATATCTTATCAATATGAACAAACACAAGCACTAGTAGATATTAATTTAACTATTACAGAAGGTGACTTCTTAGCTATTATTGGTCCAAACGGTTCTGGAAAATCAACACTCTTAAAAATTATGCTTGGTTTACTAAAACCTACTAGAGGAAAAGTTTTGCTATTTGGAAAAACCGCAAATCAGTTTAAACAGAGAGAGTGGATTGGATATGTCTCCCAAAAATCTAATTCCTTTAATACTGGTTTTCCTGCCACGGTTGAAGAAGTCGTTCGCAGTGGGTTGGTAAAAAAAACAGGGCTATTTAGAGCATTTCCTAAAGATGTGAAGCTGCAGGTACGACATGCTTTAAAATCAGTTGGTATGGAGGACTTTGCCGGAAAGAATATAGGAGAACTTTCAGGCGGACAACAGCAAAGAGTGTTCATTGCTAGGGCCTTGGTAAGTAATCCGAAAGTGTTAATCTTGGATGAACCGACTGTAGGGGTAGATAGTAAAAATGTTCGTTCTTTTTATCATATGCTTCTACATTTAAATAGGGAACATAATATTACAATCATTCTTGTTACACATGATGTGGATGCTGTTTCTACAAGTATTAGCCACGTTGCATGTCTAAACCAAAAAATTCATTTTCACGGCTTTAAACAGGAGATGGATACAATGAGCGAAGAGCAACGTGAGGCATGGTATGGTCATTCTGTTCGCCGTGTAGAGCATCAAAGGGAGGCGCAGAAATGATTGAATCCATTTTCCATTATCAATTTTTGCAAAATGCTTTTGCCTCAGGTCTAATCATTGGGCTCATAGCACCACTATTGGGGGTCTTTATCGTAGTGAGAAGGCTATCTCTGATTGCAGATGCTTTAAGCCACGTCACATTAGCAGGGATTGCAGGAAGTCTTTATTTAAGTCAATCTATCTCTTTGTTTGCACTTTTAAATCCATTATATCTAGGAATTGCTGCTTCTGTGACTGGCTCTTTATTTATTGAAAGACTACGTAGATTATATAAGCACTATGAAGAGCTTGCTATCCCTATTATTATGTCTGCCGGATTAGGATTTGGAGCAATTTTTATATCGCTTGCAGAAGGTTTTAGCTCTGATTTGATGAGCTATCTTTTTGGTTCGGTATCAGCTGTGAGTAGACAAGATTTATGGATTATTGTAATTATAGCCATTCTTGTTTTTTTATTTTTAGGGTGTTTGTATAAAGAGCTTTTTGTTTTATCTTTTGATGAGGAGTATGCTAAGGCATCTGGGTTACCAGCTAAATGGATTCATTTATTGTTTATGATAGTAACGGCATTAGTAATAGCAGGTTCAATGCGTATCGTTGGGATCCTTTTGGTTTCCTCTCTCATGACATTGCCTGTAGCAGCTGCCATGAGGCTATCTAAGAGCTTTAAGCAGGCAATCCTATTATCGGTACTGTTTGGAGAGCTTTCCGTTATTGTGGGATTAGTAAGTGCCTTCTATTTGGATTTAGCACCTGGGGGAACTATCGTCGTAACATCCATACTAATTCTGCTTCTTGCTATTTTTATCAAGAAAAAGGGAAAAGGGGCGTTAGCAACATGAATGTTGAAAAGGCGTGGGATATTCTTAAATACGAAGGCTTCAAAAAAACAGATAAGAGAGAGCGAATATTAGAAATATTTTCTAATACCTCCAAATATATCACTGCACGAGATATTTTAGATGTGATGAAAACGGAATATCCAGGAATGAGCTATGATACTATCTATCGCAATCTAAGTACCTTTGTGATTCTTGGTATTCTAGAAGAGACAGAGCTGAACGGAGAGAAACACTTTCGAATGCAATGTGAAGTGGACCACCATCATCATCACTTCATCTGCATGACGTGTGGAAATATAAAAGAAATAAACTTTTGTCCGATGGAAGTTTTACAAAATGCTATACCAGGTTATCAAATTGAAAATCACAAATTTGAGATATATGGAAATTGTCCAAAATGCCATTAATTTCTAAAGAAAAGGCAATCTAAGGGTAGTAAACCCTCGGATTGCCTTTTCGCGTTTAGTTACCAATTCCTACGGATGTGTGAAAATAATCTTCGTCTGTTAGTCCCTTTAGAAGAAAATGGGCAACATCTGCTCTAGAAATGCTTCTACTTTTAACAGGAATCCCGGATCTTTCCTCTCTGTAAGTACCTGTAAACTCTTTATCATTCAATCCCATTGGACGTGCTATCGTATAGACTAAGTTGTTTTCTTTTATATAGTGTACCGCTTTTTTATGATCTGCTAATACATTTCCAAGCATTTTCATCATTATTTTCCCTGGTATTCCTGGGATTTCTTCCTCAATGCCAGCTGATGCGGTATAAATAATTCGATTTATACCATGAGTAACCATTCCGTCTACAATATTGCGAGTCATTTCCTCTAACTCAGTTGATTTCTTTAAGCCAGTTGTTGATCCTAGACAGGATACGACAGCATCATGTCCTGCTATAGCATTTTCTACAGCAGTTTTGTTATGGGCATCTCCTTGCACTACTTTTAAATTTTCATGTTTAATACGTAGCTTTTCCGGGTTGCGAACATATGCTGTTACCTTCAGCCCTTTTTCTAAAGCTAGCTCCGTAAATTTCTGTCCGACCCCACCTGATGCTCCAAAAATGATAATATTCACTATATATCCCTCCGTCATATGAAAAAAGGATAACCGTAAAATGGTTATCCTAATCTTCTATTTGATTGATGAAACGAATTCCTTTTCGATCCATTCATTTGCTTCCAACCAGTTATTTACCCTGATGACTCCTTTAGGAGCAGGCATCTGGTTATAAGGAGTATTGAATAAA
Source organism: uncultured Psychrobacillus sp. (assembly GCA_934234185.1). Lineage (GTDB taxonomy): Bacteria > Bacillota > Bacilli > Bacillales_A > Planococcaceae > Psychrobacillus. The sequence continues at coordinate 17,498 of CAKQHO010000048.1, read as the reverse complement.
AGAACAGGAATATCTAATTCCTCATTAATTTCTACTGCATTATCATGCTTATCTTCAAAAAATACATGAACCTTATGTTTACGGGCGGTTTCAATCTTGTTATGGGAACCGATTAACTCGATATGATCGTATAAAAGTTCCTGTTTCTTAAACCAATCCAAGGTTACATCTAATACGTTTTCTCCTCTAGCAGAGATGAAATACAATTCATATTTTTCCTTCCATGCAGAAAGAACTGCATGAGCGTCCTTTTGAATAGGGGACGTAGCGTAGATGATTGGCTCTGTCTTTTTAAACCATTGATAGAATTCCTTTACATCTACTGGAAATGCTTTTGTAAGATCATATTCTTTAATATCTTCAAGCTTTAAGTTGCATTGAAAAGCTTCATTTATGTGGGGTAGCAAGGAAGTAGGGCACGTCACTGTGCCATCTATATCTATGCCGAATCGTAAATTCGCCATGTTCTCTCCTCCTTAAACCTGTTGTTTAGCCTGTTCAGCTTTCTCTGCCTCTTGATTTGCAAAATATTCAGCTGCTATCTTATCAATTTCAATTTTAAGCTCTTCTACCATTGTTTCCTCAGGTACTTTTCGAACAATTTTCCCTTTACGGAATAAAAGGCCTTCTCCTCTAGCACCTGCAATTCCGATATCGGCCTCGCGAGCCTCGCCTGGTCCGTTTACTGCACAGCCCAGAACGGCAACCTTAATAGGGGCTTTAATTTTTGAAATATACTCTTCTACCTCATTTGCAATAGAGATTAAATCAATCTCAATACGTCCACAAGTTGGGCAAGAAATCAGCGTAGCAGCATTAGAGGAAAGACCAAATACTTTTAGTAACTCTCTTGCCACTTTTACTTCCTCGACAGGGTCTGCGCTTAAAGATACACGTAAAGTGTTCCCGATGCCCATTGCAAGTAATGTTCCTAGTCCTGCTGCACTTTTAATAGAGCCCGCAAAAAGTGTGCCTGATTCAGTAATACCTAAATGTAATGGATAATCAAATGCTGCAGAGGCTTTTCGATATGCTTCGATCGCAAGATTTACATCAGATGCCTTCATTGAAACAATTATGTCATGGAAGTCTAGGTCTTCCAAAATTTTAATGTGATGAAGAGCACTTTCCACCATACCATCAGCAGTAGGGTACCCGTACTTCTCTAAAATTTTCTTTTCTAGTGAACCTGCATTTACACCAATTCTTATCGGAATACCTTTAGCTTTTGCAGCATTTACAACTGCTTCCACTTTTTCTTTACGGCCAATATTGCCCGGGTTAATACGAATTTTATCTGCACCTTGCTCAATAGCGATAAGTGCTAGCTTATAGTCAAAGTGAATATCCACAACTAGTGGAATATTTATACGTTTTTTAATTTCACCGATTGAGTATGCAGCACGCTCATCTGGGCATGCAACTCGAACAACCTGACAGCCTGCCTCTTCTAAACGAAGTATTTCTGCTACTGTTGCTTCTACATCATGGGTTTTGGTTGTCGTCATACTTTGGATAAATAGTTCGTTACTTCCACCTATAGTTAAGTTTCCAACTCGAACAGGACGAGTTTTGGAACGATGAATTATGTCACTCATGAAATTCTCTCCTTCTTGAGGCTTTATGCCATCACTATCCACCATTTTATCAGTCTTCTCTCTGTTATGACAAGAAAGAAACATTATTTTTCTATTTACATGTCGATTCACTTACATATAGAGGAAGAAGTACCTTTTCTCCTGCTAGAAAGGATTGATTAACCAAGTGTGGATTTAATGTATAGAAATCTTTTAGTCTTTCTGTGAAGGTAATAGAACTACCTACACTAGTCGGATACAAAGCGAACAGCGAATAGATAGTATCACCAGGTAATATCTCAACTGTAATGTGACTTGGATCCTTCACACATTTCTCTTCCAAAGTCTCGGAGTAGGCCAACGGAATCGTTCCTTCTAGCAAGTCTACTTTTATTATATAGAACGTTAAACAAACAATGATGGTTGCAACAAAAATTTTCATAATAAAACCCCCTTGTCCAACATTATGTTGAAGAAGAAGGCTTTATGACTATCTTTGTATTGGATAATGCTTTGTAGCTAAAAATAGATAGATGAATGTTAAACTATAGATAAAAAGCTGTGTTAGTGTATTTGACCAATGAAAAATAGATAATATTAGAGAAATAATCATTGGTACAGTACTTGCAAATAAAGCAGTTCTCCAAATATGTCTATATTCTCCACGGCGCTTTCGAAAAGATAATATAATTTGTCCGATATACCCAAAAATACTGATTCGAATGAACATAAAAAGGGTATTTAAAACAAATAAGAAAAGAAATGCAAAAGGATAGAGAAGCCATTCAATTTCCGAAAAGTATGCCAGCAGGCCTTCCATATTTTGTTGCTGCGCGGAAATACCATAAGTAAAATCGATAAAAGAAAGAATGGTTAAAAAAAGTATGTAAAGGAATATATATTGCATCACTTTCCCTATAGGGATTAGACGAAAGGCAGCAATTTTCTTTGGACTGTATAAACTTGCTTTAAATAATTGATATAAACTCATCATGTCACCCTTTCACCTATATTTTATCATCACCGTCTACAGGAAAACAAAGCAAAATTTTATCTATTGTTAAGTTAATGTAAAGATTATGGAAAGATTCTTTACAATTCGTTCGATTAGTAACCATAATAGATTGTATGAAATATGGAGAGTAGGAGTTGACTTCATTAGTGGAACTCAATTGGCAGGAAATGTTGTTTCAATTTTTTGGGGGATTAGGAATTTTCCTTTTTTCTATTAAATATATGGGGGATGGGCTGCAAAAAGCTGCCGGTGATCGTTTAAGGGATATATTAGATAAATATACGACGAATCCTTTTATGGGTGTCCTGGTCGGGATAATTGTGACAATTTTAATACAATCGAGTTCAGGAACAACTGTGATAACAGTTGGTTTAGTTAGTGCTGGTTTTATGAAGCTTAGACAGGCTATTGGTGTTATTATGGGTGCTAATATTGGAACAACAGTGACTGCATTCATCATTGGTTTCGATGTAGGTGCATATGCTTTACCAGTAATGGCGTTAGGTGCCTTACTCATTTTCTTTTTTAAGAGAAAAGTGGTACAAAACTTTGGTGAAGTAGTCTTTGGTTTCGGTGGTCTTTTTTTAGGTTTAGAACTAATGAGTGGTGGAATGAAGCCATTACAGAAGTTAGAAGCCTTCACAGATTTTACTTTAACCATGAGTGAGCATTCTCTCTTAGGCCTTTTTGCAGGAACCATTTTCACTCTTGTTGTTCAAAGCTCTAGTGCAACCGTTGCTATTTTACAGGGATTATATGCAGAAAATCTACTTTCTCTAAAAGGGTCTCTACCAGTTTTATTTGGTGACAATATTGGAACAACAATTACAGCTATTCTAGCCTCCCTGGGAGCTTCAATAGCAGCTAGACGAGCTGCAGCTGCACATGTATTGTTCAACGTGGTTGGGTCTATTATCTTTATTATTTTTCTAGCGCCATTTTCTCTTTACATAGAGTGGATATCCGGTTTGTTAAATCTTGAACCCAAAATGCAAATTGCATTTGCTCACGGTTCATTTAATATGGCAAATACTATTATTCAATTCCCGCTTATTGGAGCGTGGGCATATTTAGTTACTAAGTTCATACCAGGTGACGATTCAGCAATAGAATATAAACCAAAGCATTTAGATGTGAATTTTATCGAAACAGCACCATCTATAGCAATTGGACAGGCCAAAGAAGAGATTATTCGTATGGGAGAGCTAAGTATCCAAGGTTTAGAAAAAACGTACTCCTTCTTAAAAACAAAGAATAAGCGAGATTCCGATTTTGCCTATCAGATTGAAGATGCATTAAATAATCTTGACCAAAAGATCACGGATTACCTTGTAAAGATTTCTTCTCAGTCTTTATCAGCTCAGGATTCTAATAGACATAACTTGTTAATGGACTCTGTTCGAGATATTGAAAGGGTAGGAGATCATTTTGAAAATATTTTAGAGCTTGTTGAATATCAAGAAACTCACCGCATCACCATCACAGAGGATGCCATGATAGATGTCTCCGAGATGTTTGAGCTAACGATCAATACAGTTAGAAAAGCGGTTGAAGCATTAAATACAAACGATGAAAAATTAGCTTTAGAAGTATCAGATCAAGAGGATGTCATTGATAAGATGGAACGACAATTTAGAAAAAATCATATACTACGTGTGAATGAAGGAAGATGTTCAGGCCAAGCAGGAATTATGTTTGTAGATATTTTAAGTAATCTAGAGAGAATCGGTGATCATTCAACTAATATTGCCGATGCTGTATTGGGGAGACGTGGATAGATGGAATGGCTTGGTTGGATATTAATAATTGCTAGCTTTGTAATAGCCTTTATAGGGGTCATTTATCCGATAATCCCTTCCGTTGTTTTTGTAATCCTGGGGTTTGTGATATATGGTCTGTTCTTTACTTTTACTGAGTTAACCTGGTTATTCTGGGCCATACAAGTGTTATTTATAGTACTACTATTTGGATCGGATATGGCTGCCAATGCGCTAGGAGTAAAAAAGTTTGGTGGAACAAGAGCAGGTGTATGGGGAAGTACAATAGGATTATTAATTGGTCCATTTGTGATTCCAGTAGCTGGTATTTTGGTTGGTCCGTTTCTTGGAGCTGTTTTAGCAGAGCTAATTGTTACGAGAGAAGGGTTTAAGCAAGCGATAAAAAGCGGGATTGGTTCTCTCATTGGATTCTTAACCTCATCACTTGCAAAAATTATTATTTTGATATTAATGATTATCATCTTTTTCTTCTTTGTGTAGCTCAGTCTAAAGTAGGAGAATAAAATAGTTGTTTTTCATTGAACGTTGCTTCATATTTTGATACGCTAATAAGTGGGTAGAAATTTACTATATTATTCTTTAGGAGGAAACTATAATGGCATATGAATTACCACAATTACCTTACGCGTACGACGCACTAGAACCACATATCGATAAAGAAACGATGAATATTCATCACACGAAACACCACAATACGTATGTTACTAACTTAAACAACGCAGTTGCTGGCAAAGCTGAATTTGAAAACAAATCTGTGGAAGAGCTAATTGCTAACCTTGATGCACTTCCAGAGGACATCAAAACTGCTGTACGTAATAATGGTGGAGGTCATGCTAACCACTCACTATTTTGGCAACTTCTATCTCCAAACGGCGGAGGAGCTCCAACTGGTGAACTAGCAGAGGCAATCGATGCTAAATTTGGTAGCTTTGATGCATTTAAAGAAGAGTTTGCAAAAGCTGCTACTACACGCTTTGGTTCTGGCTGGGCTTGGTTATCTGTAGCTAATGGAGAATTAGAAGTTTCTTCAACTGCTAACCAAGATTCACCAATCATGGAAGGTAAAACTCCATTATTAGGGTTAGATGTTTGGGAGCACGCTTATTACCTAAACTATCAAAACCGTCGTCCTGACTACATTTCTTCTTTCTGGAACGTAGTAAACTGGGATGAAGTGTCTAAACGATACGCTTCAGCGAAGTAATAATATTTTAATAAAAAAAGAAACTTGGCACACACTTTTACGTCTAAAAGTGTGTGCTTTTTATGTTACACTAAGAAGGATGAAATTTTAAGGTAAGCAGGTGAATGTCATGCGAAAAATTCCAACTAAAAGAACACAGAACTCAAAAGCGAAACAACGAGCGAATATCACATTTCGTATGAATATTCTTTTCTTTTCTATTTTTGTGCTTTTTACTGCATTAATATTGCGTCTTGGATATTTACAGATAGTTAAGGGAGAAGAATATACAAGGGAGCTAGAACGAAAAGAGGAAGTCCCTGTCAATACAAGCGTACCTAGAGGGCGTATTTATGATAGCGAAGGTCGAATTCTTGTGGATAATAAACCACAACTAGCAATTACCTATACAAAGATGCAAACGACAAAATCATCAGAAATGTATGAAATAGCTGAAAAACTTAGCAAGCTCATTGAAAAAGACACAAGCTCTATAACGAAAAGTGATTTACAGGATTATTGGCTATTCCTTAACAGTCAGTTAAAGGAGCCTGTAGATTTGTTAACAGAGGAAGAAAGAGCGCAAATTGAGATGGACGAAGAGTTAACTAAGGTGCAGAAAAACAGAGCAGTAGACCGTTTGACAAGAAGTAAGATCAGCGAGGAAGAGCTTAATTCCTTTACACCTGAACAGTTAGAAATAATCGCAATTTATAGAGAAATGGCAACAGGTTATGCCCTCTCCCCACAAATTATTAAAGGGGATGAGGTTAATAAAAATGAAGGCGACAATTATGAAGTGACAATAGATGAGTTTGCTAGAGTTTCTGAAAGATTAAGTGAAATGCCAGGTGTCAATACAACAACAGACTGGAGAAGGGTGTATAATTCTTCTCTTGCTATTTTAGGACGCACTACTTCTCCAAAAGAAGGGATTCCCAATGACAGCTTAGATTATTTCCTATCTAGGGACTATACTCGAAATGACAGAGTTGGGAAAAGTTATATTGAAAGATACTACGAGGAAGTTCTCCAAGGTCAAAAGAGTGTGGTAAAAAATATTACGGATGGAAAAGGTCGAGTAATCGACGTACAAACTGTTTATGAGGGGCAAGCTGGAAACGAATTAATATTAACGATTGATAGTGAGCTTCAATATAAAATGGAAGAAATCTTCTCGAAGCAACTCCTTTCATTGAAACAAAATGCCGGAACAAAGTATCTTGACCGTGCATTTCTAGTAATGATGGATCCATATACAGGAGAGGTTCTCTCATTGGTAGGGAAAAGGGTAACTAGAAATGAGGAAACAGGCAAGCTCGAGGTAAACGATTATGCCTTTGGTAGCTTTACTACCGCTTACGAGGTTGGCTCTACAGTGAAACCAGCTACTGTTTTGACTGCTTATAGAGAAAATGTTCTTAATATGGGAGCTCAACTAGTAGATGAGCCAATACGAATTAAGGGTTCGAATCCGAAAAGTTCTGTATTTAATAGAAACTCTCGAATATTGTTGACTGATTTAGAAGCATTAGAACGCTCATCCAACGTATATATGTTTAAAATTGCATACTTATTAGCAGGAAGAGTCTATCAGCCGAATCAGCCGATCAATTTCGGGGTCGATGCTTTTCATAAGCTTCGCAATGGATATGCTCAATTTGGGTTAGGCGTTCATACAGGAATAGATTTACCCGGTGAAGTAACAGGGGTAACAGGTGGTTTCACTCAAGGGAATCTGTTAGACCTAAGTATTGGTCAGTATGATACATATACACCGCTTCAGCTTGCACAATTTGTTGCTACTATTGCAAATGGTGGGAACCGTCTACAGCCTCATGTAGTGAAAGAAATCAGAGAGCCTTCAAGTGATGGTGTACATCTTGGGAAGCTTGTAAAAGAGGTAACTCCGAAAATCTTAAATAAGGTGGAGAACTCTAGAGAAGAGATAGAACGAGTAAGGCAAGGGATGAACCGTGTGTACTTTGGAAACCAAGGTACTGGTAAGAAAGCATTCTTAGGTGTACCATACACTGCTGGTGGTAAAACTGGTACGGCACAGTCAAAGTACTGGGATGCCGATCTACAACAAAATATTTCTACTGTAAATTTAACTCATGTCGGCTTTGCTCCATATGATAATCCAGAAATTGCCTATGCTATTGTAGTTCCTTGGGCATCTTTGGAATCTGTGTATCAGACAAATTATACTAGTTATCTTGCCCGAGAAGTAGTAGATACTTATTTTGAAATGAAAAAGAAAAATGGTCAATTGAAGGAAGTCGAACATACATCTTCTCAACCAATTAAACCTGCCTTTACAGATGAGAAAATTGACGAGAATGAGGCCAATGAAGAAATTATTCCTGAATAATGTACGAAGCGTAGAAAAGGTCAGTTGACTTTTCCTGCGCTTTTTATTTTGGGAAGAAAGGTATTGAAACTATAACCTTTTAAGTAATATCTAAAAGGGAAGTTTACATTTACAAAACATTAATTAACAGAATATTTACACGGAATTCATACTACCTACATAAATAGCTTCTATAGTTAAGCATGTAAGATATAAAAAACTATAGGGGGACATACCAATGATGAGCTGGAAAAAGTACTTAATAATGGTAACATTAGCGGGATTATTACTAACTCTTGGAGCTTGTGGAGAGGAAAAAGAAGAAAGTATGGAAAGTGATGTAAAGGTTAATGAAGAATCTACCATAAAAGATTCGAATAAGGAAGCAGTATTAGAAGGTAAAGTTGCTGGAGACGGTTCAAGTACGGTAGCACCAATACTAGAGGGATTAGTAGAAGAGTATGCTCTAGAACAACAAAAAGTACAAGTAACAGTTGGCGTGTCAGGTACAGGTGGCGGGTTTGAAAAGTTTATAGCTGGAAGCACTGACTTCGCCAATGCATCAAGACCAATCAAAAAGGAAGAAAAAGAAAAACTACAAGAAGCAGGGATAGACTATACAGAACTTCAAATTGCTTATGATGGGTTATCCATTGTCGTTAATAAAGAAAATAATTGGGTAGATTCTCTTTCTTTGGAGGAATTAAAGAAAATGTGGGTGGAGACCGGTTCATCTAAAAAATGGTCAGATATTAACCCGGAATGGCCTAATGAGGAAATAGTATTTTATTCCCCAGGTACTGACTCTGGTACATATGATTATTTTGATGAAGTAGTGTTGGACGATGAGGATTTAGTGAAAAGTGCTACGTTATCAGAGGATGATAATGTTTTAGTAAAGGGAGTACAAGGAGATAAAAATGCCATCGCTTTCTTTGGATATGCGTATTACCTTGCTAACAAAGACACATTAAAGGTGGTTAAGGTAGAAAATGTGGAGCCGACTAATGCAACTATCGAGTCAGGCGAATATTCACCACTTTCACGTCCGCTATTCATTTATGTGAAAAACAGTGCACTTAAAGAAAACCCAGCAGCCTTTGATTTTATAAAATATGCACTTGTGAATGCAGGATCCATGGCAGAAGCTGTAGGGTACGTAAAGCTTCCTGATGAAGCATATGCAAAAGGATTAGCGAATTTGGAGAAGCTCAAATAAAAGTAAATTATTTCTCTTTTCACAAGGACACATCTCTTTGTGAAAAGAGATTATATTTTATAACATGACGGTTGGAAAAGAGGGGTTCATTTGTCATCAGCCAAACTATCCAAAAACTTAACAGTACAGGAGTTAATAGCAAAGTCGACAAGAAAAAAATCTAAGCGAGTATTTGAGAAAATTATTCCAGTCCTTCTTTTTTTAATAGCCTCTGTCTCTGTACTCACCACATTTGGTATAGTGATTACCTTGCTTTACGAAACTATTATATTTTTTTCACGTGTCTCTTTTATCGGTTTTATTTTTGGGACCGAGTGGTATCCGTTTGGTAATACAGAACAGTTATATGGAATACTGCCTCTAATTGCGGGGACATTAAAGGTTGCTTTTTTAGGTGGTAGCGTTGCAGTACCAATTGGACTAGGTGCAGCTATCTATTTAAGTGAATATGCAAGCGACAGAACAAGAAGGATTATCAAACCTATTCTAGAAGTTTTAGCTGGTATTCCTACTATTGTATATGGTTTTTTCGCTTTAACTTTTGTAACACCTATTCTTCAATTAGTTATTCCAGAGTTGAAAGTATTTAATGCTTTGAGTCCAGGAATTGTAGTTGGCATCATGATTATTCCAATGATAACGTCTTTATCAGAGGATGCCATGTCATCAGTGCCAAATTCTATTAGAGATGGAGCTTTGGCCATGGGAGCAACTAAATTAGAAGTTGCATTAAAAATCGTTGTCCCAGCAGCATTGTCAGGAATTGTTGCCTCGATCGTGTTAGCCATGTCTCGAGCGGTAGGCGAGACGATGATTGTCTCCTTAGCAGGAGGGGCTACGCCTAAATTCGATTTAAATGTAATAGATTCTATTCAAACCATGACAGCTTATATCGTTCAAGTGGCATCAGGCGATGCTGGATATGGAACTACAATCTATTATTCTATCTATTCCGTAGGCTTCGCACTATTTATTTTTACGTTTGTAATGAATTATATTGCGCACCGTCTTTCTATGCGATATAGGGAGGAATATTAGATGAAATATATTCCACATGACGAAATGATAAAAAATTTAAGTGGTAGGTTGTGGAAAGACAGACTATGTAAAATTGTCTTCATGCTCTCTACCATTTTTGGATTGGTCGTTTTATGTCTTCTGTTCCATCGAATTATTTCTCAGGGTTACGGATATGTGAGCTTAGACTTTTTTCAAAACTTTGGTTCTCGTTTTCCTGAGAAAGCCGGGATAAAGGCTGCTTTTATTGGTTCTATGTGGATGATGGGAGTTATAGCTCCTGTGTCTCTACTATTAGGTATAGGAACAGCGATTTATCTGGAGGAATATGCTTCTAAAAACAAAGTGAATGATTTTATAAGAATGAACATATCAAATTTGGCAGGTGTACCTTCTGTCGTATTTGGATTATTAGGTTTAACTATATTTGTTAGAGCATTGGCCTTGGGTAACAGTATTTTAGCGGCAGGTTTTACAATGAGCCTATTAATATTGCCTGTTATTATTGTAGCAGCACAGGAAGCTATACGCTCGGTATCTAAGGAAGTACGAGAGGCTTCTTATGGAATGGGAGCTACCAAGTGGCAAACTATTGTGAAGGTAGTACTCCCTTCAGCAATCCCAGGTATTTTAACGGGATCCATTTTAGCTCTATCAAGAGCTATTGGAGAAACTGCTCCGTTAGTAGTTATCGGAATACCTGTTATTATTCAATTTTTACCAGAAAATGTTTTAAGTCAGTTCACTGCACTTCCAATGCAAATATATGATTGGGCAAAACGACCCCAGCCCGAATTTCAATATGTGGCTTCAGCCGGCATTTTAGTATTGCTAGTGTTGCTTTTAGCAATGAATTCAGTAGCTATATTTATCAGAAACAAATTTCAAAAAAGATATTAGGAGGTAGGGGAAATGGTGCAATTGTTAGAGAAGCCCTCTATTAAAAAGGTAGAGCAAGTAAAAGCTATTGTATATGATACGCAAGATCTCAACCTGTGGTATGGAAATCATCATGCTTTAAAGAATATAAACTTAGGTATTCAGGAAAATGAAGTAACAGCCATCATCGGGCCTTCAGGATGTGGGAAGTCTACCTATATAAAAACATTAAACAGAATGGTCGAGCTTGTCCCTAATGTACAAACCTCTGGAAAGATAATGTATAGAAGTCGTGATATATTCCGGCCTGATTATCGAGTAGAAGAGTTGCGTACTCAAGTAGGAATGGTATTTCAAAAACCCAATCCATTTCCAAAGTCTATTTATGAAAATGTAGCGTATGGTCCAAAAATACATGGAATTAAAAACAAAAAATTATTAGATGAAATAGTGGAAAATAGCTTGCGTGGAGCAGCAATATGGGATGAAGTCAAAGATCGATTACATGTTAATGCTTATAGCTTATCGGGTGGCCAACAGCAACGAATATGTATTGCCAGATGTCTTGCAATTGAACCAGATGTTATTCTTATGGATGAACCTACCTCTGCGTTAGATCCAATCTCTACTCTAAAAATCGAAGAGTTAATAAAACAGTTAAAGGAATCGTATTCTATTATTATTGTAACGCATAATATGCAGCAAGCAGCTCGGATTTCTGATAAAACAGTCTTTTTCTTAAACGGGGAGGTAGTAGAAAACAATCAAACGAACGTTATATTTTCTTCTCCTTATGATAGAAGAACAGAAGATTATATTTCAGGGAGATTTGGCTAAAAGAAATAGTTGTATATGAAAAGACAAAGGAAGCTTAGAGTTATTACTCTTCGTTTCCTTTGTCCATATTTTATTTGGTTATTTGATCAACTATTTCTTTAATGGTCATAGTAGCATTAAGTTCATATTCACCTACTTGTAGCTTGGAGGATAGCCCCTTGTCCACTATATACTCTTCTAAATCTTTTCTATTTTGGATGATGCCACTATCCTCCAGAAAAATGCTAACATCAAAAGTAGTCATACCGGGCTGAATGTTTAGGATTGCAGAAGGGGAAGAGGAATCTGTTACCTCTGCATTAGGCTGTTGTGTAGCTTGAGCACTAGCTAAATCCAATTGGAGTTCAGCAAGCTGTTTTTTTACCGTTTTTAGCTCTTCCTGGGATTCTTTATATGCCTCTAACATTCCTTTATCTTGTGCTCCTTCATTGTCCTCTAAGTAAGTGTTTGTTACATAAGTAATGGCACCTGAAAGAAATACTCCTATTCCTAGATATAGGATTGCTCTCCTTTTCATCGTTCTACACCACCAATGACCGAATTAACTTGTTCTATAGAAAGAGAGGACCTAGCACTTATCTCTGCTAATGAGTAACCTTGTTTGTATAATTCCTGGACCTGGCTTTTAATGATTTCATGTATAACCGGTTTTGCATTTGGTTTAGGAGCAATCTTGCTTGATGGTTCAATCATTAGTTCTTCTTCCACCACTTTTATTCTTCGCTTTAGTGTGCTTGTTTCTTGATAAAAAGTAAAGGAAAGTTCTTCTATTTCTTTTTCAAGCTTTTTGGAAGAATCCTTCATAAAAAATGAAATAATAATTAGAATAATACCCACAATCATGACTATTAACGAAATTTCCATAGTATTCACCTCGATTGTTATATATCTCTTCCAATACTACCACATCATAAAAAACTTTAAAGAATTTCTTATATTATATAGTAGATTTTCTTTCAAATTGTGCTATAATTGATTAGTCGTATAAATCATGCTCAAGTTTTATATCAAATCCTGGCAAAGAGTGGGAGGGACAAACATGCGCGTTAATATTACATTAGCTTGTACAGATTGCGGAGAGCGCAACTATATTTCTAAGAAAAACAAGCGTAACAATCCAGAGCGTCTTGAACTTAAAAAATATTGCTCACGTGAAAAGAAAATGACTCTTCATAGAGAAACGAAATAATAACCTAAACCAAAACCCCGTGGTTTTGGTTTTTTTCTATCAATGGAGGAAACCTCATGACAAAAAGCGAGATTAGAAATGATATAAAGCGTCAATTAACATCTTTGGAGCATGATGTATATAAAAGCTATTCCGAGGAAATTAAACAGATTTTTTTATCTGAACTTACAAGCAACGATATAAGCGTAATAGGGTTGACTATTTCCAAGTTTCCAGAAGTGGATACAAAAGAGCTTATTCATCAATTATGGCGTATGGGTAAAAAGGTAGCTCTACCGAAATGTCATGCGAAGGAACGTTCAATGACTTTTTATATAGTAGAAAATTTTCAGCAGCTAGAAAATGTATATATGGATCTTTTGGAGCCTATTCCTGAAAAAACTACATCTGTACTGATGGAAGATATTGATTTACTTGTAGTGCCTGGAATTGTATACAGTAAAAGCGGTTATCGCATAGGCTATGGTGGTGGCTATTACGATCGTTTCCTAGTAAGTTATAAAGGGGAAACGATATCCTTGGCTTTTGATTTTCAAGTATTAGATGAAATCCCAACAGATTTGCACGATCTTCCAGTGAATCGAATTATTACCAATCGGGAAGTAATTAATTGTATGGTAAGACGGAAAGCAGGTAAATAGATGAACAATATTTATGATGTGACACAGCTTTTAAAACGTTTTGGTATTTTTGTTTACACTAAGGATCGTATAGCTGATTTAGAAATGATGGAAGAGGAAATAAAAGAGCTCTACCAAATGCAGCTTATTGATGTGAAAGAGTTTCAAATGGCCATTTTACTTCTAAGACAAGAAAAGAATAGATTAAATAATCATTAAAAGAGCCATGTAAATTATGGCGCTTTTTCTTTGTGAGAATGGACCTATTTAACTTTGGACATATTAACTAGAAACTTTTTAAGTTTAAACTCGTCCTATAAAGGGTATAAGAAAAAAGAAAATGTAAAAAATATCTAATTTTACCGGAGACTGAGGTTGCTTTCTGAAGAAGAAAGGATTAAGATATACACTGTTACTTTTTCTCATATGATTAAGAGTGAAAAGGGGAGGATGTAGGCATGAAAACGAAAAATTGGCCGACACATTCTATTCTTGTAATTGCTCTAGTGGCTACTTGGATTAAGACCTATATTGTTTACCACACGAGCTTTGATATGAAAATCGAGAATATAATGCAACAAGTAATTTTATTTATCAATCCGCTAAGCTTTTTGCTGTTCATTTACGGGTTGTCCTTATTTTTTAAAAGTTCAAAAGCTAGAAATAGATATATCGTAGTTACTAGTTTTATACTTGCTGGAATTTTATATGGAAATGCTGTCTTCTATCGTTTCTTTACAGACTTTATTACCATACCAGTACTTTTCCAAACAAGTAATTTTAGTGATCTTGGTACTTCCGCGATGGAAAGTATTTATTTAACGGATATTTTCTATTTTACAGATGTGGTGATTATTCTTCTGGCTATTAAATGGTTAAAAGCTGGTAATAAGATTTCAATAATCAAACCAGCGACGAGAAGAGCATATTTTGTTTTATCTGCAGCTATTCTATTTTTAAATTTAGGATTATCGGAAATTGAACGACCACAGCTTTTAACTCGTAGTTTTGATCGTGAAATGCTTGTAAAAAATATTGGGTCTTACAATTATCATTTATATGATATTTATATTCAGTCCAAATCGCATGCCCAAAGAGCACTTGCAGATGGAAGTGAATTAGTAGAAGTAAACAACTATGTACGTGCAAATCAGGCTGATCCAAACGAAGATATGTTTGGAGTAGCAGAAGGACGAAACCTGATCGTAGTTTCAATGGAGTCTCTTCAATCCTTTGTTTTAAATAATGATATGAATGGTTATGAAGTAACACCATTCTTAAACTCATTAACAAACGATAAAGACACTTTCTATTTTTCAAACTTTTATCATCAAACTGGTTTAGGAAAAACCTCGGATTCTGAGTTTTTGGTAGAAAATTCATTGTATCCTCTAGGTGGAGGAGCTGTTTTCTTTACTCATGGGGAGAATACCTATTACTCTATGGCAGAGCGTTTAAATGATGAAGGATACTTCACTAACGTGATGCATCCTAATAAAAAAAGCTTCTGGAATCGTGACATGATGTATCAGTCACTTAATATTCAGAAGTACTATGATGTTGCTAGCTATGAGGTATCAGATGAAAACTCAGTAAACTGGGGAATGAAGGATATTCCTTTCTTTGAACAATCTGTTCAGCATATGAAAGAAATGCCTCAACCTTTCTATTCTAGACTTATTACATTAACCAATCACTATCCATTTGACTTAGATGAAGAGGATCAATTAATTCCTGCGTATGATTCTAATTCACGTACACTTAATAAGTATTTCCAAACCGTGCGTTATATGGATGAAGCTCTAAAGCTTTTCTTTGAAGATTTGAAGCAACAAGGTTTATATGATAACTCTATTATTGTGATGTATGGCGATCATTATGGAATCTCCGAAAACCATAATGCTGCAATGTCTCAATATTTAGAGAAGGATATAACTCCTTACGAGGTTGCAAAGCTCCAGAGTGTTCCACTTTTTGTCCATATTCCTAATAGTGGAGCGGGAGAAGAAGTAAAAGAGGTTGCAGGTCAAATTGATATAAGACCTACTATACTTCATCTTCTAGGAGTAGAAACAGCTAAAGATATGCAATTAGGCGCAGACATTTTCTCTGAGGATCACGAGGAGTTTGTCGTATTCCGAAATGGTGGATTTATTACGAATGATCTTGTCTTTGCTAGTAATACATGCTATCAAAATGGTACAGGGGAAGAAATTGATATGGAAAGTTGTCAGCCATATATAGATCGAGCTACTCAAGAGCTTGGGTATTCTGATAAAATTATTAATGGCGACCTGTTACGTTTTTATGATTTAAAAACAGGAAATCTTCTAATCGATCAACCTGAAGAATAAATGATATGTAAAATGGAGCACAGACTATTGTCTGTGCTCTTTTTAAAGAATTGCTCACACTATTATTGTGATGCCAAGTGATTTTGGTGTTTTAATTATTGAATTTTAAACGGTTGGGCTTTCATAGGTTAAGTAAAGTTATAAATAATTTTGTATGTGCAGTGAAACAAATATACTTGTTCATACGTCTAATATATTTAGTGAAGGGGGGAGCCGATGAGAAAGTTATGTATAATCCTACTCCTTTGTTTTATATCTTTAGTAGGTTGTGAAGAAGAACCCTTAGACGTAGGAGAAAAGGTAAAGAATGCAGAAGAACCATCATTAATTCATCCGCCAAAGGATCATTTGTCGGCTCCAAAACAAGAGGTACCAAACTTACAATTGGATCGCTCATCCTTCCATAGTATTATTGGGTGGTTAAATGATAAAGAAATTCTATTTGTACTTGTTGAAAAAGGTAAGTGGACTGTACAAGCCTATTCAATAGATAGTGGAAACTGGAGAGTTATATACGAAACAGATACCCCGATTATCCAAGTAGAGCTGCATCCCTCAAAAAGTATGCTTATGCTTCATACTTCTAAAAATTCATCTTCCGCAGATGTTCTTCTAGTTAATATAGATGGGGAGCTTGAACAAAGTCTTCACTTTGAATCTGCTGAGATGTATATGAATTGGCATCCTACTAATCCTCAGCTAATTGTCTTTTCTGCTTTCTATGAAGATTGGTCATTCAACTCTTTTGTTTATGATGGAGAAACAAAAAATCTTGAAGCTATTGATGTAGAGAATCCATTTGTTAAATGGTATGATGATCAACATTTGATGTTATTTGAATGGAAAGAGTCCAATCTCGATGGAAGTGATTTAGTTCTTTACTCAATTAAAGAAAAAGAGAAGAAGGAAACCAAATGGAAAAATATGTTGGATGTAATATATATGGGCGATACATATCTCTTTATTCAAATAGATGAAGAAGCAAAAGAATTTCGTTATGAACTAACTAATAAGGATTCAGCAGAAAAGTTTGAATGGATTACACCTGCTTTAAGCAATTATTCGGAATGGATAATTCCGAATCTCTCTATTTTATCTCCCAATCAAGTAATGATGCTTCAACCCACAAAGGGTGGGAACGTAGATTCTATACAGCAGGAGAATATACTAACGAATTATTCACTTAGCGGGAAAAAAGAATTGGGGAAGATAGAAAGTTTACCGATTGATTGTTCTCCGAGTGGAGATGTTTGCCTAGGCGGGTACGAGAAGCAAATATGGATACAAACAGAGCCTTTTCAGGAGAAAAACTGGGTAGAAATCGATGAAAGCTAAACATGCTCTAACCGTTGTCTCATAACATTTAGAGTGTGTTTAGTTTGGTGAAATATATAAAAAAAGGTTCTTTGTCAAATGTGGTGGTGTCTAAATCCACCCAAAAATAGTTACTCTCAAGGAGTGAGTGTGTTAATACGCA
>CAKQHO010000047.1 GCA_934234185.1 uncultured Psychrobacillus sp. | reverse complement strand
TTTTTACAACTTTCGGGCTCATTTTTACAACTTTCTCTATTGTTTTTACAACTTTTCTCTCCGTTTTTACAACTTTCACTTCTGGAGGAACTGTGAGAAGCCATTTTTACAACTTTCGGGCTCATTTTTACAACTTTCTCTATTGTTTTTACAACTTTTCTCTCCGTTTTTACAACTTTCCCTTCTGGAGGAACTGTGAGAAGCCATTTTTACAACTTTCGGGCTCACTTTTACAACTTTCTCTATCGTTTTTACAACTTTTGTCTCCATTTTTACAACTTTTCCTGCCAGCAGGACTGTGAGAAGCCATTTTTACAACTTTCGGGCTCATTTTTACAACTTTCTCTATCGTTTTTACAACTTTTGTCTCCATTTTTACAACTTTTCTTCCCAGCAGGACTGTGAGAAGCCATTTTTACAACTTTCAGGCTCTCTTTTACAACTTTCTCTCTATGCAAGTTCTCGATATATGAAAAAAACCCCCTCAAAGGAAGGGGGTTTACTCATGTTGCGGCTAATACTCGTACGGTAACTTTAAAGAGGTCTCCGTCTACTTCAATATTCAAGCTTCCGCCATGTAAATCTACAATAGATTGGGCGATGGCAAGACCTAGACCAGAGCCATCGGTGTGGCGAGAAGTGTCTGCTCTTTTAAATCTTTCTGTTAGTTCGTCTACTTCATCGTTTCCTAGCTCATACTTAGCGATATTCTTTATGACAAATACGGCCTCATGCTCGTCTTGGTCTAGGTTTATATAGACTCTCGTATTTGGCAGAGCATATTTCAGCGTGTTTACGATGAGGTTGTCTAACATTCTCCACCACTTTTGACCATCAACATAGGCCATAATTGGCTTAGTTCCAAATATCACTCGGAAATCGAGACCTTGTTTATCAATGTCTTCCTGATGCTCCGCAATAGCTTGCTGCAGTAACTGTGTTAAGTCGATCTTGCGCTTATCTAACTCGATGTTACCGGATGCCATTTTGGATACTTCGAATAAATCCTCAATTAGGGTTTTTAAGCGCATTGATTTCTTATCTAAAATCTCAATATATGATGCTCTTTCTTCTTCAGTAATATTAGGGTTTTTCAGTAAATCTGTATACGTAATGATTGACGTCAATGGTGTTCGAAGATCGTGACTTACATTCGTAATTAGCTCTGTTTTCAAGCGCTCACTCTTTACCTGCTCCGACTGGGAAGTTTGGACACGACCTCGAAGCTGGTTTAAGTTGGCTGCTAGGCGAGCGATTGCTGAGCGACCCTTCACTTCTGTTTCTGTTCCTACATTGCCCTTTGCCATATCATCCGATTTTGCTATTACTCGATTCAAATAAGATACTTTGGACAATAGCGTAAACAGGGTTGGCAAACCTATGAAAAGCGATGCCGCTATCCAAATAAAAATAGCTTCAGGCATTAAAAACAATAGCACCGTTCCAAATCCCCAGAAGAAAACCACTACCAAAACGAATAGAATTTGAATCGCGATTGAACGATTTAAGAAAAACTCTCGCAAGCCCTTCAAAGCTCCAAGGCTCCAGCTATCCTTCCAGTCTCTCCAATCAAAACCTTTACGCAGCCATTCCCATTGGTACAAGCTTATCGTACCTAAAGCAACCGCAATAACAAGGCTAATAACCGACACATCATATCGTCCATAGGAATAAAAAATAGACCAGATAAACTCTTTTGTCAGTGTTATCGCAAAAAAAACTGAGATTATTAATGAAGCAATACGCACATCAATTGGTAGTCGTTGATACTTTTCTTGGCCAAGCTTATAATCAAAGATTGTTTTATTTCGACGATATAGTGTGACAAATAGAATTGCAGCAACTACTCCGCCAATAAGGATGCCATAAAACATCCACTTTTTTTGAACAAAGTTTTTATACTCTTCTCCAATACCACTGCTTAATGCACTCTCTTCTGTCACAGCAACAGTTCCACTAAACTTTGCCTGTTGATGATTGATTATATTTACTAAAGAATCGCTATATTCTAAGTTATAATAAATGGGACTCTCATTTAAATATCCATTTTTACTAGAGTATACTTTTTTATACGCCAGCTTGGTATCCAAGCTTCCATTAGAAAATTCTTCACCAGTTTCTATATTTTTCAACTCATACACAAGATGAAATTGTCTATTTTGAAATATTTTTTTCTCGCGCTCAAGAGAAGCAAAATAAGCATCTATTTCCTTTTCTTTATCCGCTCTAATTTTGGCCTCTACGTATTGATCATCCTGGAAATTACGTGTAATATCCTTTATTTTTTTGTCCCTTTCATCAATTAAGGCCTGTTCCTTAACTCCCTCATATTGCATTCGAATCGATTCTAGCTGGCTGGCTAAATTTCCATAACGAAATCGATGCTCTTCTATCTCAGAAGATGTAACTCTTATTTCCTTTTTTAGTTCCTCTGGATCGGGAGTGGCAATTATCAAGGGAACTAATAAATTCTGGTAATTATATATATCATGTTGAAACTGGTCGCTATCAAAATAACTTTTCCCTATATAACGAGGCCCTTCATCTACAAACGTGTAGAAGGAGGTCACCGATATAACTGCTAGAAGACTGAGCAATATTACTTTTCCTAATTTCATTTTCACCCGGCAGTTCCGCCTTTCATTACTCTTATAATTTGTTTAAAGCTATTATTTTCAAAAATAAGTGGGATAAGGTTCATTGTAAAATAAGTAATACATAGAAACCCACATACCAACGCTACTATCGATAAAATGATACTTACCTTACTTGTCGATTTTGTAGCCAACGCCCCACACCACCTTTAAGTACCGAGGATTTTTAGGATCTGTCTCGATCTTTTCTCGTATCTTCCTGATGTGCACCGCAACGATGTTTTCTGCATTATAGGCTGGCTCATTCCACACACGCTCATAAATAGCGTTGATGGAAAACACTCGGCCAGCGTTTAACATTAATAACTCTGTTATTTTGTATTCAATCGGGGTAAGCTTCACTGGCTCCCCCTCTACTGTTAATACCTTTGCCTCCTGGTTTAACACGAGGCCATTTACTTCGACTACTGCTTGCTGTCCATGATAGGTACCAAGCTTTGTATATCTGCGCAGCTGCGATTTCACTCGAGCCACTAGCTCCATCGGGTGAAAGGGTTTCGTTACATAATCATCTGCCCCCACAGACAATCCGTGAATCTTATCCGAATCCTCCGCCTTTGCACTTAACATAATAATTGGGATATTCCGCTCCTCTCTAATTTTAAAAGTCGCGGAAATCCCATCCATATTAGGCATCATGATATCTAATATAATGACATGTACTTCATTTTCTTCTATTAGCTGTAAGGCTTCTACACCATCCGCTGCTTTTAATACTCGATAGCCTTCATTTTTCAAATAAATTTCTATTCCATCCCGAATATCTTGGTCGTCGTCAGTTACTAGGACTGTATATGTACTCATATCCATTACCTCCTTAGCTCGTTCTCATGTTTCTTATTGTATCGTTCAAATATGAACATTCGAGTAGTATAAATCTGAAGAAATTCTTAAGAAAATTATAACTCTATTTGGAAATAAAAGAAAAACACCTGTAGCATTCGCCACAAGTGTTCTCTTATCCGATTTCTTCGGGTTTTTATTAAAGGACTTCTTAAAGATGAAATCAAACAGAAAGTAGTAACTATATCCTTTAGTATTTTCCTTACAGCGCTTTCTCTTCAAATCGATTTAAATCTGTATTGAGT
Source organism: uncultured Psychrobacillus sp. (assembly GCA_934234185.1). Lineage (GTDB taxonomy): Bacteria > Bacillota > Bacilli > Bacillales_A > Planococcaceae > Psychrobacillus. The sequence continues at coordinate 18,936 of CAKQHO010000047.1, read as the reverse complement.
CCCATTGCTACCAGCACATCTCCCTCCATCACGATATCCGTTGGTAGTGGGTTAATATTTACACGATTCTCCCTTCGTATAGCCAGGATATTCACTCTATACTTCGAACGAAAGTTTAACTCCTGCAAGGTTTTATTGTGTATTAGCTTCGTTGCATGGTATTCTCCAATGCTGTAATCATCTGATAGATTGATGTAATCAACCAAATGATTGGAGGACATGGAATTTGCCACACGAATTCCCATATCCACCTCTGGATGAATGACTCTATCCGCTCCGATTTTCTCTAACACCTTTTGATGATAGGTGTTTTGAGCCTTCACCCAAACCTTAGTTACGCCCAGCTCCTTTAAGTTAAGGGTTGTCAGTACACTCGCTTGTATATTCTCCCCAATAGCTACAATGACATGATCAAAATTTCGGATTCCTATCGATTTTAAAAATGCCTCATCTGTGGTGTCCCCTTGAATAGCTTGCGTAGAGTACTGAACAAAGTTTTCAACCCGTTCCATATCGGCATCAATCGCCAGTACTTCATGACCGAAGGAATATAGCTCTCTGCATACACTCCCCCCAAATCTACCTAAACCAATAACTGCAAACTGCTTTTCTGTTTTAGACACTATTCTCTCTCCTACTCATCTTTCATCTATTTTCACTATACTATATATTTTACGCTTTCCTTCTCTAAAGGATTAACCCTAACAACTTATTCTAGACAGGTATCCCTGTTCAATCTATGAAATATACACATATTACTCCCGTCTTCCTCATCTGTAAATATTAATAATTAGAATTACTTATTACCTTCTTAGATAAAGGACAATCTAACCATTTTTAACGTTTCTTGAAACTTTCTATTCTTATACGTGTCTAATTCATTAAAGGAGGCAATATATTATGAAAAAACCTTTCTACGCGTTAATCGCTTTTTCTTTTGTATTATTTTTAACTGCCTGTGGAACAAGCGACAATAGCACAGAGACAGAACAGGTAACAGATCCTACGAATGGGGAGGAAAATATGGAGAATACAGTAACCACTACTATAGATGTTAAGGATAACGGGGATGCTGTCTTACTTATTGAAAACAAATCCCAGGAGGACTTGGAGCTAACCTTTACTAGTGGCCAAGAGGTCGAGTATCAGCTTCTAGATAAAGAGAAGAATGTTCTATACACCTACTCAGCTAATAAAATGTTCACGCAAATGATTCAAGAAAAAATACTTGCGCCAAATGATAAACTAGAAGTTCAGCTAGACCTATTAAACGAATTAGCCGCAGCTAATATTCCGGCTGGGTCGTATACACTCATTGCATGGTCTCCAGCTAAGGAAATTGCGGATCAAAAGGCGGAAGTAGCCTACGAGTGGGCTGGTAATGAAAAGGATGAAAGCGTTCAGGCTTTTCATCAGGTGACTTTATATCACGGAGATCCTACATCTAGCTTTGTTGAACCATATCAAGCTACCGTTGACCCAAATAAGGATATAGTGATGGAAATTTTTAATCAATTAGATACAGAGGTAACGCTAAAGGATTATAGCTTCGAAAATGAAGACAAAACACTTAAATTGGATATGTCCGGTCTACTTGAAAATATTCAGGGCACTGCAGGAGAGAATATTTTCGTAGGAAGCATTCTACACTCCTACTTTGATACCTTCCCAGTCTTAGAAGAAATTATCTTCCAAGAAGATGGAGATTTTGCAACTCTTCCTCATTTCGGTAAGGTAGAAGCCTTCACTCGTGATGATATTTTTACAAAACCTGAATAATCGAGAAAACGTGTGAGTCTATAACGACTACACACGTTTTCTTTTATTTCTTCTCTATTCACTTTTTTGATTTAGGCAGCGTTCGCATTCAAACAATGGAGATTCAACTTTTTCTTGGATGACACATCCACATTCAAGACAGATTTTTGGATTTTTTTCTGTTGTTTGCTTGTTCATACCAATCACCTCCTATAGTTTTGCGTATCCTGGAATAGTTAAAAACTCTACAAATGTATCCTCTTTAATCAGCGTCAGAAATAGCTCTGCCGCTTCTAGATAACGACCCTTACTGTATACTTCATTTCCAAATGACCCTTTTAACTTCCCAAGCTCCTCGGTAAGAATCTGCTCCACCAGAGGAATCGTAATTTTTTTGCTGTTTTTTAGTTTTCCCTCTGGATGGCGGACCCATTGCCATACTTGCGTTCGAGATATTTCTGCAGTAGCCGCATCCTCCATCAGGTTATTAATAGGAGCCGCACCATTCCCTCTTAACCACGATGCAATATATTGTACACCAACGCTACAGTTTGTACGTAAACCTTCCTCTGTAATAGTTCCTGTTGGGACCTCAAGTAAATCCTCGGCAGCTACTTCAACATCTTCTCGTTTACGATGTATTTGATTAGGGGTTGGCATATGCTCATCAAATTGCTCCATGGCTACTTGCACAAGTGCTGGATGGGCTACCCATGTTCCATCATGCCCGTCAGTAGCTTCCCTACGTTTATCCTCTCTTACCTTAGCAAAAGCAGCGTCGTTTGCTTCCTCATCGTTTTTAATAGGAATTTGAGCGGCCATTCCACCAATTGCGGAGGCATTTCTGCGATGACAGGTCTTGATACAAAGTTGTGAATACGCTCTCATAAATGGTGAGGTCATTGTTACCTGCCCGCGGTCTGGCAGGATAACCTCAGGATGATTACGAAGTCGTTTAATATAGCTAAAAATATAATCCCAGCGACCGCAGTTTAATCCGGCGGAATGGTCTTTTAATTCGTATAGAATTTCATCCATTTCAAAGGCTGCTGTAATAGTTTCTATTAATACCGTTGCTTTGATTGTTCCTATTGGCACTCCAAAGCGCTCCTGTGCATATACGAAAATGTCATTCCAAAGTCTTGCCTCTAAATGACTTTCCAGCTTCGGTAAGTAAAAGTAGGGTCCAGTACCTCTAGCTAATAGCTCCTTCACATTATGGAAGAAATAAAGACCGAAATCGAAGAAGCTTCCAGAAATAGAGTTTCCATCGATATGCACGTTCTTCTCCATTAAATGTAGTCCACGAGGGCGAACAATTAATACAGCTGTTTTATCCTTTAGACTGTATACCTTTCCAGTTTCCGGCTGTGCATAGGAAATAGTCTTTCGAACTGCATCGCGCATATTTACTTGGCCTTCTATCATATTTGCCCAAGTAGGGGAGGTAGCATCCTCAAAGCATGCCATAAAGGTTTTTGCTCCCGAGTTAAGTGCATTAATAACCATTTTGCGATTCACTGGTCCAGTAATCTCAACCCTGCGATCCTGCAAATCCTCCGGAAGTGGTGCAATCGTCCAATCACTCTCTCGGATATGCTTTGTTTCTTCTAGGAAGTTAAGAGTTGCCCCTTTACTTAGTTTCTCCTGACGATCTCTTCGAGCGATTAATAGCTCCTTACGACGCTCATCAAATTTTTGATGGAGAGATGCCACAAAGTCTAATGCCTCTGGCGTTAGTATTTCCCTTAACCCTTCTACCTGTTCTCCTACAACTTCCAAATTGTTCACCGTCTGTTCCATGCTTTTGCCTCCCATTCTTCCATGATCAAGCAAATTGTGCTACTTCAGTAGAGCCCTTCATTGCTGTTGTAGATGATGTTCCACCAGAAACGATTTGTGAAACCTCATCAAAGTAACCTGTACCAACCTCACGCTGATGCTTTGTAGCGGTGTAACCCTTTGATTCGTTTGCAAATTCTGCTTGTTGAAGCTTGGAGTATGCTGCCATTCCGTTTGTTTTATAGTCATGAGCAAGCTCGAACATGCTATGGTTTAAGGAGTGGAAGCCAGCTAGTGTAACGAATTGGAACTTATAACCCATTTTTCCAAGCTCTACTTGGTATTTAGCAATTGTTTCTTTGTCCAAGTTCTTCTCCCAGTTGAAGGATGGTGAACAATTGTACGCTAACATTTTATCTGGATACTTTTCATGTATAGCATCCGCAAATTGTTTTGCCTCCTCTAGACTTGGGTGAGATGTTTCACACCAAACTAGGTCAGCATATGGGGCATAAGCTAGACCACGAGCAATCGCTTGGTCAATACCAGGCTTAGTACGGTAGAACCCTTCTGGTGTTCTCTCTCCTGTAATAAACGCATGATCGCGTGGATCAATATCGCTTGTTACCATGTCTGCTGCATCTGCATCAGTACGAGCAATAATAACAGTTGGTACACCACTTACATCTGCCGCTAGACGAGCAGCAACTAAGTTACGAATAGCATTTTGGGTAGGCAATAAAACCTTCCCTCCAAGGTGACCACATTTTTTTTCTGAAGCCAATTGATCCTCTAAATGAACTCCCGCTGCTCCTGCCTCAATCATTCCTTTAATGAGCTCAAATACGTTTAAAGGTCCACCAAAGCCTGCTTCTGCATCTGCTACTATTGGAGCAAACCAGTCAAATTCATCCTCTCGTCCCTCTGCTTGATCAATCTGATCTGCACGTTGAAGTGCTTGGTTGATGCGTTTCACCACTGCCGGTACACTGTTTGCTGGGTATAAGCTTTGATCAGGATACATTTGTCCGGAAAGGTTTGCATCTGCTGCTACTTGCCATCCACTTAGGTAAATAGCTTGTAGACCTGCCTTTACTTGCTGTACCGCTTGATTTCCTGTTAAAGCACCAAGTGCATTGATGAAATCCTCCTTATGAAGGGAATTCCAAAGTCGTTCTGCTCCTTTTCTAGCTAACGTATGTTCAATTTGAAGAGAGCCTCTCAGTTTAATAACTTCCTCTGGTGAGTAAGGGCGTTCAATTCCCTTCCAGCGTTCCTCGCTCCATTGTTTTTTTAATTCCTCTACTTGTTTTTCTCTTTTTGTCATCATCAACACACCTCTCTACCAAATTTTGAATTTATTTACTTATCACTGTATCATAACAGTGTAATTTATTATAATGTAATATATAACAGAATAGAAATATTTGTATGAGTATTCGGATAAGTTGCGCTATTTTGAGGATGAATGGGAAATATTTGGGACGAATGAAGAATAACTTACAGAGGGGTGTTGTAATGGAAATATCAAAAGAGCAATTGAAGAAGTATAGCAATCTATTAGAGGAATGGATTCCAAGGGGGGCATCTATTGCGATAGCACATAAGGATCGCTACATATATTATTCTGCAGGAGAGCAGGATATTCGGCTACAACAGGGGCAATCAGTACAGCCTGGAAGTGTAGCAGATTTAGTAATACAGTCTGGGAAACGAGCTGAGGCTGTATTAGATGATACTACGTCGCATCCATATTACGGGATAGGTTATCCAATCGAGCTAAATGGAGAACAAGCAGCACTCATAGTTATTCTTCCTCCTCAGTATGCTGTTACAATTGCTCCGCCCTTTCGTTATCTTACAGGGAAGTCAGAGGAAGAATGGAAGCCAATAGCCATTGATAAGGTGTCTTACATAGAGAGCCTACAAAAAAAGACTTGGTTTTATGCAAATCAGCAGTCCTATAAGATAAATATTTCTTTAAAGGAGCTGGAGCTACGACTTCCCGAGCAATTTTTACGAATTCACAGATCGTATATCGTAAATATAGAGTTTATTGATAAAATCATTCGAGACTTTTCTTCCAATTTACTAATAGTATTACAAAATGGCACACAGCTCCCGGTAAGTCAATCTTATTTAGGAAAGGTAAGAGAAACACTCGGTTTTTGAAGAAAGCCCCCCAATTAGCATGTTGTATAATTAGATATTAGGGGGAAAGAACATGGAAATTCTAACACAGTATATATTTGCGACAAATACACATGATTTTAAAGAAGTTCAAAAGCTACTTCATCCAAAGGCCACTTACTTTTTTTCGAATCAAACCTGTACTACTCATGAACAAATACAGAAGTACTTTGAAAATGCTTGGAATACAGTGAAGGAAGAAAATTACGAGGCAAGAGATATAAAATGGCTAGTACAGACAAATAGTAGCGCTACGTGTGTCTACACTTATTTCTATGAGGGGTATGAAGATGAGAAATATGTAACTGGAACTGGTAGAGCTACGAATGTCTTTGTAAAAGAAAATGAACAATGGCTTCTTATCCATGAGCACCTAAGCCCAATGGTGTGAGGAGAAGAGCGTTTGTGGCAAGGCTAGTGCGGTCGAGATAATTTTTGCAAATGACCCTGGTAATTTAAAAACCGCTCTACTATCTTATTCTTTAAAAAGGCTCTAGCAGTGTATATGCTAGAGCTCTAAAATTCCATATTTATTTAACAATCAGGGCAGGACAATTCACGTGCTTCATTACTTTATGACTCACGCTTCTAAGCACCATTTCTTGCAGTGGGTTAAGGCCTCGACTACCAATAATAACGACGTCTACTTGCTGGTTAAAAAATGAGACCGGGATTAGTAAATCTACTCTCTATCGGTATTTAGAATCAGCAGAAGATACTGATTAATAAAACCACACTAGCCTAATGACGTGTTTAAAGGTTAGCGTGGTTTTTTAGTATAGAAAACTGTAGGCTATAGAGCAGCCAATGGTACCTCTGAGATGGTCAGTCCCTCTTTGTTTTCTAAGAGCTGCCAGTCCTTTACTTTGTCTTTATTCAAGAGAAGAAGCTCTAAGTTTTCTAACCCTAACAAGGGCTCTATCGATGTGATTTCGGTATCCCGTATATCTAAGTAAAATAACTCAGACATATGTTGAACAGGAGTAAGGTCCACCACTTTCGTGTTGTTAATAAATAAACGTTGTAAGCTCTTTAGACTTTTTAAAAATTCTAGATTACTTAGCTGTGTTTCACTTAACGCAAGATATTCTAAATTTGTTAATTTCTCAATTGGTCGGAAGTCCGTAATAGGGTTGCCAGACAAGCTTAAGGTACGTAGATTTGAAAGTTGCTGTATCGGCTCTATAGAGCTAATTTCGTTATTTGACAGTTCTAATGATTGTAAGTTAGTTAAACTTTCTATTCCTTCCAATGAGCTAATCTGGTTATTATACAGCTCAAGCCACTTTAAACTATTGACCTCCAATATTGGAGTGATTTCCGAAATCTCATTGCGTGATAAATGCAGTGACTCTGTCGTTTGAAGTGCCTCTGCTCCCTCTAAGGTTTTTAACCCTATTTCATGAAGGGAGATGGATTTAACGTTCGCTAAGCTATCCCAATATTCTAGTCGCTCTATTCGTTTTAGACTAACTGAAAAATCCTCTACATTTTCTAATACATTCATTGCGTGAATGACATCTATATCATCCGATTCAATCCATAGGGATGTAACTTTTACTAGATCTTCTTCTGTTAGTTCCTCTTCAGAAACACTTAGAAAATCCGCAATACTTTCCTTTAGAGCAGACGGTAGATTGTTTATTTTCTCATTTAATTTATTATCAGCCTCCACCGGATTTTGTTGGCAACCAGCCAAGAGAAGGAGTACGAAGATTAAAAGGTATTTTTTCATGAGTTTTCCTCCTCAGGAAGTGGTAGTGTCCCTTCTTCGATGTGGCTTTCCAAGCTACTGTATTCATCTGAATCATATACATTCAATTTATAGGTAAAAGTCCCATCTCCATTTACCTTTACTGCCATTACCTCCTCTTTAGGAGTTAATTCTGTTATGACAGGCTGCAGCTTATTTTTTTCAATATCTAATACATACAACTTACCGCCTGCACTTACCGTACCGTATGCATAGCCAACGATCACAAACAGTTGACGGTCATTTATCCACTCTACATTTTTAGGGGTGTATTGAACATACTTTTCAGCTTCCAACAGTCTAAAAATGGTTGCTTGTTTTGTTTCGAGATCTTCTACTACTATCGTCCCGACGTTTTCTTCAGCTGCGTGTTCTCCTCGTCCTTCGATGGTCGCTTGAAGCTTCCCGTTTGGCGAAGACACCCAAGGGGTATGAAAGCTTGGCTTGTAATTAGACATAGTCGACTTCTCAAACGCTTCAGGCGTTTCTTTATCTGCCCACTGATCAGCATACGCAATATCGATAATCTCTTCTGTGTTATTTACCACATAATCCTCCGTTTCCCAATTCCAACCTTCCGATATGCCTTTTATATAACCATATTCAGGGGCATAGTAGCTCGTTTTTCTATAACCATCTGCATTCGTTTCTACAACCATCACGTTTGTAAAAGTACCTAAAGGTGTGGTTATCTCCGCGTCTAATGAAAGAATTACCCCTTCTCCAAACAATCCCCCATATCCGAACTGACTTCCCTCTTGAAAAGGAGCTTCTAAAAACAGCTCGATAGAAGTTAATGCCTCTAGCTCTTCGAAAGTCATATTTGATGTTGATTTATTTTCAATATATTCCCTATACACCAGATCCATTTTGTTGTCTTTGAAACGAAAGATATGCTCGAAGGCAGCTCCCCCATTTTCGACAATTTGCTGTAAATAGTATTGGTTGAGCCATTTTGACTCAATAGTAGATCCACTATCTTCATATCCACCATTGAAGGTAGAGGTACTATTACTAGGGAAGTACGTTCTTAAAGCCCAAGTATGATCAAGACTCTCTTCCAGTGGCAGACCATCCGGTATTTCCGGTTCCTCTTCTAGCGGGGTTCCTTCCGGTATTTCTGTCTCCTCTTCAACCGGAGTAATCGCTTCAGGCGGCTCCTCTGAAGGCTGCATCTGCTTTTCATTAAACATGCTAGGAATTAGTAGAAAGCTAGCTGCTGTCAGCAATCCTAGAAAAGCAATGATAGTAGTATAATAGGTCAAACGTTCTACCTTTCTTTTTACGTACTTTCTTTTATTTTTATGCACCTGTTCTTGCACTCTAGCAGTACGTTCCGTAGTGTCCCCAATTTTCGTTAATAATTGTTGCTTGATATCATTCATGAACAAGCACCTCCCATTCACCATGCTTAAGTTGTTCTTTTAAAAGTGCCCGTGCCTTTCTAAGTCTTGTCTTTACGGTATTATCCGATATAGTCAATAGCTGAGAAATCTCCAGCACGGAAAGCTCCTCAAAATAATAATGGATAATAACCTCTCTATATTTTAAAGGGAGTAGCAGTACTGCCTCTGCCAGCTCTAGCTTTTCATCATTTTCTACCACACGATTTCTATACTTCCTGGATGGAGATTTAAATGAATTCGTTAGCATATGAGTACGATGGCGCCAGCTTTTTAGATGATCCTTACATCTATTAATGGTCATTCTTGCCAGATACGTTTTAAGAGATGCACGCTCTTCAAATTGCTCAAACTTTTGATAGAAGGTTAGGAAAACCTCTTGCACTATATCCTCCGCTGCTTGCCATTCCTTTACATAAAGATAAGCTAACCTCAGTAAGTAATCAGTATGTTCCTGCATCACTTCCTGAAATCGCTGTTCTTCTAAATAACGGTTCACTTTCACTCCTCCTTTCTTGTCTTTACTAAATAGACGAAGCTAATATGGATGACGTTTTACTAATTTAAAGAAATAATGAATGGAATAATATAAAGGAGAAATTCGTAGGATTATCGATGCTTAGCCTAAGAAAATAAGAGGCAAAATGGACATTAAACAACAAAAAATAGGCTCTCTAAAAGAACCTACTTTATGTAAGGGTAGAAAATATTTCTTCGTCCCTTACCTCTATGAAGAAATTTTTTAGTACGGCTTCTCTTCCTCCGTGCTTGTTGTACCAAGCATTCACTCGTTTTGCATGCGCTAAGTTTCCTCTAATATTTTGCTCTATTATCACGTAATCTTCATAGCTGTCGTATTCCCAGATAGCAAAGATTTCTACATGCTCCTCCTTTTTGTTCATCCAACGCCCCACTAACCGTGAGCCATTCCTTAATTGTTCAGGTAAGTTTGTTTGATTAAAATGCTCGTTAAAGCTATCGATAATTTCTGGTCTCAGTAAATAATACTTTCGGCGATAAAACATCCGTATTCCCTCTTCCTCTTTTCACTAATCAAATAGACGATTAAAAACAAGAAAAGTTTCTTATTTCAAACTATTCAATTAATTGTTTATAGAAATTTGTTTAAGGAAATAACTATAGGTAAAGAGGAGGGCTTTTAGTGAAGATACTGTTAGTGTTAGGGAGCGTAATTGGTCCACTTATCATGTACTTTCTTTCTAGAAAAAAATTGTTTCGATTAGCCATTCATGTATTGGCTATTCTTTCTGCACTTATTTTCGGGAATATCGCATCACTATCCATTTACCAAATCATTGTGGATGATGCAGTGTTTATGACAACCATCCATGGAATCTTTTTAAACCCTCTTTTCTTAATTACCGGTGCTTATCTTGGGGTTTATCTGTTATTTCGATTACTTGTATTAAGCTTAAATGAAAAAAAGAGTGTGGAAAGCGTTTAGAACGCTAACCTACACTCTTTTATTCTTTGTTAAACCAAAGCTCTTCTGTATCATCTACATCCCCATTGTAATTAATAAGGATTTCATCTCCAGCTTTAATATCAGTATACGCAAAGAAATCAAATGTCTGATTTCTAAAGTTAATCTCATAGGTCGCATTCGGCTCGTAGGAATGGTTAAACAGCATTCCATATCCAAGAAGAATCGCAGATTTCCCTATGCCATATTCAAATGCATAATCAGCTAAAAGAGTCTTCTCGATATGTTCATGCTCTTCGTTTGGATAAGCAATAACTGGTGCCTGGTGAAATAGAACACCTTTTTTTATATCCTGTGTTGCAAATACGCCTCTATTAAATTCTCCATCACTTAGTGGAGATGTTTTTATCTCTATCATCTGCTCGCCTACTCACTTTAAAATTATTCCTTTCTACTTTACCACTAATTTGGTCATTTAGCTCAGATTAATTCAAAGCTTTTGTAGACAATGAGATATAGTTATTTATTTTTTAGTCTCTGCTTTAAAGGTATACAAGTCACTAATATCTTGATTGAACGGGATAAGTATGATGTCATCTTCAGCTTTTTCTTAAAAAACAAGTAGTTCATTTAAATTGTTATTAATCAGAATAATAATGTGTTACTACACCATTAATTTGTATTTTGATTATTCTTATGAAAAACATTCTGCACTAGTTTTTTCATTTAAACCAATATTCTCCACCTCATAGCATTGTAAGTATATTTAATTTTTTTATTAAATGATGAATTTATTTCTATTTTTATTCCTGATTATATTATCAAAATATGGAATAAACACCATCTAGAAAAACCTTATGCGCTAAGGAATAATCAGCCCATCCGCCTTTTCCACCATAAAAAATAAGTTTGAGCCTCATCATATCCTTGTTCTGTAACAAGAGAGCACCATTTATATGCCGTGTCACCACGGACAGCCTTGCGCTTGGCTAGTTCTGCCTGCTTGGTTCGGAGCTTTCACCTTTTGATCACACCAGTGCCCACTATAAATAATAAGCACTCCCCCCTTTATGGAGGAGTGCTTTGATATAGATTATATTTTTAGGGATTCACTTGTGAATTTAGGAGCATATTCTGCTGCAAGTTTGATACATTCTTCCATGGAAACACTGGAAGCAACGTTCTTCCACGCTATATCAAAAGCTGTTCCATGATCTACAGATGTACGTAAGAATGGAAGGCCATTAGTTATCGAAATGGTACGATGGAAGTCAGTCATCTTCGCAGCTATGTGTCCCTGATCGTGATATAAGGAAAGAACAGCATCATACTTGCCGTTTAATGCCTGGAAGAAAACTGAATCCGCAGGAACTGGACCATATGCATCTACGCCAGATGCTCTGGCTGCTTCTATTCCTGGGGTGATCTCATCTATTTCTTCTCTGCCAAACAAACCGCCTTCCCCGCTGTGTGGATTCAGCCCTGCCACTGCGAGTTTCCGCTCTTCCACTCCTAAACGCTGTAGGGCTTTATCACAGCGGATCAAGTAATCATGAACGCGTTCTTTTGTCATCTGGGATATCGCTTCTTTAACTGAAACATGTCGAGTCAAGAAGAAGATACGCATTCCTCTAACTTGGAACATAGTAAGTGGATCTGGTGCATTTCCCAAGTCCTCGAGCATTTCAGTGTGACCAATATAAGGTACTTCAGCCGCTTTTAATGATTCCTTGTTAATTGGTGTGGTTGCAATTGCAGCTACTTCTCCAACCATCGCAAGATTCACTGCACGTTCAATATACTCGAACGCTGCCCGTCCACACTGCGCTTGAACTTCCCCGGCTTGCCAAGTTTCGATATCAATATTTTCAAGATGAAGCACATCAATTGTCCCAAACTGAAAGGCTCCTTCTGAAACAGACTTGATAGTGTTTACACTAAGTTCAACTCCTGTTACTCCAATTGCTTTATGAATAATCGATGCATCGCCTATTACCATTGGTTTACACATATCATAAAGCTCTTTTTTTGCCAGTGATTTTACAGTTATTTCCGGACCGATTCCAGCTGCATCTCCCATAGGGATTGCAATAATTGCACGCTCTATAGTCATATATACTCCACTTCCTTCAGCTTTTTTGTCATTAAATATTTGACACAAGTATGGATGGATTTTTTATCTCCGACCATACCACCTTTGGTTACAACCGGTATCCCATCCATCGTTCCACCAATAAAACGACCATAGGCAGCCAATGGTATCACTTCATCTTCGAGACTGATAGCTTTTGCTTCAGTCACTGCACAAATAGCTGCTGTGACATCACCACCACAAGAAAAAATACCCTCAATCGGAACATCAGTTTGTTTCACGATGCATTTTGAAATTTGGGCAAGTCCTTCTGTAATACGTTTAGCGAGTTTATCTTCTCTTGTTCCTTCGGATTTTGCAATATCCGAAAGGTTCAATGTACTGGAGTTTGGATTATATGTGGTGATGATAAGAATGTCTTGCTTTTTGATTTGATTCAACGCTTCTTTCGATGCGCGTTCAATTTCCTTATTCCAAGAACCAGTCAAGGAAGCGAGTGCTTTCGCATCTACATATATTGGGTGTGAATTCGTCTTATCAATAAGGTAGCGAATCTGATGAGCACTTAATGAGGTCACACTCCCAACAGTAACAACCCACTTTTTCTTATGCTTATGCTGTTGGTCAATCATACGTGCATAAGCTGCAGACAATGGACCGGGGTCTACTGGGATAAGAACTCTTCCTTTTATTGACACCATGGCATCAGCTATGGTGTCAATTTCTTCGTTGGTTACTGCATCGATTACAATGTTGCGATATCCTGCATCAAAACATCCCAAAAGTTCTTTTTCAATGGATTCCTTCCCCTTTAAGACAATTCCCAACCCAATATGTGCAACCTTATATCTGCTTTGATGGGTCAGTAATGTCGGGATGTGGGACTCCTTTATTGGATTCATTGGATCTTTCGCTACATCTGTTTCCTGAACTGGAACCCCATCGACCAGCAAATATCCTCCTGAGAGGACTCTTCCGGAATCTGGATAAGAAGGGACCACAATCGCAGCCCCATCTTTCCCAATCACATCGAGCAATATATCAACTTCAACTCCAATATTTCCACGAACCGTACTGTCAATTCTTTTTCCTATTATACCGGCTCCCCATGCAGACAATTGTTCAAATGCAAGCCGGACACGATTTTGTGCTTCTTTGGGAGAACAGTAGCGACTGTCGGTATCCACACTGATAGAAGTAAACCCACCATTTATAGGGATGGTTCCTCCTAAAACAATGGTCGCACTCTTAAATCCCTCTTTAGCAAGACGGACACCTGTTGCATTAGCACCAGTTAAATCATCTGCTATTATCCCAATCTTCATATATTCACAACCTTTACACAGGGGAGTTTAATAGCAACCCTTTATTATTTGGAAGACTTTAACTTTGCTTTCTTTCGATAATTAGTCCAGATTGGGATAATTAATGCTATAATCGCTAGCGATAGAAGGGTTGCACTGATTGGGCGTGTGAAGAAAATACTAAAATCGCCATTCGACATCTGTAATCCTCTTCTGAATTCAACTTCAGCGATTGGGCCAAGAACAACCCCCAGTATAATAGCTGCAAGTGGAAATTTATATTTATCCAAGTAATAGCCTATTAATCCGAATATCAACATGACCCAAATATCAAAAATCGAGTTCCTTACTGCATACGTCCCGATTATGCAAAATGTAACAATGGCTGGTCCCAAAGCATAGTAAGGGACTTTGATGATGTTTGCAAATACACTTATAAAAGGTTTTGCAAGAATCAGAATTAATATATTCACCATCAGCAAAGATACAAAAATGGTGTAAACTAAATCCGGTTCATTTTTCATTAACATCGGACCAGGTTGCATGCCATGCATAACAAAGGCTCCCAATATCACAGCCGTTGTAGCACTCCCCGGAATACCGAGAGATAAAAGAGGTACCATCGCACCCATCGCAGCTGCATTATTGGCAGATTCTGGAGCAGCTATTCCTTCAGGCACCCCTGTTCCAAATTCTTCTGGTTTTTTAGACCATCGTGTCGCCTCACTGTAACTCAGCATAGCTGCAGTAGTTGCCCCTACTCCTGGGAGGATTCCGATGATTACTCCCAATAATGACGAACGGGCAATGGTCATTCTAATCTTACGGAAAATTTCGAGGTCAAATATCTTCGTTTTGACTTTGATCATTTTTTGCTTGATAGTATGGTCTTCCTTACTCTTCCTGAGTATTTCCGATATAGCAAATAATCCTATAAGTACAGGTATTAAATCAATTCCGCTCAGTAAATCCGATGACCCAAATGTAAATCTTTCAGCTCCGGTTAGTGGGTCCATTCCGAAAGTAGCAATGAACAATCCGAATGCTACTCCTATGAATCCTTTTATTAGGTCTCCTCCACTTAATGAAACAACCACAGTAAGTCCCAGAATTGCTAGAGCAAAGTATTCAGGTGAAGAAAATCTAAGTGCAAATGAAGCAAGAATCGGTGTGAGGAAAATCAGGAATAATGCCCCTACCGTTCCCCCTGTCACTGAGCTGAATATACCGATTCCCAACGCCTGTCCCGCCTTACCTTTTTGAGCCATGGGATAGCCATCCAATACAGTAGCCACAGCTTCCGGTGTACCAGGCGTCCGAAAAAGAACCGCACTGATCAAACCTGAAAATACAGAGGATGCATAAATAGTGGTTAAGAGGATGAATGCCGAGATGGCATCCAGTCCATAAGATATCGGCAGTAAGATAATGACTAGCATCGTCCCACTGATTCCAGGAAGTGCTCCTCCTAAAAAGCCAATTAGTGTTGCCACAATCAATATGAATAGATGCATAGGTTCAAATATATTGCCGAAGCCGGCTAATAAGCCTTCAATCACGGGTTCTCACTCCTTAAGTACTTCCATTAATAAATAAAAAAGCTGATGGTTCGAAAAATCCCAATCCCTCTTGGGAAGGGGATATTCAATGCATAGATAAACAATAAAACAAAAATAACCATGGCTATAATCGTGACCAAAACCAGAGTCCGTTTCTTCTTAAGTCCCAGAAGCCATGCTAAAAACAGGAATAATGCCGGTGTGACAAAGAGAAATCCGATGAGTGGAAGCAATAAGATATAAAGTGCAATGGCCAACAGAATGAACCAATGCCCTACGTTAACTATGTTCGGGTTCTTCTGCTTATTCGCCAAATGTTCTCCGCTTAATTCAACTGCTTCTCCACCTGCAGACATTCCTTTGTTGCGTGCTTTTACCGTGGTGATGAGCAGAAGAATCCCCATTATCAACATGAAGCCGAGAATCATCATTGGCCATTCTTCCGGACCTATTACGACTGAACTACGAAGGTCGGGAATATTCATTGCGGAAATTAAGAAAAATACAGAGAATAAAATAGTAAGGATTGACGTTATGATATTTGCGCGCATTCAGCATTTCCTCCTTGGAAAGGGAGGGGTAGATTTCTCTACCCACTTTTAATTAACTATCAATTATTCCATTTCAGATAAAATTTCTTTATATCTTTCAATATCCGCTTTCAACTTTTCAGTAAACTCTGCTGATCCCATCCATCCATCTCGTAAATCAAGATAGGAGTTTTTTACATATTCTTTGTACTCTTCTGTTTCCATTGCTTTTTTAGCAGCAGCTTCTAATTTTCCAACGATTTCTTTAGGCGCATCTGCATGAATCATAAGATAACGTTCTACTCCATCCGTCAAGTTCCATCCTTTTTCTACTGATGTCGGTACATCTTCAAAATCATTTAAGCGATTTTCAGCAAAAAATAATAATGGAACGAAGTCTCCTTCTTCAATGTAGGAAATGGTCGGTCCCACTTCCTCCAAAATTACATCGATATGGCCTCCTAGAAGATCTGCATGCATCTGCCCAGCACCTTCCATCGGTATGTAATTCATTTCAGTTCCAGTTTCTTGAATAAATCGGCGAGCTGTAATTTCGTCAATCCCCATCGTGCCTACAGCACCAATACGAACTTTACCAGGATTTTCATCTGCATATTTAACCAAATCTTCAATGGATTCAAAAGTTCCTTTTTTCACTTGAATAGCATAAATATCGCTTTGAATACGTGCAATCGGAATCACTTGATCCAATTCGAATTTATTCGTACCCGCTGCTGTTGTTACGGCATATGCAGAGTCTCCAACCAATGTATAACCGTCAGCTGGTTCCTTCATTGCATTTTGCATAGCAATGACCCCCGAACCTCCTTCTTTATTTATAATATTGAAGTTGCCGCCGATTTCTTCCGCCATCAAGTTCGTAATTGTCCGGACAAATGTATCCGTTCCGCCGCCTGGTCCATGACCCACGTATACTTCAATATCACGGTTAGGGTAATTTTTGATATCTTCAGCACTAGCCCCTCCGCTTTCATCTGAGCAAGCGCTAGTAAGAAGGGCCGCACCAAGTAAAGTTGAGAATAATACGTTTCTTTTGAATTTGAATAATGACATGAACATACACCCCTTAATTTTTAGTCTCTATGAATTCATTCGTACAGCCATTCTAATAGCTTCAACTGTTGCACCTTCGTTAGCAATCCCTCTTCCTGCTATATCAAAAGCGGTACCATGTGCCGGTGTAGTTAGTGTAATTGGCAACCCACCACTCATGGTGACTCCCCGGTGGAACCCAAGCATCTTCATCCCCGTTTGAGCTTGATCATGGTACATCGATAACATACAATCAAAAGGATCTTTTTCCAGTCTTAGAAATAGAGTATCTGCTGGATACGGACCTTCAACATTTATACCCTTTTGTTTTGCCAATTCAATTGCCGGGCGTATATGTTCGATTTCTTCATTTCCTAACATCCCACCTTCACCAGCATGTGGATTCAGTGCCGCAACCACAATTTTAGGCGCGGTGTATCCTGCAGTTTTTAATGTATGGTCAGCAAAAAGTATTCTTTCCAGAACTTTTTCTTTCGTAAT
The DNA here is from genome assembly GCA_934234185.1 of uncultured Psychrobacillus sp. Classification (GTDB taxonomy): domain Bacteria; phylum Bacillota; class Bacilli; order Bacillales_A; family Planococcaceae; genus Psychrobacillus. The sequence goes on along the minus strand of CAKQHO010000047.1, from coordinate 1,567 downwards.
GTTATCGCTTACATTCTTTAGCGGAATATGAGAAGTGACTCTTGTCACCCACAATTTGTCCATAACATTTATTTCGCTAAATCCGCTCTTGCAATCTAACAGGCTAGCAAAAAAATGTAATTCGTCCTGAAAGTGGTGCCCGCCTCTATGTAGCGCTTCTTTGTTCAACGGTGCATATATAACGCCATCTATTAAACTCTTTTTCGATAGGTCCAGTGCTATTTTCAATGTTTCTCCAGTTACTTTCCCAGAAACAATTGAAAGTTTTCCTAACTCATACTCTTCCGGATCTAAATTTTTCAAATCAATAATGTGAATAATTCCACATTGCCTATCAACTTCTTTCACATCGTCGACTTCGTTTACATCAAGTTGGACACCTGCAATTTTCAGACCTTGTTGAAAAATTCTTTTGTCCCCTATAATAATCCACGCAGCTAAATTTCTTATTTCCTCATGTTGGAATGCTTTTGCAATCAGTTCAGGACCTATTCCAGTAGCATCTCCTAATGTCACGCCAATCAGTGGTATTTTTTTATTCATAATATCCTCCTTGTATTATAGAATCTGTTAAAATACTTTTTTATAAAACAGAACTTTTCTCTACCTCACTCACCAATAAGGATCCCCCCTCACAAATCTCATATTCATATTTTGCTAATTCCAAGAAAATCCACCTTGCTTTCATATTCATGCATTACATCCTTATCCAAGCCATCATCGGTAATGACTCCATCAATTTCTTCAATTTCACAAACATTTACAAATGATTTTTTGTTGAATTTACTACTATCTGCAAGCAACCAAGTTCTCTCGGCAGCTGACTTCATCAATTGCTTGATCAATGCCTTCTCAAACGTTGGTGCTGTTACTCCGTTATTAAAGTCAATGGCATGTGTTCCCAGGAAGAAAATATCGGCATGGATTGAATTCAGCATATTTTGAGTAGTGGATCCGTACAAAGCCCCAATACCTTGCTGTAGTTCACCTCCTGTCACGATGACTTTCGGACTGCTATCAATTAACTCATTTGCGATTTTAATATCATTAGTGACAATTGTTAGTCCGCCGCGTGACTTTAACAACTTAGCAAGTTCCATTGTAGTCGTTCCAGAGTCTAAGATGATAATAGAATTTTCCTCTACAAGAGAAAGCGCTTTTAAAGCAATCTGTTTTTTTTGATTATTATTGATCACCTTTTTTGATGAGTATGGTACCTCTCCTGTCAACGTGCTAGGAGAAATAGCACCTCCGTGTGTTCGTATAACCTTACCCTCATTCTCTAACTCAATGAGGTCTCTTCTGATTGTCATGGAAGAAACATTTAACCTTTTTGAGATTTCTTCAATTTCAATTCTTTGTTTAGATTTTATTTCACTTTCTAACCAGGTTCTTCTTTCCAAAGGCAACATCTGTTTCCCCTCACTCACCACATGTTATTAATTAACATTACTCTTGTTATATTATGTTCTATTTTTTTGAAATGCACAATACTTTTTTAATTTTTCTGAATATAAATTCTTTTTTTGAGTGTAATTCTTTTATTTACTGCACCTCAGTTTGCCTT
>CAKQHO010000046.1 GCA_934234185.1 uncultured Psychrobacillus sp. | reverse complement strand
CTTTGACCAAAATTTGGACAAAGTTTTCTACAAAATGGAATAAAAATATCATTAATTTCCCATTCCTTGTAGCCAAGCTATTTATTGGTAGCTGGTAGAAACTTTCAAGCCGTATTCTTGAATTTATACAAGGTATATCTATTCTTTTTAAAAACAATAGGAGAATAATATCAAGGATAGTTTAAAAGGTCAATAGTATATATTGGAATACGAGTTACTATGAGTAATCACTTCACATATTAACCAATTACTAGAACGTTATTATTATTATGGAAATTAGTGATTTTTATGAATCAAATAGCTTAAATTCCTTTGTGAGAGAAGCTATTACTTATGCGTCCTCCCCTTTAGCTTTTTAATCGCCAACATCGAATCATCCTGCATAATTCCTGTATCTTCAAAACCAAATGATGCATATAAAGTTTTAGCTATAACATTACTTGTTCGATAAAAGAGGGTTACATATTCTGCCTCACCATTAGGCAAAGCTTCAATATCCATCAGCATTCTTTCAAAAGAAATTTTGCCATATCCCTTCCCTTGGTAATTTTTATCAATCATAATATGCCATATAAAATAACTCTTTTTTCCATAAAAAACTTCCTTTTCAAAGGATTCGTGGTCAAGCGTATCATAAATATACATCAAAAAACCAACCAACACTTCATCTGCATAAACGGCAAACGGACTCGCTGGTATACCATCTGCATTCAACATATGTGCGTCTGCAAAGCTTTTGAGGTTATTAGTTTCTATGAAGACTTCCTGATTTTCTTCAACTTCAAGTGCTATTATTTTCTCAATGTTTTCCCCAGATATCTCTCGTAATTCAATCATTTTCTATCTCCTATCCTCATGCATGCCCTTACTTGGCAAAAAAATTGCCCGTTTGTTGACACGTCATCATCCATTTGTCCATACATTCGGTCTTTATGACCAATCTCTTTTACTATTGATATAATTACATAATTTATTCCTTAAATTAGTAAGCCATTCAGAATCGTTGGATGATTTTTCTATATCCACCGACCTGATCATTGAAGCGTAGGTTACTATTTCATGCATTCTTTGAAACTCAGATATATTGTTTAATAGATTTACATCCAATGTAGTTTCCGTTTTATATCCCTTTATAAACGATTTAATAATAGGAGAATTAATATTGAATTCATCCACATCTCTAAGCGAATAAATAATATCAGCCACATACCAGTGGCTAGTACAATCATCAAAATCAATTACTCCTATTTTCTTTTGGTCAAAAAGCACGTTATCAAGCTCAAAGTCATAATGAATGAGTCCATAGTTTTCTTCTGTTACTTCTAATTCTTCAGCCCATTTATAAATTCGATCCAACTCTCGATGTGCCGCAAATTCTTCCACAGGGATTATTCCTTTTGCTATGTTCAATTGATCTTTCCAGCTTGGCCTGTTCTGGAGATAGTGCTCAGGGATTTGCTTAAAGCTCTTATGCAGTTTCCCTAAGGATTGGCCCCATAAATAGAATTGCTCCATTGTAAGCTCTTCGATATCATAATGCTTACCAGTAAGGGCTTCGAAAACAACTGCATAATACAGTCCCCATTTAGTTTCCACTACTTCCGTATACTTATTATTTAATGATTTAACGGGCTGCGCTACCTGTAATGAGTAGTTATCTAAATACTGAAGAATTTTCAGTTCTGCCTCTATTGTTTCAACTTCCTTTTCACACGACTCATTGAATCTTAAAAAATAGGTTATCCCTTCCCTTTTGAAGATAAAAATGAAATTTGCACTGGCACGCAAATAATATACTGAGCCTTCATCGTATCCCCACCTTTGAAGAATCTCTTCTGCTAGTGGGCTTCTCCACTCACTATCTACCGTCTCCACGACTTTCCTCATCGTACTAAGTTTCATCATCCTAACAACTTCCCTTCTTGTGAATAGTTTTTCATATTCAACAAGTTATAGGGAGTTTTCCAAATGAAAAAGAGAACCAAAAGAAATAATTGGCTCTCTTGATCTTAATCTAATACATTTGAAAAGCCCCTTGATCTTTTCTGTCCACAGGGGTTTCTATTTACTAATTGGTGAGGGAAGAAAAAGACCAAACTTATTGAATTTAGTTATCATTCACCTCACCCCTTTCGTTATCATGTATGAATATTATATAATAATATTTTTCTGAATACAATGCATTTTCAAATTTCTCAATATTCCCTAATCTACAAGTTGACATTACATTAGCAATTGCTCTTGCGATTGTGGATTTTTTAAAGGAGTAAAAAAACACTTTTCTATGGAAGAGAATTATATTGAGTTAATAAGTATTTTATTGTCTTAAAATAGCATATAAGTTATCTGAATAAATTTATTTTAAAGATTTTAAAACTAAAAAAACCTTGCTTACTATCATTTTTTTCACAATATAAAACTCTTAAAACGTTGTTAAAATAAGAAATAATGGTTATTACCTATGTACTTGTGGGTTTAAATTGGTATATCAATAAATTATTCAAAGAAAATATTTATTCTTGCGCACATAATAATTCGATGATAAGTTATTTCAAGGACGTTCATTTTTTTGTCACAAAATACTAAAACAGAAAATAACGGAATGAAAAAATACTTTTTAGGGTTTAGGGAGAAATTTCATGAAAAAGAATCGTTGGTTTATCGCATTATCTGCTATTTCTATTCATCTATCTATTGGTGGCGCTTATGCATATAGCGTGTATAAAAATCCAATAGTAGAGGAGCTTGGCTGGGAAGCTTCACAAGTGACAATCGCTTTTACAATTATGATGGGACTTGCAGGATTTGCTGCAGCTATGTTTGGTAGCTTTGTTGAGAAGCAAGGACCTCGTAAATCAGCTATCCTTGCTGCACTACTTTTTGGGCTGGGGCAAGGCGGTGCTGGTATTGCTATTTTAATGGATTCAGTCGTTTTGTACTGGCTTACATATGGATTGTTAAGCGGTCTAGGAATGGGTATTGGCTATATCGCTCCAGTTTCTACACTAGTGAAGTGGTTTCCTGATCGAAGAGGTCTGGCAACTGGTATGGCTGTCCTCGGATTTGGATCAGGTGCACTTCTTACTGCACCAATTGCTGCAAGTCTAATGGAATCCGTTGGTATTTCCACCACTTATTTTATTCTTGGAATTAGTTATTTTACCTTAATGATTCTCGGAGCTTTATATATAGCTCCTCCAAAAGCTGGAGATATTCCAGGAGCAGAGAATGTTAGTAAATATGGTCCCTCCAAAACAACGGAGCTAGCTCAAATGACAGCACGCGAAGCTATAAAGACAAAACATTTTTGGATGCTATGGTCTATGCATCTAATTAATGTAACAGCGGGACTTATGATGATTTCAGTTGCTTCACCGATGGCCCAAGAAATTGTTGGTCTTTCAATAGCATCAGCAGCAACTATGGTTGGTTTAATGGGATTGTTTAACGGAGGAGGAAGGCTGCTATGGGCGGCTGCCTCGGATTATATCGGGCGCTCGAACGTATTTGTCATTTTCTTTGTTATTCAGCTATTTGCTTTCTTAACGCTACCGTTTACAACAAACGTGATAATCTTCCAGCTGTTTATATTCCTAGTGGTGAGCTGCTATGGGGGAGGGTTTTCAAATCTACCAGCATTTGCAAGTGACTTATTCGGAACAAAGCAGCTTGGTGTCATCCATGGGTATTTATTAACTACCTGGTCTCTCGGCGGGATATTTGGACCGATTATTGTTTCAACAATTAGAGATGCTACGAATAGCTATATTCCAGTCTTTTATGTATTCAGTATTCTAATAGCAGTTGCATTTGTTATTTCTATTTGGATTAGGATGGATGTATCAAAATTAAGAAAGCAGTTGGCTCAGGAGTCACCAGGTAGGTCAGTTGCAGCTAAAAAAATTTCTATCTCGAATAATTAGAAGAAAGCACATACGATTAAAGTTTGAATCGTATGTGCTTTTTTTCTATTTCGCTTCTTACTGTTACCGGGAAGCCTCCCTTTAATTAATTCGTTTTTCCATGACCTTAGCCATTTCCTTAGATTGTATATCTTTTTCTTTATATAAATGTTGAATAATAGAATGGTAGTCGCTTTCGTTGCGATTTTGACTTAGCTTGCTGGCAGCTTGCATTTCTTTTATTTTTATCTTAAAACCAACAATCCCCTTTAGCTCCTTTTCTAGCAAACTAGTCGTAAGAGTCTCCCAAAGAATTGGATTTTCGCGATGCTTCTCGTATTTTTGTAGCAAACTGATTAGATCCTGCTCCATTTCCTCCTTTGTTAATAAACTAGCAGAGCCATATATATGAACTGCCTGATAGTTCCACGTCGGCACATTTTCATGACCATACCATGAGGAAGAAATATAAGCATGTGGTCCTTGGAACATCACTAGAACATCCTCATTGTCCCCCAGTGTGCGCCATTGAGGGTTCCCATAAGCAACATGCCCAGTCAAATAGGCTTCTGTTCCATTTTGTACTAGCTGAAACGGAAGATGAGTGGCAATCGGTTTGCCATTTCTTGTTGTAACCAACGTGCCAAAAGAATTATGCTGGATGAATACTTGAATTTCCTCTATATTTGATACCTTAAAAAATTTAGGAATGTACATATTAATCCTCCTCCCTATGCGCTTTCCTCATTATGATATATGGTTTCTTCTTTCCCCTTATATAGATAAGTACAAAACTTCATAAAGTCTTTCTCCGTCCGTAAGGAATGAACTTACTCGAACAACTGGACGTTCGGCTCTAGCTTAAGTATATGAACCATCATTGAGTGCAACTGCCCACGGTGATGAAAAAGGTGAGCCTGAGTATCCAATAGCCATTCAAAGCGCGAATGAACCACTCCAAAAAATGAAGTCGTTTCCTGCAAAAGCTCCTCTTCCCTTAATCTTCCTATGCCTTCTTTAAGATAAGAGTAATTGTAAATCAAGGCATCTGCTATTGCTTTCCGATTCGCCTCTGGCTCAGCTTCTTCATAGAATTGGTCCATCTCCTCCTCTGAAGCTCCTGCTCCAATTAGAAAGTCGGCTTTACATATAACCGATATGTGCGAGAGTAACTCACCAATCGACCATTTTCCTTCAGTCGGTCTAATATTCAGGTCTCCTTCGTTCAGTATGTCTATCAACTTAATAATAGAGTTAATTGCCAAATCCATCTCTTTAAAAACGCCTTTACAGTAAATATTCATCTCGGATTCCCCTTTTGTAATATATCAATGTATTCAACAATAAAGCACATTAATCCTTCTGTTCTTACACAAGCAGTTTAATGTGACTTATCATTATTTAGGAAATGGAATATTGTTTAACATCCGATAAACATTCGAGGCGCTTTTATGCTTGCTAGTATAGTATTTCTCTTCCGTAAAGCTGTAAAGAAAAACTTCATCATCTTTTTCCCAAATCTTCACTTGCAACGGACTTCCTTCTACTTGTTGGATTGTCAAATCATAAGAAGGCTCACGATAGTCCGGTACCACTGCTAAAGGAGTCAGCTGCTCCATAAATCTCTCTAATTCTTGCTGGAAGGTTTCATCAGCAAGCTCAATACTTTTTAGTGGGGAGGTAGAATAAGCCTTAAATGAGGTTGCTGAGATTGATTCAGCTGCCCAAATTTCCTTTACATGAATTATTATTCCTGTAGCTGAAACATCTTCTTCGTCTTCTAGTGTTGTGAGTAGGAAGATGATGGCAACAAGAGCACCTAAGATAGTTATGATACCTGCAAAAGAATGTTTTCTTTTTTGCTCTTTTTTCTTGGACTGAAGAACATTTTCGAGCGTCTTTTGCTTTTTATCCTCTGAACGCTCTACTTGTTTAAGAGTATCAAAATAGAAATCAAGCTCATCAAAACGACTCATTCCAGCTTTCCTCCTTCTCCTGTAACGTTTCCTTTAATTTTTTTAGTCCCCTAGCTGACATGGACTTCACTTTATCCTCGGACCATCTTAGAATAACAGCTGTTTCTTTTACGGAAAGCTCATTAATTTTCCGTAATATCAATACTTCGCGATATTCTTTTTTCAGGGTAAGCAGATATAGATACAACTGCTCCTTTTCCTCGGTCTGTGTTACAGTGTCTATTACCGATCGCTCAGTCCCTTTTATCAGTTGAACTATTTTGTCCGGCTCAAAGAAACTCACAAGTTTTTTTCGCTTCAAATAATCCAGCGTTGTATTTCTGGCTATTTGATATACCCAAGTTTGAATACTTGAATGAAATTGAAAAGTATCTAAATGTCTAAAGACCTTTATAAATGTCTCTTGCGTTAAGTCCTCTGCCGTGTGTAAATTATTTACCATATAGAATATATACTTGAACACATTATCAGAGTAAAGATGATAAATATTCGTTATAGCAAGTTTTGAATGATCGTCCATGCTACACCCCCTTATCTATTAGACGACTGAGCTAAGAAAAGGTGTTATATTTCGGTAAATTATCATTATGATCCTTTACAAATATTCTTTTATCGCTACATCTTTACAAAAGTGATATAACCAAACCTCCCGTAGACTTTCTTTCTGTTGGAATCACATGTTTTGTACGAGTCTACAAGGGTATTTATTAGTTGTAACCAATTTATCAGCGAAAGGATTGAAGTTTCATGGATAAAAAGCCTGAAAATATACCAGCACAGATGCAGGAAAGACAACCGGGTTTCGAAAACGAGATGGAGCCAAGACCTGATTTTGCTCAAAACTATGCAGGAAAGCTTCGTTTACCAGATAAGGTCGCGCTCATTACCGGTGGCGATAGCGGAATCGGAAGAGCTGTAGCGCTCGCATACGCCAAGGAAGGAGCAGACGTTGCTATTTCCTACCTTGATGAGCATGAGGATGCCGAGGAGACGAAGAAACTAATAGAAAACGAAGGAAAACGATGTCTTTTAATTCCTGGCGATATAGGAGAGGAAGCATTTTGCAAGGAAATAATAGAAAAAGTCATTGGTGAATTTGGCAAGCTTGATATATTAGTAAATAATGCAGGGGAGCAGCACACCCAGGATTCCATTAAGGATATTACAGCGGAGCAGCTAGAGAGAACATTCAAAACCAACTTCTTTGGAATGTTCCATCTGACCAAGGCTGCACTAGATCATTTAAAGCCTGGCAGCGCGATTATCAATACTACCTCTATAACAGCGTTCCAAGGTGCACCATCCTTGATCGATTATGCATCTACAAAAGGCGCTATTCTTTCCTTTACTCGATCTTTAGCAGGATCGCTCACTGAACAAAAAATTCGTGTAAATGCAGTGGCTCCTGGACCAATTTGGACGCCACTAATTCCAGCCTCATTTACTGCCGAAGAGGTAGAAGGCTTTGGAAAAGAAGGAGAATTTGCAACTCCATTAGGAAGACCTGGTCAGCCGAGTGACCTCGCTCCTGGATACGTATACTTTGCTTCAGAAGAATCATCCTTTGTTACCGGACAGGTGCTCCATATTAATGGCGGGACACCATTTTAATAGTCAAAAGGTCAATATGGTTAAAAAATGCTAAACATTCTAACTAGCACATTCTTATCCTGCTAACTAATAATATAAACGGCAAGAAAAAACGCTCAGATCTGAGCGTTTTTTAATGGAATATTTAACTAACCTAAATAAACTAAAGCGCTGGATTGCGGAAGATTGGATTTCTGTATTCTAAAACGTAGTTTGTTAACATTCTTCCCAAAAATTTTGTTCCCTGATTTTACACTCCAATAAAAAAGCACTTTCCTTATTCCAGGATAGCGCCTATTAATTGACGAAGTTATTTAATTAGAAATCTTTATGCCATTCATGATCTAAAATGACACCTTTTTCATCAATATAACTCATAGCAAACGAACCTTGTTTTAATTTATCTTCGCTTTTTAAAGAAGCAATTAATTCATTTAAAATTTTTACGTCATCATCGCTCTTTTTACGAGGAACAGTAATACGGATGAATGGTGCTACCTCAGACTCTTTATAAATTTTAGGTTTTAGAGGATCGATATCTAATTCGACATTATCAGTGGCAAAGTAAACGAAGAAATCTGTTGTTTCACCAAAACTTCCTTCAATAAATGGACTTATTTCACTTTTTATGCCATTTTCCCATTCAACTATTTTCTGATCAATTTTCTCGAACGCTTGATATAAATTAGTCCCTTTTTCTCCTAGTGTGACAATAATTTCACGACGAGACTTTGGGTTAATAGTACGGACAATGTATTGCTGTTGTTCCAATTTAGCTATAAGTTGACTTATAGCTCCTGGTGTAAGTTTCATTTTACTCGCCAATTCATTAACTGATAATTTTGAATGTCTATGTAGATACTCTAATACCAATGCTTGCTTAGGTGTTATATTATAACCGAAGATTTCTTCGTGATGATGAACTAAAACATTATTAATTTCATCTAGTTTTGTGAAAATAGATTTCTTCTTATTTATTTCCATACTAACGGCACCCCTTTATTTTAAATCTAAATATTTTATTAATCTGATATTTTTTCTAAAATAATAATTCTCTATATAGATGAGAGAATCCACTAACCTTGTATAGCTAACCTGCCGCTGATCACAGCCCTTGATATTGGAGTAATTCCCTTTTAGATGAATAGAGTATGTTTTTATTAACTCCAGCTTCAATATAACTTCTTACCAGCTTCCAATCACTGTTAGACTTTTTAAACGTATAAAAGAATAAATTTGCTGTTTCTAAACTCTTACCTTGTATAACCAAAGTAGCTAATAGAATAGCCATAGTTTCATCTTCTCTTAAAGGAAGGATTGATTCTACTTTTATATTCCATTGAGCATTCTTTTCTTTAGCAAAATTAAAGCCCTGCTCCCAACCATTTATGGATTCTTTATAACCAAAGTCTACTATATTTCCGTCTGTTATTTCTCTTGCATTATATTCTGGTGAGATGAACTCTTTTAAGTCCCCTATAGATGAGGTTTTCCAAGCATCTAAAAAAGTATTTAAAAATAAAGAAAATGAGTTATCCATTATAAGCCTCCTAAAAGTATGTAAGTAGTGAAGAATCCAACCAAGGTTCAGAAGTTCCTCTTTAACTAAAATGCGCGATTTCAACAATAAGGATTTCAACATTAAAAAACATTAATCCTTCTTGGTTCCACACACCCGTTTGTTGTTTATCTTCCAATTACTTAATATTTACCTTTAGAAGGAGATCTTTGTCTAATATCTTACTAAGTTTAATTAATCTTTCAGTAATTGGTGTATTTACAGCTGGTTTGACTGTTGCGGTAGCAACATACTTACCAGCTTTATATTTTAAATCTAAATCGGTCGTTATATATTCATTCGAAACTGAATTGCTATTATAGTAAATAAATGTGTTCTTTTCATCTTGAAATACACTAAACCCTTTTTTGTTGTGATTGTCCCCAATAGCATTTTGTATAAAAACAGGGAAATCTTCACTCGATAATACTTCATGTTCCACGCTCTTCGCAAAATTCATATAGAAGAAAATCAGGGTCAAAAGAGCACTTAATGAAATAATGATTACATTTTTACGCATGTAGGAGTCTCTCCCTTTACTTTAACGTTTTCAAAACCAGTGTCGTTTGTTTTAAGAAATAATACTTATTAACATAGCCTTCTCCCTAATATTTACTCAATACCACTTACTATTAATTCAGCTCTTTCGTAAGGTTTGTATGTTTCAACATAAACGTCCTCTGATAACATCCAATTTTTTTCCCACATATCACGTGCTGTTTCTCCGTCTCTTTCAATACCTCGTAAAAGCCGTGTTTCTCGTGGACATTCAACCCATACTGTAAAATCATATTTGTTAAAAAATTCCTGCCGCAATGCATATACACCTTCTATTATGACAATTCCTCCAACTGGAACAGTATGCCACTCTGCTAAAACATCCCTTACCCAATCATATCGCTGATAATATCCTTCTTTATTTTGCGCTACAGGTTCGAGAACCTGATTTAAAACACGCCTCCAATCATAATCAGCACCAATGAGCTTATTCGTCGGTGATATTTTTAGAATTTGTGAAGAGGGTAAATAGAAGTCGTCCATATGCACAACAGTTGTATTTAATAATCTACCTTTTAACTTACTAGCGAGTGTACTTTTCCCTGAACCTCCACAGCCATCTATCCCAATTAACAAAGTTGATTGTTTAGAGGGAACTGAATTGATTAGCTTAACCAATCGTTCAAAATCATTACTACCTTTAATCGTTTTATCAGTCATATTATCACCACTTTAAATTTGATAGCCTTCTTGTTAACTAACCTTATCATCTATCTTCTACTAATTTATTATTAAATCCTTCTTTCACTATCCTGCCTCGTTTGTTTAATAAATCTAAAAGACACTCCTTATAGAATATAAATGTTCATGCAACAGCAAAAAAGGAAGTGCGAGTTAGTTTCCTAATTGCACTTCCAAAACTGATGTTATTTGCTCTTTTCAATAAATTCCCATCTATGAAAAACCACTGTGTATTCGCTTAATGCAGGTGTTTTAATTACCTTATCTATTACTCTCTCTAAATCCTTTTTTACCGAATAAAAATATTCCTCATCCCCTACAAATTGTATGACCAGTTCTTTATCAGAGGTAGTTTTCACGTCAATACCTACATAGATACCGTGCAGTTGTTCCTTCAAATGAGAGAGAGCCACTGCTTCTGTGGAAACAACTGATATGTGCTCCCTATCTGTTGAATCCGCTCTTTCATACATATAAAGGCAAAACAAGGTAAGGGATAGAAGGATCCCTATTTTCGCATTACTTGTTATTCTTGTACCTCCTCCAAGCTATTAGCCCTGCCCCTGATAATAAACCTCCTCGTATGGCTGCACGATGACAAAGCCTTCACCTTCAAAACGCATCTGGATAGATTCACCGCTCCCTCTCCCTACGAAGGTCTTGAAGCTTATATCTGTCTGAAACTCTGGTTGGAGACTTCCTGACCAGGCAATGGTCGCGTTAGGATCAGTAATTACCGGCTTCCCTGGTGTTACACGTAAAGTTAGTGGGTCATAATGAGAGGTAATGGCAATCATACCAGTGCCTTGGCATCTTACATTAAATAGACCTCCCGCCATCATGCCCGCGATCCTCCTCATCAGCTTAATAGTATGCTTGACAGAGGGCTCAAATGCTAGAAGATCATTACCGTTCACATAAATGGCTTCACCCTGTAAATGAAGTACGATAACCTTTTTCCCGCTATCTGCAAGATACAGCTTGCCGTTTCCGTTGGCCTTCATGAGAGAGGCACCTTCGCCAGTCAGTGCTTTCTTGAACATTGCTCCTACGCCATGCTCTAAGATTCCCTCGCGCTCAAATTTAATACGGCCCTCATAAGCCACCATGGAGCCTGCCTTTGCCCAAACTAGTCCATCCAGGTTCACTTCTAGCATACGGTCTGTCTCAAGCTCAAATAAGCCCTGTCCTTTGTCCACCTGCTCCGTTTTGCGTAAAAATTCTGCTATCGAATATCGATTCATTCTGACCACCCCTTTCTTACTAACATATACGGAAAGTTAGAACTCTATGTTTCAAAAATTGAAACTTTCGTAAAGGGGAGGAATCTCTTGAAATAAGGGATAGAATTCTTTAGCTTGCTTTCCATCTAGTGAATTGCACAAACATCTTTTAGTCGTTATCGGATTTTATAGCTCTTCAAGTGGAACCTTATGACTTGGAGCGGGATATTCTTTATTCATTTTCTCTAAGTCTTCCTGAGAGAGTGTTATATTGATTGCTTCAGCATTTGCCACTACATGCTCTTTATTGCTAGATTGAGGAATTGCGATCACATTGCCGCTACGTATTGTCCATGCAAGCAACAGCTGGAAGATGCTACACTCGTGTCGATCTGCTATTTCCTGTAAGACTGTATTTTGACGGAAGCCTGCATGAAGTGTATCTCCTTGGCCAAGTGGTGTGTATGCCATCATGGGCATCTGCTTCTTGTTCATCCATGGCTGAAGGTCAAATTCCGTTCCGCGGCTGCTCAAATTATAAAGCACTTGGTTGGTAGCACAGCTGTTGGAGATAGCTGTTACTACCTCCATGTCGGACACATCGAAATTGGATACACCCCATGCTCTTATTTTTCCTTCCTTCTTTAGCTGTTCAAAGGCATCTACCGTCTCCTCGAGCGGAATCTCTCCCCGCCAATGTAGGAGGTACATATCAACGTATTCGGTTTGTAATCTCTTCAAGCTGTTTTCTAGACTTGTCCGAACATTATTACTCCCCCCATTCCAAGGAAATACCTTAGTGACGATGGTCAGCTCTTCTCTTCTGTATGTCTTTATAGCTTCTCCTACAAGACTCTCCGCCAGTCCCTCCCCATACATTTCAGCTGTATCAATAAGCGTCAAGCCATGCTCAATACCGGTGCGCAGCGCTTTGATTTCTTCCTTACTATTACTATCGTTTTCCCCCATATGCCAGGTCCCCATCCCAATGGGAGGAACCTCCTGTAAGCCGAAATGGATGAATTTCATTGTATAACCTCCTCTAGATAAACTTGCTTCTTCTTTCTAGCAACACGGTATCCTGCCACTGCCCGTCCCGCTTCCCTATCTTTTCCCTGATTCCAACCACTCTGAAGCCAACCTTTTTATGCAATGAAATACTAGCCTCGTTCTTAGAGGAGATGGAGGACTGCAATGTCCAATATCCTTCTTTCTCACTATCTACGATCAATTTTTCCATTAGAAGCGTAGCTACGCCTTTTCCTTTAGCGGCATCACTCACATAAACACTTACCTCTGCCACTCCTCTATACACTTGTCTACTAGACACTGGAGAAATGGTGACCCATCCGATAACCTTACCCTGCTCCTCAGCCACAAACCGTAAAATAGGATGATGACCCTTATCCCAGTCCTAGATAGATGGAGCTTCCGTTTCAAATGTTGCTATCCCTGTTTGCAGCCCTTCTTTATAAATTTCTAATACGCTTTGTAAATCTTTCTCCTCCATTTGCCGAATAATCATCCTACTAGGTCTCCTATATTCTTCAGAATATTTGAAAATCATTTCTTTTATTATATAGAAAATATTGTAACGAAAAAAGGTGTTTATTCGTCTAGCTATATAAGAAAAGTGATTTTGTCTGAATAAAACATGAATGGAGGAGAAACTATGAAACATAGTGTTCTCTTAGTGGCACTCTTATTTATTCTAAGTGCATGTGAAGAGCCCATAGGCAAAGAAGAAGCAACCAAATTAGAAGTCTTGGACGAAAATAAAGAAAGTGAAGCAGTTACGCTAATGAAAGAATCGAACGAGGAGAATGAGTTACAAGCACCTCCCGACTACATATCTAAAAAGATAGATGAGCTATCACTAGAGGATTCAGAAACGGCTTATGCATTATGTATGAGGGCACTGACTGACTACTATAAAGCAATTTGGAACGGCTCGGAAATTGACTTGGGAGCTTTTATCCAAAACGAAAACCTCAAACGGTATACGGAAACGAAAATTAACTATCATTTTGACCTATTTAATAAACATAATATTAACGATTATCCACTGGAAGGTGTGGTAGACAATCAGGAAGTAGATTGGGTAGTCAAGTTTACAGACGATAATGCGGGTGGATACCTTTATGTAAATTTGCCTGTCGAAGTAAAGTGGGATGACCAAAGTGGTAGAGGTGAAGCAACTGAGTTTCTAGTTCGTAACGTTAACGGGAAGCTAGTCATCGTGGATTGGTATACTGGTGGAAAGGACAGTTACGACTTCCTAGTACGCGGAGAAAACGAGGCGGTTAATAATCCTGAAATTTGGAATAATAGTGAGTGGGCAAAGCAATTGGATAAAAAACAACATGAATTTTCAGGCGGGATTAGATAGTTATAAAGAAAAAAGACCAAGAAAACTTGGTCCTTACATAAAGTTTGGAGGTAAGCCTCCGCCATCCTTCAACACGCTTGGTGGGGTATCGTATACCTCGGGTGGAGCAGGCTTCAGTTTTGGCTTACCCGCGAATGGAACTGGGTATTCTACATAATTGAATACACCTTCTCCGTCCATGCTTGGCCCTGATGCCCATCTACCCTCTGCACTTTCGTTTCCTTGAGAATAGTTGAAAAGCGTATAAGATACCTCTCGTTTCTCCAAGCTTTTTGGGAACGTGCTTGGTACTACTACATTCTCTTTTGCCTCTAGCTCTTTAATAGCTGCTATCCACTGATTCTGATGCATCGTATCACGTGCAATCAGCCAGGAAAGCATATCCTTCACTCCTCGGTCATCCGTCATTTCATATAAGCGGCAAACCTGTAATCTTCCTTGAGATTCTGCATTTAGATTTGCACGAAAATCTGCTAGCAGGTTTCCGCTTGCTGCAATGTATCCTGCATGCCATCTATTCCCTACACTGTCTGCCGGCATAGCGCCAAGTCCCGAAACAATGACATGCTGAGGGTTCATCCCTCCCAAAATTGCAGCCATGATAGGGTCCTTTGCAGCCTTTTCCACAGTCTCTACTGGAGCACCGTCAAGCAATCTTGCTATCATCGTACATAGCATTTCGATATGCGCTAGCTCCTCGGTACCCGTATCCATCAGTAAGTCCTTATATTTTCCATCTCCGCGTACATTCCAGCCTTGAAACAAATATTGTAAAGCCACCGAAATTTCCCCAAACTGTCCGCCTAGCACCTCTTGGAGCTTGTTAGCAAAAAACGGATCTGGTTTTTCCGGCTTTGCATGGTATTGTAGTTCCTTTACATGGTAAAACATGCGTTCCCTCCATCTTCTCTTCTCATTACATCTTTAGCCTATGATAGGTATTTATCATGCGTTACTATTGCGTCAAATTTTATCTAAGTAATCTTCTATGTTACCCTTATAAAAAATATCTGCTAGGTCATACTGAAAATAGGAATTAGAAGGAGGAAATCAAGATGAGTCCAAGTAAATCTACTGTTTCAGTCTTTCCACTAGGTGGCGTTAATGAAATAGGAAAAAATATGTATGTCATTCAATCGGATGATGATATTGTCATCATTGATTGCGGTGCCATGTTTCCAGATGAATCACTTCCAGGTATTGATTTAATCATCCCTGATATCACCTATTTGAAGGAGAATAAAGATAAGATTCGCGCGATGGTCATCACCCATGGACATGAAGATCATATCGGTGCAATCCCATATTTTTTAAAGCAGTTAAAGGTCCCAATCTATGCGACAAATCTGACGCTTGGGTTGATTGAAATCAAATTGAAGGAGCATGGTCTCTTAAGAGATACTCAGCTATTTATGATTGACGAGGATTCTGTATTAAGGCTTGGCACCATCCGAACTACCTTCTTTAAAGTGAATCATAGTATTCCCGATTGTCTGGGTATAGCATTCCATACCATGCATGGAACAATCGTTCATACAGGCGATTTTAAATTCGATTGGACTCCGGTAGATAAAGAATACCCAAATATTCATAAGATGGCTCAGCTAGGAGAAAACGGTGTATTGCTGCTGCTATCTGAGAGCACCAACGCGGAGCGACCAGGGTCTACTCCATCCGAAGCGAGGATAACAGACCACCTAGAAGAGGAGTTTCGAAAAGCAACAGGCAAAATATTTGTCACTACGTTTGCCTCCAATGTGGACCGGGTACAACAGGTTATAAATGCCTCAATCAAGACAAACAGAAGAGTTGCATTAGTTGGAAGAAGTATGGTGAATGTCGTAGCTGTTGCTGCAGAGAGAGGCTACTTGGATTTGCCGGAGGATATACTCATTGAGACGCGGCAAGTGCAAGCTCTTCCTCCAGAGAAGGTTACTATTTTATGTACTGGCGGACAAGGTGAACCGATGGCAGCATTATCAAGACTAGCTACCTCTAGCTTCCGAGATATTGAGGTACTACAGGATGACACTGTCATTTTTGCAGCAGGTCCGATTCCTGGGAATGAAAAAAGTATTTCCCGAATAGTAGATAATCTGTTTAAGCTGGGCGCAAATGTCATCTATGGCTCAGGTAGCATCACTGGAATGCATGTATCCGGTCACGGCTATCAGGAGGATTTAAAGCTGATGCTTGCACTCATGAAGCCAAAGTACTTTATTCCAATCCACGGAGAATATCGTATGCTTCATATTCATCGACAGATGGCACAATCTCTTGGTGTGAAGAAGCAAAATATCTTTCTCCTGAAAAATGGAGATGTAGTAGACATCATGAGTGAACAAGAGGTCTTACAAACCCGGTCAGTGGATGCCGGAGATGTGTATGTGGATGGGCTAGGAATAGGCGATGTTGGTGAAATTATTCTTCGAGATCGCAAGCAACTTGCAAGAGATGGGATGATAGTGATCATCATGACTATTAGCAAATCAAATGGTCAACTTGTAAGCTCGCCAGATACGATTTCTCGTGGACTGATCTACGGAGCAGATTCGGAGGATTTGATTCAATCTGTCAATCAACAGGTGGTGAGCGCGGTCAATAAAGCAAGCCAAAATAACCTGAATCAACGAGTGCTCAAGCAAAATGTTAAAAAAACCGTAGAGAATCTGCTATACTCGAAAACCAAACGTAAACCAATGATATTACCTATTATCATTGAAATATAGTAAAGGGATGAGACGAATGGAAGGTAATAATGAGGAAGAATTAGTAAAAGCAGGATTTAAAAAATACGTTGGAGACGAAGTAGATATTTATTTCCACCCTACCAAATGTACGCATGCTGCTAATTGTATCAAATATTTACCCTCCACGTTCGACACGAATAAAAAACCATGGATACTCCCCAATGGCTCAAGAAGAGAAGACAATAAACGAGTAGTGAAAACCTGTCCATCAGGAGCATTAAAGTTTATTGAAAAATGGCCGGAATAGTATAAAAAGAGGCAAAGTCATCATAAAGCTTTGCCTCTTTTCTTGTGATCCAAACCTAAACTACATGTCCTACATCTGATATCCTCCCTTCACCCACTTCTGAATTCACTTAGATTACTTCTAATCCTCTAGCCTATAACAAATACACTTTTATCTAAATAATGAGAAAAATATCTATTTTTTTGCTACTTTAATCAGTACAATGAAAAAGGAACGAATGACAGTAAAGGAAGAGATAATATGTTAAATAAAACGAAATTAGATGCGATACAGGAGCTACAAGCAATTTGCGAGGAAACAGACAAAATTCAGTTAAAGCTTAATTGGCATTCTTTACGAAATAGAGAGGAAAAGCTAGATTTTTTTCATTATGAAGATAATGTACTCGTAGGATTCCTTGGCTTGTATCCATTCGTGTCGACCGTCGAGGTTTGTGGGATGGTTCATCCAAGCCATCGAAGAAAACAGATTTTCACTCGTTTGTTCGAGGAAGCGAAAAAAATCTTCCAAAAAGAGAAATATGAAAGGATTTTATTGAACAGTCCTGCCGGCTCTAAACCAGGAAAGGACTTTCTCGAAAAACTGGGTGCTACATATGCCTTCTCTGAGTCTCAAATGACTTGGAAGCCCGAGGAACTTACTGTCGATAATGACATAAAGCTGAGACCAACGACCAATGAAGACTTCGAGATTCGAGTGCGCTTATTTGTGGAGGGATTTGGCTTACCTGAAGAAGATGCTCGATCGCTAGAAAAAGAAGTAGCATACATAGAAAACGTCGATCAGTTAATGATTGTGACGGAGGATGGCCCCATTGGTTATATACAGGTAAAGAGAGAAAACCAAGAGGCATGGATCTCAGGTTTCTCTATCTTGCCAGAGCACCAAGGCAAAGGAATAGGACGAAGAGTTCTTCAACGAGTGGTGAAAGAAAACGCTGAGAATGGATATTCAGTTCATCTGGAAGTCGAAACGAAAAATGATCATGCACTAAAGCTGTATGAATCTACCGGTTTCTATGTGGTCCACGCACAGGATTATTATAGCTATAAGAAAGAGATGGCTAATTAATGACTATGCATTTCCAAAACTTAACGACAAGACAGCAATATATGGAGGCTTTCCCCATCCTTTCTCAACTACGAACAGATCTAGAAGAGAATACATTTTTGGAGCTTCTTCAAGAGATGCAGAAAGATGGATATCTTCTTTACGGCTTATATGCAAACAAGGAATTGGTCTCTGTAGCAGGCCTAGCATGGAGAATAAACTTTTATAGTAAGAAGCATATTTTCATCTATGATTTGGTTACCGACCAACAACACCGTTCAAAGGGCTACGGAGACAGGCTGCTAGAGTATATACATAAGCTTGCAAGAGAGAATGGTGCCCAATATGTCGCATTAGAATCAGGGATTCAACGTCTAGATGCTCACCGGTTTTATGAAGAAAAACTAGGTTATGATAAATGGTGCTACTCATTTAGAAAGAAGCTTTAAAAGTTTGATACATAAAAGGAGGCGTTTCATTGAGTAATCCTGTATTTGTTATTACCTCTTATGAGCCGAAGTATGCTGAACAAACAGTCTCCATGTGGCGTGAAAGTAAGGAACGAGCTATTGGCCAAAAAGAAAAACATAGCTTTGAAAGCCATCTATATTTTTTAAATCATATATTACCGGAACAATATGAAATAGAGATTGCGTTGATAGAGGATAAAGTGATTGGAATGATTGCTTATAGCTCCGTAGAAATAAACCAGCTATACATCCACGTTGCCTATCAAGGTTATGGCATTGGTCGTGCCCTGCTTGATAAAGCAAAGGTAAAATCTAGTGGTAAACTGACGCTAAGAACTTTTGAAATCAATAAAAAAGCACAGCAATTTTACGAAAAAAATGGATTCAACATGATTGGTAAGGGTTTCGTAAATGAAGAAAGCTTACCTGATATCGAGTACGAATGGCTGGATAAATAGATTGTTTTTTGGGGGTGCTCTAATGGAAACTCAATTAATGGCAGAAAAAAATAATATAAATAGCAAAGTGATTGGTTCTTTACTTATAGGCTTCCTATCACTAATCGGGTTACTTCTTGTACAGGAGGGCTCCTTACTTAGCATAATAGGAATCCTATTTGGCATTGTGGGATTGATAGAAATAAAGCAACAAAGACAAAAAGGAATCGTAATAGCAATACTAGGACTAGTTCTCAATTGTATAGGCCTTGTTAGTTACATTATATAGATACCATATAAGTAGTGATTCATTTCGACAAGATGATTGTCGCTGGTCCAAGACTTGATGCGACTATTATTGTTTATAGCCTACAATCGTTTATTTGACAACGTTTGTAGGCTTTTTCTTATTTTTACAACCCGGACTAAGACGATTTAGATACATAAATCTTCATAAGTCCTATCAACCCTATTCCAATTCAAGATGGAAGCACCCCTGCAATTAGTCACTTATATCTATTTTTCTTTTAGGTTTTATAAAATACTTTTTCTCCAATTCATTCCATTTATGCTATAATTTTTATGATACATATTAATTAGGTGTGAGGTGAGAAAATGGTTCTATTTGATCGCATTAAGTTTGATGGTTTGCGGAGCAGGGATTGGCTTATCTATAAATTTCCGTCGGAGCAAATTCGATTAGGGAGTGTTCTAGTCGTTAATGAAGGGCAAGTGGCTATCTTCGTAAAAGGTGGACAAGTATATGATTACTTTTCGGCGGGTACTTATACTTTAAGCACGAATAACTTACCATTACTTGGTTCTGTCTTGAATTTTTTCTACGACAGTAAATCGCCTTTTACAGCGGAAATCTTCTTTATTAACACGACTAGTAAATTGGATTTATATTGGGGAACATCCGACCCGATTCAGTTAATAGACCCTAAATATTTTGTCAAGCTACGAATTCGAGCATATGGCCAAGCTGGTTTAAGAATTGAAGATTGCATGTTGTTTTTCAGAGAAATCATCGGTGGTATGAACCCTTCTGAGATTGTGCAATTTGAAAAAGTACTCGATTATTTCCGAGGTACACTTTTGACGTATATAAAAACCGAGCTGGCTACGAAAATCATCCAAGATAAAATTTCCGCTTTGGAAATTTCTACCCAATTAACGCATTTATCGAATTCCCTTAAAGAGGCCGTAAAGCACGAGTTTGAACGTTTTGGATTTGAATTAATCAACTTCCATATTCAATCGATTAATTTCCCAGATGAAGATTTCGATCAAATCAACAAAATTTTATCAGACCGAGCTCGATTTGAAATTATGGGAGACAATCGCTATGCAACGCAACGTAGCTTTGATGTTTATGAAGCCGCTGCTCAAAACAGTAATGGCGTAGCAGGTGCGTTTTTAACTGGAGGAGTTGGGGTTGGCATAGGTATGAACGCAATGCAAAATGTCCAAAATCAGGTGCAGCCTTTATCAACAGCTAATATACAATGTACAGTTTGCAATACTACTTTGGATTCGCAAACTAAGTTCTGTTCCTCTTGCGGGACGCCTACTACCCAACCAAAAATTCATTGTCCAAACTGTCGCTTTGAAAATGACTCCGATGCTCGTTTTTGTTCAGGTTGCGGACATAATTTAATGAAAGTCACTTGTACATGCGGTACTTCTCTAGCATCCGATGCAATATTTTGTCATCAATGCGGAGAAAAAACGAATTAATATTGATAGGAGAGAAATCATATGTCATTAAAATGTTCTCAATGTGGGGCGCCAGCTGATCCACAAGCAAGAAACTGTAAATTCTGCGGAGAAAGCTTAAGTTTCCAAGCAGCTCCAAACAACGCTCAACAAACTTATCAACAACCTATTCAACAACAGCCTGTTTATCAAGCGCCACCACAGTATAACCATAATCAGACACACAGTAATGGCATCAACTTAAGCTGGCCAGAAAAAAGTAAAGTTGCAGCAGGTGTGTTAGCTATCCTATTAGGTACATTTGGAGTTCATAAATTTTATTTAGGTAGCCCTATTAAGGGCATTCTATACATTCTATTTTTCTGGACATATATCCCTGCAATTATTGGCTTTATTGAAGGAATCATTTATTTAACTCAAAGTGAGCACAACTTCCAAGTAAAAAATCGAGTTAGACTTCCTCAAAATCGATACGCATAGTGAAGAAAAGGTGCAGAGATAACTTTCTCCGTACCTTTTTTAGTATATGAACTCATTCTTTTGAAATCAAATTTCAAGTCAAGCCATAGGCAAGCAAGATTTTTTCAGGGTTTTGCTATTGTTTTAGCTGCCCCTTTTTTTCATTATTATAGTGATGCCTCCAAAAATAATAATAACAATAAAGAATCGTTGGCAAGAGTGCAATGCTAACAGAAGTGATAGCTAGTTCAATATAAAAGAAATGGATGGAAAACGACGGCTTGTTTGCTTCGATAACATCGAGTATTGGATTAATGCCGAACGCAGCTAAAATTAAGATAAAAGCTAAGTCCATACCTGTATCTCTTATCATCTTTAATGCTTTTGGTAATCGTATTTCTCTTTCTTTGTATATAAACTTAAATTCTAAAACAAAAAAATTGTATAATCTTTTTTGAATTAAAAAACCCAATACGCCAATTAAAGTAAACAAAAATAACTTACTAATTGACGATTCAGTAAAGAAATTTAGCAGAAAATAAAAAGCTACAATTGTGCTAATTGATAAGAACATAAAAAGTATATGGCGCAACGAAATTTCCTCCTAAAAAGCCTTCATCCTATGAAGCATGAAGTTCCCCAAGAAATTGATTTTTCTTCTATATAAAAGGTGACTAATCTTTTTAAAGACAAGTCACCCTTACCTACTACCAGATTACGGTTATAAATTATTTCATCCACTCATCCGCTAGCATTCCATATACCACGTGATCCACATAGTGATCATATAGCCATTCGGACTGTCTGATACAGCCTTCCTCAGTAAATCCAAGTCTTTCTGGGATGGCACGGCTTTTCTGATTCTCTACCGCTGCTCTGATTTCTACGCGGTTCAGCTTTAGCTCCTTCAAAGCATAATCGACAAAGGCTTTTACTGCCTTGGTCATGAGGCCATGTCCTACAAAGTCATTTCCTAGCCAGTAGCCGATACTCGTGGATTTATTGCTCCAGTTGACTGCATGGAAGCCTATTACCCCTGCAATTTTCCCTTCATACCAAATGGCACACTGAATGCCATTGTTATTAGCATACTGCTGCATCGTTGATTTAATAAAGCTTTCTGTGTCCGCAACCGTTTTTGTATAGTCTATAAACGGCAGCCATTCACGAAGGGTTTCCTTCGAGCTAATAGTAAGCTGGAATAGTTTCTCTGCATCTCTCACCTCTAACAGCTTTAAATAGGTCTTGTCATCTAATGGATATGTAAACATGCTAATTCCCCCTTTTGAATATTCTATCGGGGTAATCGTCAGAAAACAAGGAATATTTTAGTTTACATAATATTATTATGTGTACTTATTTTATTGAAAGGATTATTATCGATAACTTGTTGAATTTCTTTATTCTCCACATGCGTGTAAATTTGAGTGGTAGATACACTTGTATGGCCAAGGATATGCTGAAGACTGCGAATATCTGCTCCACTTCTGTACATAAGTGTTGCACTTGTATGTCGCAGCTTATGGGGAGTGATTTTCTGCTTACCTAAACCAGACTCTTCGTTAATCTTCTTTATAATTCTTGCAACAGCTTGCCTTGTGAGCCTTGTTCCCTTTTGGGATAGGAAGAGCGCGTCCTGCTCACCCTTACCCGGTTTTCTTTCCTTTTCTATGTAATCCTTGATCGCCTCAGTACAAGCTTGGTTTAAAAATACCGTTCGTTCCTTATCTCCTTTACCTGTTACATGGAGAACATTATCTTGGATGGAATTCATGTTAAGGCTGCATAGCTCGGTTACACGTAACCCAAGATTCAAAAAGAGCATGACCATGCAATAATTACGATAAAAATGACCGTTTTTCTTTATACC
>CAKQHO010000045.1 GCA_934234185.1 uncultured Psychrobacillus sp. | reverse complement strand
TTATCCGTTACCTAAGAAGTAACGGAAACATAAGGGGTAAAAAAGTATGATTCTAACGAAAGAAACTTTAAGTGCTGGGCCTAGTATTGGGACAGGGGAAGGCGTAGCACACTCTAAACGCTGGTATGTCGCTCTGGTCCGTATGCATCATGAGAAGAAAGTAGCCGAGCGTTTAGATAAAATGGGGATTGAAAATTTTGTACCGGTCCAGCAAGAAGTACATCAATGGAGTGACCGCCGTAAAGTGGTTGAATCCGTGTTGCTTCCGATGATGGTTTTTGTACATGCTGATCCTAAAGAACGTAAAGAGGTTCTTTCCTTTTCTACAGTTAGTCGTTATATGGTAATGCGCGGTGAGAGTAGTCCGACTATCATTCCTGATGAACAAATGGCCCGTTTCCGTTTTATGCTCGACTATTCCGAAGAGGCAATCTGTATGAATAGCGCTCCTTTGGCACGTGGTGAAAAAGTACGTGTTGTCAAAGGTCCTTTGACTGGTCTTGTAGGAGAACTTGTCACGGTGGATGGCAGGAGTAAGATTGCTGTCCGGTTGAATATGTTGGGGTGTGCTTGTGCGGATATGCCGGTTGGGTATGTGGAACCGTTTAAATAAACACAGAATAAAAGCTACTTTGTGTCTATCTCAAAACAGCTTACTTATTTTCTAAAATTGAAATAAGCTTTTATGAAAGGAATAGTTTTAGCCGGTGGTTCAGGCACTCGTCTGTATCCTATCACCAAAGGAGTGAGTAAGCAGTTGCTTCCTGTCTTTGACAAGCCCATGATTTATTATCCGATTTCAGTCCTTATGTTGGCTGGAATCCGTGAGATCCTGATTATTTCCACTCCTTATGATCTTCCGGGTTTCAAGCGTCTTTTGGGTGATGGCTCCGACTATGGAGTACGGTTTGAGTATGCCGAACAACCCTCTCCGGACGGTCTGGCACAAGCCTTTATTATCGGTGAAGACTTCATCGGCAATGATTCCGTCTGTCTGGTATTAGGTGATAATATCTTCTATGGCCAAAGCTTTACCCGCATGTTGCAGGAGGCTGTCCGTACAGTCGAGGAAGAGCAGAAAGCAACCGTATTCGGTTATTGGGTTGCCGATCCCGAACGTTATGGAGTTGCTGACTTTGACAAGAATGGGAATGTTTTGAGTATTGAAGAAAAACCAGAAAATCCAAAATCCAACTACGCTGTAGTGGGACTCTATTTCTACCCCAATAAAGTGGTGGATGTAGCCAAACATATACAACCTTCTCCCCGTGGAGAGTTAGAAATCACTACCGTCAATCAGGAATTTCTCAATGACCGCCAATTAAAGGTCCAACTATTAGGCCGTGGTTTTGCCTGGCTTGATACCGGCACGCACGATTCCCTTTCCGAAGCCAGCACTTTTATAGAAGTGATTGAAAAACGTCAGGGATTGAAAGTAGCCTGTCTTGAAGGTATTGCCCTGCGTCATGGCTGGATAACAGCGGATAAAATGCGTGAACTGGCCAAGCCCATGTTAAAGAACCAATACGGGCAGTACCTTTTAAAAGTAATAGATGAACTGAGACTGGAATAATACCATATTCCTTTCCGGTAATTTAAATAACTAATAAACACTAATCACAGTGGAAATAATCAAAACTGCTATAGAGGGCGTTGTCATCATTGAACCCCGCCTTTTTAAAGATGACCGTGGTTACTTTTTCGAATCCTTCTCTCAACGTGAATTTACAGAAAAGGTCCGTAAGGTAGATTTTGTCCAGGATAATGAAAGTAAATCCAGCTATGGTGTTTTACGTGGCCTTCATTTTCAGAAACCACCTTATGCCCAGAGTAAACTGGTACGTGTCATTAAAGGCTCTGTCCTTGATGTGGCTGTCGATATCCGTAAAGGCTCACCAACATTTGGAGAGCATGTATCGGTGGAATTGACAGAAGAAAACCACCGTCAGTTCTTTATTCCGCGTGGATTTGCCCATGGCTTTGTTGTCCTGACGGAAGAGGTTATCTTTCAGTATAAATGTGACAACTTCTATGCTCCCCAATGTGAAGGTGCCCTGGCTTGGGATGATCCCGCATTGAAAATCGACTGGAAGGTTCCTGCTGATAAAATAATCCTTTCCGGGAAAGACCAACATCACGAATGTCTGGAAGAAGCCAGCTGGCTATTTGATTATAACGAAAATCTGTATTAAGCTCAATGAATATTCTAGTGACAGGAGCTAACGGTCAGCTTGGCAATGAGATGCGCCGTGTGTCGTCAACCAGCTCCAACCAATATATTTTTACCGATGTGGCAGAACTGGATATAACCAGTCGTGATTCTATCCGTAAAATGGTCAATGACAACCAAATTCATGTCATCGTTAATTGTGCTGCCTATACCAATGTAGACAAGGCGGAAGACGATTTCGCGACTGCTGATTTATTGAATAATAAGGCAGTGGAGAATCTGGCTGTTGTAGCAAAAGAAGCTGATGCTACCTTAATACATGTCTCTACTGATTATGTTTTTCAGGGAGACAGAAATGTCCCTTGTCGGGAAGATTGGGAAACTAATCCTTTGGGTGTGTATGGTAAAACGAAGCTGGCCGGTGAGCATAGTATACAGGAAACCGGCTGTCATTATCTGATCTTTCGTACCGCCTGGCTTTATTCCCCTTATGGGAAGAACTTCCTAAAAACGATGCGCCAGCTCACAGCTGATAAAGATACCCTGAAAGTAATCTTCGATCAGGTTGGTACCCCCACTTATGCCGGAGATTTAGCATCTGTTATCTATCAAGTGATTGAGGAGAATCAACTCTATAAAGAAGGTATCTACCATTTCAGTAATGAAGGCGTATGTTCATGGTATGACTTTGCGAAAGAAATCTGTGAATTGAGTGATAATGTATGTGATATTCAACCTTGTCACAGCGATGAATTTCCCAGTAAGGTAAAGCGTCCTCATTTTTCTGTACTGGATAAAACAAAGGTGAAATCTACTTTTGGGATCACTGTTCCCTACTGGAAGGACTCTTTGCAGAAATGTATACATGAATTAGAACAACAATCAGATTATTAAATAGATATGAATTTTACACGAAATATATTGATTACAGGTGGAGCAGGCTTCATTGGGTCGCACGTTGTACGTTTATTCGTCAATAAATATCCTGAATATCATATTATCAATCTGGATAAACTGACTTATGCCGGTAATCTGGCTAACCTGAAAGATATCGAGAATCAACCTAATTATACCTTTGTAAAGGCTGATATCTGTGATTTTGATAAAATGTTGGAAATCTTCAAGCAGTATCATATTGATGGAGTTATTCACCTTGCAGCGGAAAGCCATGTAGACCGTAGTATCAGGGATCCATTTGCTTTTGCTCATACTAATGTCATCGGAACCCTTTCTTTATTACAGGCTGCCCGATTGACTTGGGAATATCTTTCTGAATGTTACGAAGGTAAGCGTTTTTATCATATTTCTACGGATGAGGTTTATGGTACTTTGGTATTTGACGGTACATTCTTTACTGAGGAAACAAAGTATCAACCCCACAGCCCATATTCTGCGAGCAAGGCAAGTAGCGATCATTTTGTGAGAGCTTTTCATGATACTTATGGAATGCCTACAATTATAACTAACTGTTCTAATAATTACGGTCCTTACCAGTTTCCTGAGAAACTGATTCCGTTGTTTATTAATAATATTCGTTATGGCAAACCGCTTCCTGTATATGGCAAGGGTGAAAATGTAAGAGATTGGTTGTATGTAGTAGACCATGCACGTGCTATTGATGTTATTTTCCATGAAGGCAAAACGGCAGATACTTATAATATCGGTGGTTTTAATGAGTGGAAGAATATTGATTTGATCAAGGTTATCATTAAAACTGTTGATCGTTTGCTTGGCAATACAGAAGGAACCTCTGATAAGTTAATTACCTATGTGACTGATAGGAAAGGGCATGATTTGCGTTATGCCATTGATTCTAACAAGTTGAAACATGAATTAGGCTGGGAGCCTAGTTTGCAGTTTGAGGAAGGTATTGAAAAGACTGTAAGGTGGTATTTGGATAATCAGGAGTGGATGGATGATGTGACGAGTGGGGATTATCAGAAATATTACACTGACTTTTATAAGAATGTAATAGATCGTTGATACTTTTAAATCTGATATTTATGATATGATCTTATCAAGTTTAAATGTAGTAAAAGATAGTTTTTGATTACTCATGTTTTATTGAATAAATCTGGTTGCTAACTGTAAATTAATATTTTAGAAACAATAAATAATACACGAGTTTTAATGAAATGGCATTTTGAACTTGAACACATATTGGTGTTTAGTTGAGATCAATACATGTATATGTTTAAGTCCGAAAATGTCATTTATATGGTAAAACTATATATTAGATAGAAATTGAAAAGCTTAAAAAGGAAAATAGTAGATAAATTGCATTTGGCTGGCAATAAGAAAAAAGTAGCACTTAATATATTCTGGGCTATGCTTGGAAAGATTGTCAACATGGCTGGGGCTCTATTGGTAGCGATACTTGTAGCCCGTTATTTAGGACCAGAAAATTATGGCGTTATGAACTATGTTATTAGTTACGTTGCTATGTTTATGGTTCTTTCTGAATTTGGTATGAGTAGTATTGAAATACGGGAGCTGTCATCAAATCCAGATAAAAAAGAGTCTATATTAGGAACCTGTTTTGTGATTAGGTTAATATTTTCAGTTATAACCTATATATTGATTGTAATTACATTGTGGGTTTTTAAAACAGATTCATTTACAACTTCTATGATTCTTTTGTATTCCTTATCGTTGTTTGCGAATACACTTCAATTGATAAGAAACTATTTTACTTCGATTGTTAAGAATGAATATGTAGTAAAATCTGAAATATCACGAACTATTATTGGTGCAATTATTAAGATTGTATTAGTCTGCCTTAATTGTTCGGTTGAATGGTTTATTTTTGCATCATTGCTGGATACTGTATTAGTTGCAAGTGGCTATTTTTTTTCATATCGGACAATTGTAGGGAAAATTACATGTTGGAAATTTGAGAAAAACATGGTTTGGTATATTATAAAAGAATCATTTCCATTGGTTTTATCCGGTGCTGCTGTCGTTATATATCAAAGAATAGATCAAGTCATGATTGGCAATATGATTGATAAATCTTCGGTAGCTTATTTTGCTACCGCTGGTAAATTTCTGGATTTAGTTATATTCTTACCAATGGTTTTAACTCAAACAATTACTCCACTTTTAGTTGTGGTTAAAGAGGAAAATTATAAAAAGTATGTACAAAAAAAGTATCAATTTTTGAGTGTAGTACTCTGGATTTCTATAATACTTTCTGTCTTTTTATCTGTATCTTCTTATTGGTTGATCTATTATTCATACGGTGAAAAATATCTTAGTGCAGTACCTGTATTGCAAATTATGGCATTCAAGACGGTTGGCATGGCTTTATCAAGTTCATCTGGAGAGTTGATTATTATTGAGAAAATGCAAAAATGGGCTGTAATACGTAATTTAATAGGGTGTATTGTATGTGTGACTCTCAATTATTTACTTATTCCGAAGTATGGTATAGTGGGTTCTGCGTGGGTGACAATTTTAACTCTGTTTTCTTCTGGCTTATTAGGTAATTTTATGATACCACGTTATAGACCAATTGCACGATTGCAATTAAAGGCTCTTTTTTTAGGATGGAAAGAAGTGATTAATCTAAAAAAAATGAGACAATGAACCAAATTAAGATTATTTTTAATATTATTCGAGAGTGTGTAC
Source organism: uncultured Psychrobacillus sp. (assembly GCA_934234185.1). Classification (GTDB taxonomy): domain Bacteria; phylum Bacillota; class Bacilli; order Bacillales_A; family Planococcaceae; genus Psychrobacillus. Next base: position 17,233 of record CAKQHO010000045.1, on the reverse strand, counting down.
GTTTTATGTTCTATAATTTAGTACATAATGCTTCCATTAAAACAGATAATAATATTCATAAGATGCAGTACACTCTATTAAGAGAAAACCATATAATAGAGAAAGGAATGTCTATGAAAAATCCTAGGAAGGGATTTGGACAGGAAAAAGTGATGAAACTTATTATTCGTCTTGGTAAGTATTTTGAGTATTATGGAAAAGAGGATCCTCAATTTCTAAATTATCCGTTATCTACTATTAATAATTATATATCTTATACAAAAGATTGTGGAGTGGATATTTCGTATATAGAAAAGATGTATTATGATTTAATTTCTAATATTGAATTGAACGGAATAAAATTGCAATTAGAAGATCCGGCAGGCATAGAAACTATTACAAATGAATCTATTCAGCGAGATATAAAGAAAGAGTTTTCTAAATTCGTACTTTCGCGACATTCTGTACGCTATTTTAGGGATGAAATTCCAGCTAAGTCTATTATTGATGAAGCGCTTAATATTGCACAACGAACTCCCTCAGCTTGTAATAGACAAGGATGGCATACTCATATATATACAGGAAAAAGTGCGCATGAATTATTTAAAATGCAAGGAGGTGCACGTGGATTTGAGTCTGATATTCATATGGGGATTCTTGTAACAGCTGATGCAAATGCGTTTTTATCTTATGAAGTGCATCAACCATATGTTGACGGTGGACTTTTTTCCATGAGTCTTATTTATGCGATTCATGCTGTAGGATTAGGATGCATTCCTCTTTCATGTGGGTTTTATAAATCAAAATTAGATCAAATAAAAAAAGAATATGATGTACCAAATAATGAAATTCCCATAGTTTTATTAGGTGTTGGATACCTTAAAGATTCATTCAAAATTGCAATATCAACACGTAAAGCTATTGTTAATACAAATAAATACCACTACTAATTATGAATTCTTCAAAACGTGAAAATTGGTTGGATTTTACTCGTGGTATTTGTGCATTTTGTGTATTACTTGCTCATAATACGACCCAGTTAGAGATCATCAGTCTTTATAATCCATATTTTTTGATGTTGTTTTTCTTTATTTCAGGTTATTTATTTAAAGTAAAAACTACCAAAGAATTAATAAAAGGATTGTTAAATGGACTCGTTCTCCCTTACTTCATACTTAATTTAATACTTTTTTTTATAGGATTTGATATATTACATGCATTTTTAGATAATAATTATGCTTATATTTCTAATCGGTTATTGGATATTCTGACAGGAAAGGAATTATGGTTTGTGTCTTGTTTAATCATAGTTCGTGTATACTTTATATTGTTGTATTTAATTTCAAAGTATTTTGGTTGTTGGAATAAGATTACTATTACATTAGTTAATATTATAGCGATATTCTTTATTTATTTTGTTCATAGTCATCCTGCTAACAAACCATTATTTTGGTATGTTGATACGGCATTCTATTCTTTAGGATATTTTGGGTTAGGTTATGTTTTTAAGAATAGTAAATTTGAATTGAAAATAACAAAATATAATAAACTTGTAGCTTCTGTTTTTTTAATTATATATGTTCTAATATCTTATTATAGTCAATTAAATTGTAATGTTGAGTTTCATGTTTATACAAATGAATTTGCATCTCCACTTTATTTTATTATAATGTCTATTCTTGGAATATTTATAATGATATATTTTAGTAGGTGTTTTGAGAATAGTGACAACTATGTAACACGGTATATTATAGCTTTAGGGAGGAATTCTCTGTTATTGTTTGCTTTAAATGGGAAAACCTCTCAGCTTGTAATGTATTTTTTATCATTCTGTGTTGACGCTTTGCCACACGTGGTTTATGTATTTCTTAATTGTATAATACAGGGTGCAATTATTTTATGTTTTGCATATTTTGTCAATAAATATATTCCTCAAATTGTAGGAAAGAAAAGATGGATTAACTAGATAAAAAATAATGAAGAGAATTATAATTATTAATCAGCCTTCCTCAAATCGTGGGGATGAAGCTGCTCATCGTAGTCTTGTAAGGAAAATAAATGCTTCACTTCCTGAGGCAAAAGTTGAAGTGATTTATACACAAGAATCAGAGAATACAGCAAAACAAATGACCGTTCAAGGGGAATCTAACAGTTATTCTATTATTAGATTAAATATAAGAGGAATGAATGGGTTCTTTCCAAAATTAATTGTAAAATATGATTTATTCTCTTTCGTAAAAATCTATACTGGGTATCGCAAAATATTCAATAAAATAAAGAACGCTGATATCGTGATATGTGCTCCAGGAGGAATTTGTATGGGAGGATTTCATAATTGGAATCATCTTTTTTTCTTAGGATTGGCATTTTATGCAAAGAAAGAGATAATATATTATTCTAGATCTATAGGCCCATTCTCTTCAATATGCAAGGAATTTAAAATATTTAATAGGCGAAGTTTGGATTTGCTCAGAAAGATGAGTTTTATTTCTTTACGTGATAAAAAATCTATGGTTATAGCGCAAGATCTTGGAATTGAATTTATTCCGTCTATTGATACAGCTTTTCTTGATGTTCCAGAAGCTAAGATTTCATCTGAACTAAAATTAGAGATAGGCAATAATTATATTATATTTGTGCCAAATTCTCTTACTTGGCATCCGGCTTTTAAATCTGCTCGGCAAGATATTATTGATAATTTTTATTTAAAGGTTATAGATTATCTATTAGATAAATTTCCTACATCAAACATTGTTATGCTTCCTCAATTATTTAATGCGGAAAATTCAGATTATCAGTATTTTAATAAATTGAAAAATGCGAATAAAAACAATAGAATAGTTGTAGTTAATGAAGAATTCGGCTCTGATATTCAACAGAAAATAATATCTGATGCGAAATTTGTAATCGGGGCTCGATATCACTCAATTGTATTTTCAATCAATAATGAGATTCCTTTTGTTGCGTTAAATTATGAACATAAAATTGCAGGTCTTCTTGAGGTGTTAGGTTTGACTAGAGTGAAAGTTGATATTACAAATTTGGGAACAAAATTTTGCGATGAAGCTTATTTACTGAATCAAATTAATGATGTGATTTGTAATGCCATATCAATAGATGAATTAAAGACTGCACATTCAGAAGCATATAAGATTGCTTGCGATTGTTATAATAAAATGCTTACATTTATCAAGTAGCTATTCTTATGTTTGAATTTTTACCATCGATATATTATTCTTTAGGCTTTATTCTTATTTTCTGGTATTTAGTTAAATATAATTGCAATAATATGTCTAAATATATTGTTGCAATATGGATTGTTAGTTCTATATATGCCTTAATTGTGCATGTTTTAATTTCAGGAAATTACTCTAAAATATCATTTCTACCATATATATACTTGCATATTTGTTTTTTAGTTTCTTTATATCCTGTTGTTAAGTTTGATTATTTTAAAGAAAAGAAACTAGAGAATATTTATATAAAGCCTTACCAAATTCTTTTGTATGGCTTTATTCTGGTTTCTATTATTCCATTTATTGAGAATTTGATGTATGTATTGCAAACTTATTCTTCTGGTAATGCAGGGCTGGCTGATGTATATAGTGACAAAATGGAAATAGGATTTGACAGCCAGAAAGTAGTAACTTGGTTAAGTCCTTTAGGTAGATTAGGGAATTCAATAGATGGTGTTTTTATCGATTTTCTTATATTTTCTCTTTTTTTCTTTTTAACGATAAGATCAGTAAGTAATATATTTTTATTTGCTTTGGTTATTCCTGTTGCAAATCATATTTTGTACCAGTTTGCAATGGCTGGTAGAGGTGTTGCTGCATTCTTTATATTATTGTGTGTGTTTTTTTATTTTTATTTTCAGCGTTTTATTCCTAAAGAAAGAGTTTCATATATAATAAAGTTGGGTACTGTATTTGTGGGGGGCTTAATAATAGCATTATCTATTTTGTCGTATGCTCGGAAAGAAGAAACGAATGCAGGTGCAGATGATCTTCTGTTTTTTGGTTATTATTTAGGTAAAGGCCATTTAGATTTTAATGAAGATCTTTGGTATATAAAAAAAACTACAGAGGGTGATAATAGCTTCTCATATGTAAAGGCATTTGTTGGCTTAGATACTTTTAAAGATTTTTTAGAGAGACGTAAGTATTGGAATCAGAGGAAAACAGGTGTAGATCCTGTTTTGTTCTATACTTATGTTGGTGATTGGTTTATGGATTTTGGTGGGGGTATAACATTTATTCTTATATGTATAGCAAGTTATTGCATGACAACTTATATTAGGCGAAAAGGTTCATACAATCTCTTGCAGCTGTTTATGTTTTTTGTATATGCTAAAGTGTTATTACAAGGATGGTCTATTAATTGTTTTAAACTATATGGAGGTATGGCAAACTTAATGATTGAACTAATACTATTATATATTATGATGAAAGTGTGTAAGGTTTCTGATAAAAATAATAGAAAGTTTAACATACTTCAGAAATAGATTGTGTATATAAAATGAGTATGTAATATTTATTTGAAGTAAAATGAAAAAAAAAGCAAGGGTTATAGCATTTTATCTTCCCCAATATCATCCAGTACCAGAAAATGATAAGTATTGGGGCAAAGGGTTTACTGAATGGACTAATGTGACAAAAGCAAAACCTCTTTTTAAAGGGCATTATCAACCGAAGCTTCCAGCAGATCTTGGTTTTTATGATTTACGTTTACCAATTGTTCGTGACCAACAAGCTGAAATGGCACGTGAAGCTGGTGTAGAAGGATTTATGTATTGGCATTATTGGTTTGGTAATGGGAAAATGGTGCTACAAGACATATTTGAAGAAGTTCTTAAATCGGGAAAACCAGATTTTCCTTTTTGCTTAGGGTGGGCTAATCACTCATGGAGCAATAAAACATGGACTAAAGGTGAAAAATACCAAAAGGATGTTGAGATTTTTAAGCAAACTTATCCTGGAGAAGAAGATTACATTAAGCATTTTAATTATTGTTTATCTGCTTTTAAAGATAAACGATATATAACAGTTGATGGAAAACCTTTGTTTGTAATTTGGGATGCTATGGCAATGCCTGATGTTAAAGAATTTATATCCTATTGGAGATGTTTAGCAAATGATGCTGGACTTAAAGGAATGCATTTTACTGCAATTCGATATGGGAGTGGAACTTCAATAAAAGAACTATTGAATTTAGGTTTTGATTCTGTTAATAATACGAATCAATATGAAGCTGAGAACAAAGCATTAGGCTCGGTGATTCAGAAGAAAATAAGAAGTCTGTTTGTTAGAATTACGAATGGAGAAGTTGCTTTACGTAAATATAATTATAAAAATATAATTAAATATTTGTCTTCTATAGAAGATAGGCAGGAAAATGTTTATCCAACCTTAATTTCTGGATATGATAGAACAGCTAGAGCTGGTAAAAAGGCTACAATATATTATAATTATACACCAGAGTTATTTGATAAATATGCTAAAGAGATAATTGATGAGGTTTGTGAAAAAGAAGATGAGCATAAAATAATTTTTTTGAAATCATGGAATGAATGGGCAGAGGGTAATTATATGGAACCTGATTCTCAATATGGACATGCATTTTTAGATGTTCTTCGAAAAAATGTTTTTAAATAAAATGTGGATGTTAGAATATTTATTGTTTTATTGTAAATATTTATATATGTCATGTTGATAACGTATTCTCTTTATTATTCTTAAAATATAGTTGAATATTATGAATAAGTTTGTGCGAATTAAGTTGTTACTACTTTCTAAATGTCTGAGACTCTGTAAGTTCATTAGTAATGAGAAATATAGGAAAGTATCTAATTACTACTTCAAAAGTTGTGGAGTTGTTTTTCACGGTACTCCTAAATACATAAATTACGATATAGATTTCGATTTAACTCATCCAGGATTAATTCATATAGGGAATAATACAGTAATAGCTAAACAGACTGTATTGTTGACGCATGATTTCAGTATAGAATGTGGGTTAGAGGCTATTGGTAAAGCATATCCTGATTATGAAATGCAATTTTTGAAAGAAATACATATAGGAAACGATTGTTTTATAGGTGCTAGGTCATTTATACTACCTGGAGTGACTATTGGCAATAATTGCATTGTAGGGGCTGGTAGCGTAGTGTCAGGTAATATACCAGATAATTCTTTAGTAGTGGGAAATCCTGCTACAATAATTTGCAAAACAACATCTTGGGCCGAAAAAAAATATGCTGAAAAGAAATTTGTGAAGGGAACTATAAAATACAAAAAAAGTAATACTTGATTTTATATTGAGTATTGTAAGCGTCCAATTTCCACGTCTTGTCACTAGTTATTAGTTACCCTACCTTCGCATGGTCTAAAAAATAACGATCATGTATAGTAGTGAAGATTTTGGGAAATTGTGGTTCCTTTACAAATTGGAGGGTCAACCAAAGAATTTATCGATCGAATCCTTCTGCCTTCAGCAGGGTGTTCCTTATCAATTATTTAATAAATGGTTTTCGAGTCGCAAGAAATCAATAATCCCAGTGGATATCGTGGGTATTCTGGAGAAAGATCATTTGGAGGAAGCATTTCATTGTTCTCTTCCTTATTGCTCGCATCCGGAATCTCCGTTCTCCGTGGAAACGGTTGTAATCACACTGTCCAATGGTGTTCAAATCTCGAAACAGTACCTGAGTTACGTGGATTTGTGTCGTTTGATCGAAAAGTTGGAGGTTTTATGCTGACGATCTCCGGTTTGAAGAATTTCTACTATCTTCCTCATTTTCACGATATGCGTTACGGTTATTCTCGCATCTTGGAAATTATTCGAATGAGTTATCATCGAGACCCCTATAAAGGGGATGTTTATTTCTTCATGTCAAAGAATGAACGTAGCGTTCGTATATATATGACTAGAATCTTGTGCTGATATGAGCGATTCCGAGAAAAAATCATTTATTCAGTATTTGGTATCTGAATCTTATAAAAAGAATCTGGCGATTGCTGTTATCTCGGGATTAATTTAAAATCAATAAGGGGAAATTTAAATTGGGGGATAATGTTAAGTTCCGGCCTTCATCGGATGTTTATATTAGTTGGAATGTTCTTTTGTCTATAGGAGACCACACAGAGATAGGTAATCATTCCACAATATCAGTACATAATATTGTGATAATAGTAAAAGGAGTGCTACCGGTCCTCATGTATCTATAGTGGACCATAATCATGAATATAGAAATCCGGATGTTTATATTTATAAACAAGGATGTAGGGTTGGTAAGGATGATCGTGTACTGATAGATGATGGCACTTGGCTTGGAACAAATGTAGTCGTAGTGGGTAATGTCTATATTAGCAAGCAATGCGTGATAGGGGCAAACTCTGTAGTGACCAAGGATATAACTGATTATTGTGTAGCAACTGGTAGTCCTGCAAAAGTGCTTAAAAGGTACAATTTTGAAAGTAAAGAATGGGAGAGGCTTAGATAACTAAATGTATGATTAGAAAAACACTCAATTATTTCTTATGAAAATATTATTATCAAATAAATTTTATTACCATCGTGGTGGTGATTGCATTTATATGCTAAATCTTGAACAGTTGCTCAAGGAACATGGTCATGATGTTGCAGTGTTCGTAATGGATTATCCGGAGAATATAGAGACACCTTGGAAGATGTATTTTCCACAAAATATGAATAAGCTGATGGCATTTACACGTCCATTTGGTTCTGTTGAAGTGAAAAAAAAGTTTAAACAACTTTTGGATGTATTCAAACCAGACGTGGTACATCTGAATAATATTCATACGCAACTATCTCCTGTGATAGCTGAATTGGCTTATCAACATAACTTTCATGTAGTGTGGACACTACATGACTATAAATTGCTGTGTCCTCGGTATGACTGTTTAAAGAATGGTGATTCTATCTGTGAGGCTTGCTTCAAGGGAGATAAAAGAGCGTGCTTGTACAATAAGTGCATGAAAGACTCTAAACTTGCCTCATGGATCGGTTATAAAGAAGCGGTGACATGGAGCCGTGAACGATTGGAAACTTGTACAAACATGTTTATCTGTCCTAGCCATTTTTTAGCCGATAAGATGATTCAAGGAGGATTTGATAAAGCTAAAATGCGTACTCTCTGTAATTTTATCGATGTGGATAAATGTCGTAAAGACAGTTATGAAAAAGACGATTATTATTGCTTTATCGGTCGTCTGTCTCATGAGAAAGGGATCGCTACATTGGTGGAAGCCGCTCGTCAGTTGCCTTATAAATTGAAGATTATTGGTGGAGGACCTTTAATGGAGCAACTGAAATCATTGACTACGGGAACTAATATTGAGTTTGTTGGCTACAAACAATGGACTGAGATTAAAGAACTGGTAGGACATGCCCGCTTTAGCGTTATTCCATCAGAGTGGTATGAAAATAATCCGCTTTCGGTGATTGAAGCGCAATGCCTGGGAACTCCGGTCTTGGGCGCACGTATCGGTGGAATACCGGAATTGATAGAAGAGGGGATAAATGGAATGTTGTTTGAATCGAAAAATGCAACAGACTTAAAGGAAAAAATTAAGAAAATGTTCGCAAGTTCATTCGATTATGAGGAATTGGCTAAAAAATCACAGCAAAGATATTCGGCTGACGCTTATTACGAGAAATTGATGGAAATATATAGCAAGTTCTAGAACAAGTACACGCAGCAAAGTACTTGATGAAATATTAATTGTAATTATTTAAAATCATATCTATATTATGTCTATAAATAGTATTCCGCATCCTACAGATGCGAGTATTATCTTGACGTATCGTTGTCCGATGCGTTGCAAGATGTGTAATGTGTGGCAGTATCCCACAGAAAAGAGTAAAGAAATACAGCCAGAAGATTTGCGTACACTACCGAAGTTGAAATTTATAAATTTGACTGGTGGTGAGCCTTTCATTCGTGAGGATTTGGATAAGATTGTTGAAGAATGTTATAAACATACGGAGCGTATTGTAATTTCTACATCTGGATGGTTTGAAGATCGTGTAGTAGCATTGGCTAAAAAATTCCCGAATATCGGTATTCGTATCTCTATCGAGGGATTGAGTTGTAAGAATGATGAATTGCGCGGACATGCCGGAGGTTTTGATAAAGGGCTGCACACGTTGTTGACACTGAAGGATATGGGACTGAAGGATATTGGCTTTGGTTGTACGGTATCCAATAACAACTCCAAGGATATGCTTTCGCTTTATCAGTTGAGCAAATCATTGGGCATGGAGTTTGCAACGGCAGCTTTTCATAATTCCTATTACTTTCACAAGGATGATAATGTAATAACAAACAAAGACGAAGTCTGCAAGAATTTTGAGCAGTTAATAGAATGGCAATTGAAAGAGAATCATCCGAAAAGTTGGTTCCGTGCTTTCTTCAATATGGGATTGATTAATTATATAGAGGGTGGTCGTCGTATGTTGCCGTGTGAAGCAGGCTCTGCCAATTTCTTTATTGAGCCTTATGGAGATGTATATCCCTGCAACGGTCTTGAAGAAAAATACTGGATGAAGAAAATGGGTAATATCCGTGAAACTCCGAACTTTATGACTATTTGGGAAAGTGAACAGGCGCAACAAGTACGTGCTATGGTGCGCAAATGTCCGAAGAACTGTTGGATGGTAGGTACTGCTTCCCCGGTGATGCATAAATATATTAAGCATCCTTTGAAATGGGCGTTAAAAAATAAATTCTTGAGTATAAAAGGTAAGCCTGCGTGTCTGGACAAATGTTGGTATAACGTAGGACAGGATCCTTGCCAGGGAGATTTAAGAGATAAGTTCTGATATAAAATAGTAGAAATGAATAATCAATCTCGTCCGATTACCCCCCCCCAAAAAAATCGTTAAATAAGTTTAATAAACAACGATATGATTCGTTAGATGGGCTACGGGCTTATGCTGCTGTAGGTATTGTGTTAATGCACGTTTTGAGTAACATCACACTGAAACCTTCGGAAAATTATCTCACATTAAAGCTGATTCCTTTTTTTACGGATTTCACGCTGTTGTTTATGATAGTAAGTGGATTTTCGCTTTGTTGTGGTTATTATGAGCGATTCAAGAAAGGAACCATTACTCCTAATTCTTTTTACAAGAAGCGATATGCAAGGATTTTGCCTTATTTTGCCTGCCTTTGTTTGCTGGATTTGGTTATGAATCCTAGTCGTGGAGCATTTTTTGAGACATTCGCCAATCTCACTTTATGTTTTAATCTTTTGCCTAATCCACATATCACGGTGATTGGAGTGGGTTGGTTTTTGGGAGTTGTGTTCGTTTTTTATTTGCTTTTCCCCTTCTTTGTTTTTATGACGGACAATAAGCGGCGGGCGTGGCTGTCTATGTTGATAGCTTTGGGCTTTGTATGGGTGGCTATGCTTTATTTCTATACTCCGGAGTTTGTGGACAAGTCTCCCGGGCGTACAAATTTTATTTATTGTGCACCGTTGTTTTTATCGGGAGGAATCGCTTATTTATATCGGAAAAGCATTTGTCAATAGGGCGGTAAGTACAGTTCTCTTTGTGCTGTTTTTACTGTCCTGCTGACGGTGGCTTTCTTTATGTTTTGTTTGAGGGTGAAAAATGATTTCGTGCATTATGTTATTGAAAGCGGAATGTTCGTGGCTTGGCTGCTCTATGCAATTGGAGCTAAGAATGCGTTCTTGAATAATAGAGTGGCAAGATATATTAGCAACATCAGTATGGAGATTTATTTGGCTCACATGGTGATATTTAGAGTTATTGAAAAAGTACATATCGAACGTTTTATCAGCCAACCTGATATGAATTATATCGTTACTTGTATAATTGTGCTTGGTGGGGTTATCTGTTTTGCTCACATCATGAAGTATTATGTGTTGCAACGGGTTGTAAATTGGATAGAAAAATAAGACTTTAGATTACATGAGAATTGTAGTAACTGGCACTCGGGGTATCCCTGATATTCTGGGCGGTGTTGAGACACATTGTGAGGAGCTTTTTCCACGTATTGCGAGAAAAGATATTGACGTCACTCTGATTCGGAGGAAAAGCTACGTCCATGATTCGCTTACGGAATACAAAGGGATAAAACTGGTGGACTTGGTGACTCCCAAAAAAAAGTCATTTGAAGCTATCATTCATACATTCAAAGCTATTCTGAAAGCTAAAAGCCTGCATGCGGATATTGTACATATCCATGCTATAGGACCTGCACTGGTGACACCGTTGGCACGCCTGCTGGGCATGAAGGTGGTGTTTACTCACCATGGTCCCGATTATGACCGGGATAAGTGGGGATTTGCTGCGAAGACGATGTTGAGATTAGGGGAACGGATGGGATGTATGTTTGCTAATGAGGTGATTGTTATCTCGGAGGTGATCAATGACCTTTTGGTACGCAAATACGGGCGGAGAGACTGCCACTTGATTTACAACGGAGTACCTGCGCCGGATAAGGTGGCGGATACGGACTATTTGAATAGCCTGGGGGTAGAACCCTGTAAATATGTATTTGCAATGGGACGATTTGTACCGGAAAAGAACTTTCATCAGTTGATTCGGGCTTTTGCAGCTCTGAAACAACAGAATTATAAACTGGTGCTTGCAGGTGATACAGATTTTGAGGATGATTATTCAAAGAAACTGAAGTCTTTAGCAAAAGAGAATGGGGTAATTCTGACTGGTTTTATTAAAGGTACTAAGTTGCATGAACTGCTGACCCATGCCCGTTGTTTTGTTTTGCCGTCTTCTCATGAAGGTTTGCCTATCGCTTTATTGGAGGCGATGAGCTATGATCTTCCGGTGATTGTGAGTAATATCCCTGCAAACCTGGAAGTAGGGCTGGCTTTTGACTGCTATTTTCAGACAGGGAATGAAAAGCAACTACAGGAAAAATTACAAAAGAATTTAATGCAGGATTTTTGTCCTGCCCACTATTCAATGAATGAATATAACTGGGATAGAATAGCAGAACAGGTTGTTTCTGTATACAAAAATCTGTTTTAATTTTTATATATTTAAGTTTGTTGTTATGCAGGAAGTCCAACGTTTTAACAAAGTCCTAAAGTCCTTGGTCCTTTTAGGGGATCTTATTTTGCTGAACCTGCTTTTATGGGGATTTAATTTGTTACTGGGTACCCGTTTCTGGTGTATCCATTGCGGTTCTATCTTTCAGGGTATGACTCTTATCACTCTGTGCTATTTACTTTGTAACATGCATTCAGGTGTTATTCTCCATCGTCCAGTGGTACGTTCTGAACAGATCATGATCCGTGTCTTACGTAACATGGTTCCTTTTGTCTTTTTATCGGTTTGTATGTTGCTTGTTTTTCAATTTCATTTTTCCCATTCCCGCTATTTCGGACTGTTTTATGTTACACTGATAATTGTCATTATCAGCTACCGCCTGATTTCCCGTCACTTTCTGGAACTTTACCGGAAAAAGGGAGGAAATGTCCGCAAGGTAGTATTGGTTGGGAGCCATGAGAATATGCAGGAACTTTATCATGCGATGACGGATGATCCTACGTCTGGTTATCGTGTACTGGGTTATTTCGAGGATTCTCCTTCGGACCGTTATCCGCAGGATGTTCCATACTTGGGACAACCCGGTGAAGTAAACGCTTTTTTAGAAAAACATGCGGGAGAGATCAACCAGCTTTATTGCAGCCTTCCTTCTGTACGCAGTGCGGAGATTGTTCCTATCATTAATTACTGTGAAAACCATCTGGTTCGTTTTTTCAGTGTTCCCAATGTCCGTAATTATTTGAAACGTTGGATGCATTTTGAATTATTGGGCAATGTTCCTGTACTTTCCATTCGTTGTGAGCCATTGGAATCATTGGAGAACCGTATTATCAAGCGTGCTTTTGATATCGTTTGTTCAGGGCTGTTTCTTTGTACGGTATTCCCGTTCGTTTATATATTCTTCGGAATCGCGATCAAGCTAAGTTCTCCCGGCCCTGTCTTTTTCAAACAGAAACGCAGTGGTGAGGATGGTCGTGAATTCTGGTGCTACAAATTCCGCTCAATGAAAGTTAATACACAATGTGATACTCTTCAGGCTACGGAAAACGATCCTCGTAAAACACGTATCGGAGAGATTATGAGGAAGACCAGTGTGGACGAATTGCCACAATTCATCAATGTGTTGAAGGGTGATATGTCCATTGTAGGTCCCCGTCCACACATGTTGAAGCATACGGAGGAATATTCCAATCTGATCAATAAGTTTATGGTCCGTCATTTTGTAAAACCCGGTATCACGGGCTGGGCGCAGGTGACGGGTTTTCGCGGTGAGACAAAAGAGCTCTGGCAGATGGAGGGACGTGTGCAGCGTGATATCTGGTATATAGAGCATTGGACTTTTTTATTGGACTTATATATTATGTATAAAACGGTGTATAATGCCATACACGGAGAAAAAGAAGCATATTAGATAATTGACAATAAAAAGACGATAATAAAAACTTAGGAATGAAAGGGCGTTTAATTATGAATTTAAGAATTATGATGAGAAGACTTAACAAAAGAAATTTGTGGCTACTATTGTTGCCATTCCTATTGGCTGCCTGCCAGTCTTATAAAAAGGTTCCCTATTTCCAGAATGTGGAAGTAGTGAACGAGGTTGAACAACAGGAAAAATTGTATGATGCCAAGATCATGCCCAAGGACTTGCTGACCATTGTGGTGTCATGTACCAATCCTGAATTGGCGATACCCTTCAATCTGACAGTAGCTAGTAATGCCAGTTTGACTACAAGTACTTCGTCTTTTGTGACTACACAACCGACATTGCAGGCATATTTAGTTGATAATGATGGAAATATAAATTTTCCGGTATTAGGAGAATTGAAGTTAGGAGGTTTAACGAAAAGGGGAGCGGAACAGTTGATTATAGATAAGCTGAAACCTTATATGAAAGAAATACCTATTGTAACGGTGCGCATGGTCAATTATAAGATATCTGTTATCGGCGAGGTTACCCGTCCCGGTACTTTCACTATTTCCAATGAGAAGGTAAATCTGTTGGAGGCATTGGCCATGGCCGGTGACATGACGGTATACGGTCTTCGTGATAATGTGAAGTTGATCCGTGAAGACGCGAACGGCAAACAGCAGATTGTCACCTTGGACTTGAATAAGGCCGAAACCATTCTTTCACCTTACTATTGGTTACAACAGAATGATATTATCTATGTAACTCCTAATAAAGCAAAAGCTCGAAATTCAGATGTAGGTAACAGTACCAGTCTTTGGTTCTCTGCCACCTCTATTCTAGTATCCATTGTCAGCCTATTAGTAAATATTTTAAAATAATGATTTGCAATGAAAGAAACAGATTTCAACGAAGCGCAAGAATCTAAGGAAGAAAATATAGACGTTAAGGAACTATTGTTTAAATATTTGATCCACTGGCCTTGGTTTGTGGGTGCGGTTATAGCGTGTTTGATTGCGGCATGGGTCTATCTTTATATGTCCACTCCTGTATATAATATTTCTGCTACGGTTTTAATAAAGGATGATAAGAAAGGTGGGAGTGCCGGAATGCTTTCCGGGTTGGAGAGTCTGGGATTGGATGGTATGATCTCTTCTTCTCAGAATATTGATAATGAGATTGAGGTTCTCCATTCTAAAACGATAGCTAAGGAGGTGGTTGAAAACTTAGGGCTTTATATATCCTATATGGATGAGGATGAATTCCCTTCCAGAAACATGTATAAGACTTCACCTGTACAAGTGAGTCTGACGCCACAGGAAGCTGATTTGTTGGAGAAACCGATGATTGTGGAGATGGCATTGCAACCACAAGGAAGTATGGATGTGAATGTGAAGATAGGCGATGATGAATATCAGAAACATTTTGAGAAGTTGCCGGCTGTTTTTCCTACCGATCGGGGAACACTGGCTTTCTTTCTGACATCGGATTCTATATCGTCTTCTAAAAGAACATTGGAAGAAACTATAGGTTCGGAAAAGATTACACGCAATATTACAGCCACAATTAATAACCCTTTGGCTGTAGCGAAAGCGTATTGCAAGAATATGACTATTGAGCCTACTTCCAAAACTACTTCTGTAGCTGTCATATCATTGAAAAACTCAAATGTACAGCGAGGCAAGGATTTTATCAATAAGCTATTAGAGATGTATAATATCAATACGAATAATGATAAGAACGAGGTGGCACAGAAAACAGCCGAATTTATCAATGAACGTATTGGCATAATCTCCAAAGAATTGGGTAGTACGGAAAAGGATCTGGAGAGTTTTAAACGTGGGGCAGGTATTACGGATTTAACCAGTGATGCTCAGATTGCTTTAACTGGTAGTGCTGAATATGAAAAGAAGCGTGTGGAGAATCAAACCCAGATTAATTTGCTGCAGGATCTGCAGAAATATATGCAAAATGAAGGTTATGAGGTTCTGCCCAGTAATATCGGATTGCAGGATTTGAATCTTGCTGCTGCCATCAACCGTTATAATGAAGTGCTTGTTGAGAGGAAACGTTTATTACGTACATCAACAGAGAATAACCCTACCATTATAAACTTGGATACCAGCATTGGTGCAATGAAAGAGAATGTACAAGTATCTTTAGACAGGGTGTTGCGTGGGTTGTTTATCACAAAGGCGGATTTGGATCGTGAAGCGAGCCGTTATTCCCGTCGCATTAGTGAGGCACCTGGTCAGGAGCGTGAGTTTGTGAGTATTGCTCGCCAACAGGAGATAAAGGCCGGACTTTATTTGATGTTGCTTCAGAAGCGTGAGGAAAATGCTATAACTCTGGCTGCTACAGCCAATAATGCAAAGATTATAGATGACGCTATAGCAGATGATGCTCCTGTATCTCCTAAACGTAAAATGATTTACCTGATTGCTTTAGTGTTAGGAGTTGGAATTCCGGTAGGGGTTATTTATTTGCTCGAATTGACTAAATTCAAGATTGAAGGTCGTTCTGATGTAGAAAAGCTTACCAGTGTACCTATTGTTGGTGATATCCCATTGACTGATGAAAAGCAGGGTGCTATTGCTGTATTTGAGAATCAAAATAATCTGATGAGTGAAACCTTCCGTAATATCCGAACGAATCTTCAGTTTATGCTTGAAAATGACAAGAAGGTGATTCTGGTTACTTCTACGGTTAGTGGTGAGGGCAAATCTTTCATTTCTGCTAATCTTGCTATTAGTCTTTCTTTATTAGGGAAGAAAGTAGTAATCGTTGGTCTTGATATTCGTAAACCGGGCTTGAATAAGGTATTTAATATTCCAAGAAAAGAAGTTGGTATAACTCAATATTTGGCTAATCCGGAAAAGAACTTGATGGATTTAGTACAGCTTTCCGATGTCAGTAAGAATCTTTATATTCTTCTTGGTGGAACAGTTCCTCCTAATCCGACTGAATTATTGGCCCGTGATGGCTTGGATAAAGCGATTGAAACACTCAAGAAGAATTTTGATTATGTGATTCTGGATACCGCTCCTGTTGGCATGGTTACCGATACCTTGCTAATTGGACGTGTGGCTGATCTATCAGTTTATGTTTGTCGCGCAGACTATACTCACAAGAATGAATATACTTTGATTAACGAACTTGCTGAAAAAGATAAATTACCTAACCTATGTACTGTGATAAATGGTTTGGATCTGAAGAGAAGAAAGTATGGTTATTATTATGGTTATGGCAAATATGGCAAGTATTATGGCTATGGTAAGCGATATGGCTACGGTTATGGATATGGAGAACAATCTCACGCCAAGGAAGACTAAAGTCATTAATGGCTGATATTTTTTAAGTTAATAATGTCATAGAGTACTTTTAATACTTTACACGAAAGTGAGATGGAACATGTAGGTCCCTAACTTCATGCTACACACATGAAGCCCCTACATTTTGTGGTCAGGAAATACACAGCGGTGTATTCTTGATCAACGCCCTCATGTCGGTGTAAATCCGATGTGATTTCTATTATATCAACCGTCTGTGAAGATAGTTGATATTTTTTTTGTAAAGCAATGACTGATGGATAATTTTTAGTAGCTTTGTGAAAAATATGATTGATATGGAAGATTTGCAAAGACTATATCCTATCGGGATACAGACATTCTCGAAGATACGGGAGGGGAATTACCTCTATGTTGATAAGACGGAGTATGTTTACCGGATGACTCATTCGGCTTCCAGCTATATGTTTTTGAGCCGTCCACGACGTTTTGG
>CAKQHO010000044.1 GCA_934234185.1 uncultured Psychrobacillus sp. | reverse complement strand
CACTCTGAAATGAACGATACATCCCCTCACCCCTTTCTAACTGCCGCTAGCTTAATAGCCTCTCCCACAAAGCCACCTAAAAAAGTGGATTTCAAATAGAAATTTCAGTAGAGGATGATTTTAAATGGGTATTGCAAGTGGTGGTTTAGTTTTATTAAAAGAAATGAGAGAAATACTGCCTCCTTCGGAGCAAAAAATTGCTGATTTTATCTTAACTAATCCGGAGCAAACAGTAGAGATGACCGTTTCAGAGCTAGGGGAAAAGAGCCATACAAGTGGAGCAGCAGTAACAAGGCTTTGTAAATCGTTAAAGCTAAAGGGATTTCAAGAGCTAAAGCTGCGAATCAATGGAGACCTAGGTCGTAAAATTGAACTTACCGACCGCGATATCAAGCCGAATGAGCCTGTGGAAGACACTATTCAGAAGGTAACAAATCAAGCAGTTCAAACATTGCTAGAAACAGCGCAGCTTATTGATGGTAAGCAGCTAGAGCTTGCAGCTGATGCAATTGTGAATGCAAAAAATGTTCATCTATTTGGGTTGGGAGCGTCTGGTATAAGTGCGATAGATGCACAGCAAAAGTTTTTACGAATTCATAAACCAGCAACGGTCAGTATGGATTTACATATGGGTGCAACCATTGTCGCTAACGCAAACGAGGATGATGTTGTTTTAGGGATCTCCTTTTCTGGTAATAGCTTTGAGGTTGAAAAAATTCTGGAGCTCGCTAATGAAAGAGGAGCTACGACTATTAGTTTAACGAAATATGGGCAAACCCCAGTTTCGGAAATAGCATCTATTCAGCTATTTACCTCTCCGACAAGAGAAGCCAATTTTAGAAGTGCAGCGACCTCTTCTAGACTAGCACAGCTACATGTAATGGATATATTATTCATGTCGGTTGCCTCTAAGCAATTTGATACAACTATCACCTATCTAGACGCAACAAGAGAGGCTATTGAGGATATACAAAATCAGACGTATAGAAGAAAGAAAAAGTAAGGAGGCCGTCCTATGAGTGATTATCTTATCCAAAATGTTAAAATATGTATAGAGGATGGTCAAATCATTGACGGTGAGATCCTAATAAGTAACGGAATAATTCAAGAGATTTCACAAACAAAAATTCTTACGTCTGTGAGGAACAGAATAGATGGTGAAGGACTTCTAGCTATACCTGGATTTATAGATATTCATATTCATGGGGCAGTTGGAGCTGACTTCATGGACTGCGAAACGGAAGCATCTAAAAGAATCGCTACTTATTTACCATCTGAGGGTACCACCTCCTATCTGGCTACTACACTTACCCATTCGCCTGAAAGGATTAGAGAGGCTATCCAAGTGAACAGGGAAATGATGGATGAGGAAATAAGGAATGGTGCAGAAATGCTTGGCTTTCACCTTGAAGGACCATTTATACATCCAGAACAAGCTGGTGCACAGCCTTTGCCATTTATTCGAAAGCCCTCTATAACTCTATTAAAAGATTGGTTTGGTGAGCAGCTAACAAACTTAAAGGTTATTACACTTGCTCCAGAACTGGATAATGAATATGAAATGATTCAACTGCTTGCAGGACGTAATGTCATTATTTCCGCTGGTCATTCGAAAGCTACTTTTGAGGAGCTAAAAGGTGCAATCAAGCACGGTCTCTCGCACCTTACGCATTATACCAATGCCATGACAGGTCTACATCATCGAGAAATTGGAATAGTGGGAGCGGGATTATTACAAGATGAGCTTTTTTGCGAGCTAATAGCAGATGGAGTTCACTTGTCAGAGGATATGCTTCTTTTATTGATAAAGATAATTGGACCAGAAAGGCTAATTCTCATCACAGATTCAATGCGAGCAAAGGGCTTGTCTGATGGCATCTACACTTTAGCAGATCAACAAGTGAGGGTGCTTGGTTCTAAAGCTACTTTAGAGAACGGTACATTGGCGGGAAGTGTACTAAAGATGAATGAGGCAGTAGCTAGGATGAAACGTCTATCGTCCTGGTCAGTGCAAGACTTAGTTAAGATATCCTCTGGAAACGCAGCGAAACGTTTAGGGGTATACGATAGAAAAGGAAGTATTACTGTTGGAAAGGATGCAGATATTGTCCTAGTCAATGATTCCTTTGATGTTTGTTACACTTTTTGTAAAGGTGGACTGAGCTATTCCTATGACACAAAATAATATTGAATGGATTCATGTAAATAGCTATGAAGAAATGAGTAAGCAGGCTGCAATAATATTTAAGGATCAAATAGAAAAAAAACTGGACAGTATTTTAGGACTTGCCACAGGTGGAACTCCCATTGGTTTTTACGAGGAGCTTATCAAGCTACATCAACAAGGACTCTCTTTTTCAAAAGTAAAAACCTTCAATTTAGATGAGTATGTTGGAGTTGCACCAGGTGATTCAACCAGCTACCACTCTTATATGAACGAACATTTTTTTCGTCATATTGATATCCATCCAGATAATATTCACCTTCCTAATGGGCTGGCACATAATATAGAAGCTGAGTGTGAGAGATATGAGTCACTCATACAGAAAAGTGGAGGAATAGATATCCAGCTTTTGGGGATTGGAGTTAATGGACATATAGGGTTTAATGAGCCGGGAACACCCTTTGAATCTACTACTCATATGGTGACCTTGGCCGAGCAAACAAAACTGGAAAATGCAAGGTATTTTCCAGAAGGCGAAAAGGTACCTGAATACGCAATTACCATGGGCATCGAAACAATCATGCGTGCCAAAAAAATCGTATTACTGGCGTTTGGGGAAAATAAAATGCACACCATGCAGCAATTACGCCAAGGACCAATTACGGTAGACGTTCCAGCAAGTCGTTTAAATGAGCATCCAAACGTAAGCATAATTTGTGGGAAATAGAATTGGGGAGGGGAATTATGTATGGCAGAGTTAAAATTAGTCAACCTAACAAAGGAATATGAAAAAGGTGTAGTTGCTGTAAAGGATTTCAATTTACATATTCAAGACAAGGAGTTTATCGTGTTTGTAGGGCCTTCAGGCTGTGGTAAATCTACTACTCTTCGGATGATAGCGGGATTAGAGGATATTTCTGAAGGCGACTTTGAAATCGATGGAAAAAGAATGAATGATGTCGCGCCAAAGAACCGCGATATAGCAATGGTTTTCCAGAACTATGCACTGTATCCGCATATGACAGTATACGAGAATATGGCTTTCAGTCTAAAGCTTCGTAAGGAAGATAAAAAAATAATAGATGAAAAGGTTAAAGAAGCAGCGAAGATTCTAGGATTAGAAGAATATTTAAAACGAAAGCCGAAAGCATTGTCAGGAGGACAAAGGCAACGTGTGGCATTAGGTAGGGCAATTGTTCGTGATGCTAAAATTTTCTTAATGGATGAGCCATTATCTAACTTAGATGCTAAGCTACGTGTTCAAATGCGTACGGAGATACAGAAGCTTCATCGTCGCCTGCAAACAACTACTATTTACGTAACACATGATCAAACAGAGGCAATGACAATGGCTAGCAGAATTGTGGTAATGAAGGATGGATTGATCCAACAGGTCGGTACTCCTGCGGAGGTTTATAATTCTCCAGTTAATATCTTTGTAGGTGGATTTATAGGCTCACCGGCTATGAACTTTTTTGAGGGTACATTAATGGAAGATGCCATAGTTATTGGTGATGTGAAAATCCAAGTTCCTCAAGAAAAGCTAACTGCTCTGAAAAAAGAAGGGTATATCGGAAAAGACCTTGTCCTAGGGGTTCGACCAGAGGATATTTATACAAGTGCACAAGACATCGCCTCAAACACTGCCTCCCAATTTGAAGCGACAATCGATGTGGCAGAGCTGATGGGTGCCGAAACATTCCTATATTCCTCTCTAAATGGCTCTGAATTTATTGCACGAATAGAATCTAATACAACTATTAAACCATTAGATAATATTACACTTGCTTTTGATATGGGAAAAGCTCACTTTTTTGATAAGGATTCGGAAAAACGTATATTTTAATACCTTTATAGAATGAAGCACTTCCCAGCTGTTCCACACTAATGGGAAGTGCTTTTATGCGCGAATCAATTTAGATATTAGAATGCTTGGTACAAAATTTGAATAAGAAGAGGTGCAATAGATGGAATTTAAGGGACCAAGTGTGTATGATCAAGATGATTTTTTTGCTTGCTATATGAAAAGAAGAGGAAGAAAGGAAAGTCCCAATAATGCCATAGAAGGGCCAATAATTTTTGAACTGCTTGGAAGTTATAGAGGGCTATCTATCTTGGATCTAGGGTGTGGGGATGCCTCCTTTGGCAAAGAGCTACTTTTGCAAGGAGCAGAATCATATGTAGGTTTAGAGGGCTCGGTGCAAATGAGAAAAGAGGCTCTAAAAAATTTACAAGGGGTAAACGGGAACGTAATAGCTGGAGTAATGGAATCATATGAATATCCAACAGATACATACGACCTTGTTACCTCACGTTTTGCCATTCATTATGTTAGTGATATAGAAAAGTTATTTCAACAAATATATAACACACTAAAAGAGGGAGGGCGCTTTGTGTTTAGTGTACAGCATCCTGTCACCACCTCATCATTTAAAAGTAAGCAATCAGGCGATAAAAGAGAGGATTGGGTTGTAGATGATTATTTTCGAGAGAGTGAAAGAAGCGAGCCGTGGCTTAGTCAATCGGTCGTCAAATATCATCGAACGATAGAATCATATTTTCGCTCACTTGTGAATGCTGGTTTCCAAATAACAGATTTGCGAGAAGGAGCTCCGGTCAGAGCTAGATTTGAGGAGGAGTCTGAGTATCAGCGTAGGCTGAAAATCCCTTTAGTATTGGCTTTTTCCTGTATAAAATGATTTTTTTAAAGGCTTAGATAGCTCTATAAGCCTTGCCATTAGCATAGAAAAAATAAATAGACATCGGCAGCTTGATACCGATGTCTATTTTATTTAATAGCTTTTTAAGAAGGTCACTAGATCTGCCTGATTTTCTGGTACTACTCCGTGTCCCTCCCCGTAAGTTTTAAAGGTCACTTCCGCACCAGCGCTTTCAAAATATTCTTTGCTGTCTATTGCTCGTTTTGGTGGAATAACATAGTCATAATCTCCATGAGAAATAAACACCTTTAGATGCTCAATTGGTACTTTTCTATATTGCTCTTTTACGAAATCAGGCAAATAACCACTTAAGGAGGCTACTGCTTTTATTTCGATTCCCATAATAATGCCTAAGGCTTGGGCAAGCACAGCCCCTTGACTAAAGCCAACTACTGAAATTTCCTTAGGATTTAATTTAAATTCTGTGATGGCCTCTCGTATAAAGGACTGCACATAGACAAGCACCTGATCAAATATGTGGCGTTCCGGTTTTCCTTCCTCCTCAATCGTAAAAAAAGCATATCCTGGATTAAAAACGATAGGTCCTCGCAGGCTGAATATATGATGTGTATCCTTAAAGTCTTCCACAAGCTGGGGTAAATCTTCCTCGTTGCTTCCCATTCCATGTAATAAAAACAAAGCAGGCTTCTTATCGCCAAGTTCTTTTGGAACTGTATGTTTATATGTAAAAGGTGATTTCATCTAAACCTTTCCTCTCTATACTTAAAGTATTTCTATTTTATCATAATACTTTCTAATTCTCTTATTAAGAACTTCCTACTCTTAGTTTTAATGCGCATAAAAAGGGAAGGGATTAGTAAGAATACGTATACAAGGGAGTGAGCAGTAATGACTAATTTTAGAGAAATTCCTAAAGAAGATGGAATCGACCACAGTTTAACTCTGTTAAGAGAAGGATATTTGTTTGTACCAAATAGAAGAAAGACCTTTGCTTCCAATATTTTTGAAACACGTCTCTTGGGAAAAAAAGCAATATGCATGGGTGGCAAAGAGGCTGCTGAGCTTTTTTATGATAATGAAAAATTTATAAGAAATGGGGCAGCGCCAAATCGAGTGAAGAAAACGCTCCTGGGAGAGGGATCTGTGCAAACACTGGATGGAGCAGAGCATCGTAACCGTAAAGCAATGTTTCTAGCAGTAATGTCCCCAGAACAGATGGAAAGGTTAAAGGAAATTACTAAAAAGTCTTGGGAAGCCAAACTAGCTAAATGGGAGCAGCAAGATGAAGTAATTGTTTATAAGGAAGCAAAGGAGCTTTTATGTCAGATAGCATGTGACTGGGCAGGAGTCTCGCTCAAGGAGAATGAGGAAAAGCAGAAAAGTGTATTATTAGGAAAATTATTTGAATCTCCTGCAGCTATGGGCCCAGAGCATTGGGCGGGAAGACGGGCAAGAAGAGAAGCAGAGGAATGGATTGAAAGACTAGTTGAAGAGGTTCGCCTAGGAACCCTTCACCCACCAAGTGGATCTGCTTTATATACGTTCTCTTATCATAAAGACCTACAAGGTCAATTACTTGATGCCAGAACAGTGGCAGTAGAAGTATTAAATATTCTTCGTCCGATTATTGCTATATCTGTATATCTGTGTTTTACTGCTCTGGCAGTTATTCAATATCCAGAAGAAAGTGCTAAGCTAAACTTGAAGGAAGATAAATATTTGAAAATGTTTATTCAAGAGGTTAGAAGGTTTTATCCATTCTTTCCAACAGCGATTGCAAAAGTGAAAAAAGACTTTACTTGGGAGGGGTACCAATTCGAGAAAGGTACACTTACTTTATTAGATTTGTATGGTACAAATCATGATCCGAATCTATGGGAAAATCCAGAGTTATTTAAGCCAGAGAGATTTAGTGACTGGCAAGATAGCACCTTTAGCTTCATTCCTCAAGGTGGAGGAGAATTTGACCTAGGGCATAGATGTGCAGGTGAATGGGTGACGGTAGAAATAATGAAAATAAGTTTAGATTACTTTGTGAATCAGATGGAATTTGAAGTGCCAACCCAAGACTTAAGCTACAGCTTGGTTAGTATTCCAAGCATTCCTAATAGCAATATAATCTTAAAAAATATAAAAAGTAAATAATTGGAGACACAGCTGGTAAATCTATTGTTACCTGCTGTGTTTTAATTACTGGTAGGAAAATATTTCCTAGTTGACATTATACCTATAGGGGTATATTATAGGGCTTGTGCAGAGGCCGAATACCCATGACATACAAAGAGGGAGGCGTAATGGATGCAGTATGATGCAAAGGCACTTAATCGTGTTAAACGTATTGAGGGTCAATTACGTGGCGTATTACGTATGATGGAGGAAGGTAAGGACTGTAAAGAAGTAATTACCCAGCTTTCCGCTGTTAGATCAGCAGTTGACCGAACAATCGGTGTCATTGTAAGTGAAAACTTAGTGGAATGTGTACAACAGGCAGAAGGAAATAGAGATAAAATGAATTCTGCAATTCAAGAGGCAGTAAATTTAATGGTTAAAAGTAGGTAGTATCCGTTAATAAGCTCAGCCGGTAAAACGGCTCTTATTTTTTAAAACAAAAAATACCTCATGGGGTATACAAGGAGAGAAAGCATGGAAAAGAAAATGACAACAATTGTATTATTTAGTGGTGATTATGATAAAGCGATGGCAGCGTATATTATTGCAAACGGGGCTGCAGCCTATGATCATGAGGTAACTATTTTTCATACATTCTGGGGTATCAATGCACTACGCAAGCAAGATCCAACATCTGTACAAAAGGGATTCTTAGAGAAAATGTTTGGTTGGATGATGCCGCAAGGAGCTGAAAAGCTTGGTCTTTCTAAAATGCAAATGATGGGAATGGGACCAAAAATGATTAAGCATGTCATGAAAAAGCATAATGCATTATCTCTTACACAGCTGATAGAGATGGCTCAAGAGCAAGATATTAAGATTGTATCCTGCACGATGACAATGGATTTACTTGGCCTACAAAAGGAAGAGCTACTAGATGGCGTTGAATATGCAGGAGTAGCCGCTTACCTGGCAGATGCAGAGAACGGAAATGTTAACCTATTCATATAAGGAGGAAATTATGGAAATACTAATTTTACTTGCAGTAGTAATCCTCTTTTTAGTTTGGCGAATGAAACCAGCTAAAGGAGTGAAAACAATCTCCACGAATGAATTAAAGAGTATTCTACAGGATAAGGACAAGGTGTTTATAGATGTCCGTACACCAGCTGAATTCAAGGGACGTAATATTAAGCAATTTAAAAATATCCCTCTAGGTTCAAACTTTGCCTCTTTGCCAAAGGATAAAGAAATAGTAGTTATCTGTCAGAGCGGTATGCGCTCAGCACAGGCATGTAAACAGTTAAAAAAACTAGGATTTCAAAAAGTTACGAATGTCCGTGGTGGCATGAGTTCATATTAAGGAGAGAGAAACATGAAGGAAATTACAACAACTGAGGTTCAACGAAAGCTAGAAGCAGGAGAAAAGCTAAATTTAATCGATGTTCGAGAAGTCGATGAAGTGCAAAGCGGTCATATTCCTGGGATTAAGCATATTCCATTAGGCTTGCTTGAGTTTCGTTTGAATGAGCTAGATAAGAAAACACCATACATTATAGTATGTCGTTCTGGTGGTCGCAGTGGGAAGGCAGCAGCCTATTTAGAGTCACAGGGTCATGATGTAACAAACATGGTAGGCGGAATGTTGGAATGGCAAGGGAAAATAGAATAATTTTTTTCAGTAAAAATATACCTAAGGGGGTAATCTGAGTGAAAGCAGATGTACAACTAGATGCTAAGGGCCTTGCTTGTCCTATGCCAATTGTAAGAACTAAAAAAGCAATGAATGATTTAGCTAATGGTCAGGTGCTTGAAATTCAAGCGACAGATAAGGGCTCGAAGGCTGACTTGGCAGCTTGGGCAAAGACGGTAGGACATCAGTATATTGGAACAGTAGAAGAGGGAGAAATCTTATATCACTATATTCGAAAAAGTTCGGGTGAAGCAGTAGAAGAGACAACCTTTGAGGCGACAATATCTAATGAGGAAGTTTTAAATGGTGATGGCTTAATTCTAGATGTGAGAGAAGAAGCAGAATATGCTTTTGGTCATATTGAAGGTGCCAAATCTATTCCGATGGGAGATCTTGAATCTCGTTTAGAGGAACTAGACAAGGAACAAGAGATTTACGTTATTTGCCGTACAGGAACAAGAAGTGATATGGCAGCCCATCTATTAGCAAAGAATGGCTTTAAAAAAGTATACAACGTACTCCCTGGAATGAGTCAGTGGACGGGAAATATAAAAAAAGAAGTATAAAAGGAGAGCGAAAATATGTCTAACAAGGTAGCTATTATAGCAGCACAAGGTGGTTTGTTTGATGCTTACAAGGTATTCAATATTGCAACTGCAGCAGCTGCTGCAGACAAAGAGGTAGCCATTTTCTTTACATTCGAAGGATTAAACTTAATTCATAAGCAAGGTATGCAGCATTTATCAATGCCAGCGGGGAAAGAAGCATTAGCAGAAGGGTTCTCTAAAGCAAATATTCCTGCAATCCCGGAATTAGTCTCTATGGCAAGTGAACTTGGCGTAAAATTCATTGCTTGTCAAATGACAATGGATGTAATGGGGATCAACAAAGAAGACTTAGTGGATGGAATTGACGTTGGAGGAGCAGTTACGTTCCTAGAATTTGCGAAGGATGCGGCACCGACACTAACATTTTAATGCAGAAAGATTTACTCTTTCTGCTTATCTAATAAATAAAAATATACCTGTGGGGGTAATATTATGACAGTAAATAAGTGGACAGCAGCAGATGTTGCTCGTAAGGTTATTGAGAATAAAGAGTTGTTTATATTAGATGTACGTAATACAGATGCATTTGAAGACTGGAAAATTGATGGTCACAAATTTGAGTATGTAAATATTCCTTACTTTGAACTGCTGGATGGAATTGAAGAGGTTCTTCCACAAATTCCAAATGATAAGGAAGTACTTGTGGTATGCGCTAAAGAAGGCTCTTCTATTATGGTTGCAGAAATGCTATCTGATGCAGGAAGAGAAGTAGCATATTTAGAAGGTGGAATGAAATCCTGGAGTATGTATCTTGAACCGATTAAAGTTGGGGATTTGGCAGGTGGCGGAGAGCTCTATCAGTTTGTCCGTCTAGGAAAAGGCTGCCTATCTTATATGGCTATATCAGAAGGAGAAGCTGCAATTATAGATGCAGTTCGCTTTACAGATGTATTCACAGAATTTGCAAATAAAAAAGGCGTAGAAATTAAGCATGTATTCGACACGCATTTACATGCAGACCATATTTCAGGTGGTAGACATATTGCAGCTCAAACTGGTGCAACATATTATTTACCTCCGAAGGATGCAGAGGAAGTAGTATTTGAATATACACCGCTAACAGATGGCTTAACTGTAGAAATAGGTGCAAGCAAGATGGAGGTCGGTGCAATTTATTCACCGGGTCATACTATTGGCTCCACTTCTTTTGTGATTGATCAAAAATATTTATTAACAGGAGATATTTTATTTATAGATTCCATTGGACGTCCTGATTTAGCTGGTCTTGCAGAGGATTGGGTAGGGGATCTTCGAGAAACATTATATGCTCGGTACAGAGAATTAGCAGAGGATTTAATTGTACTGCCTGCTCACTTTATGATTATAGAGGAGCTTAATACAAACGGGACGGTTTCAAAACGTCTAGGTGATCTATTTAGAGAAAATCACGGCTTGAATATTACAGATGAAGAAGAATTCAGAAAAATGGTAACAGACAACCTTCCACCTCAACCGAATGCTTATCAGCAAATTCGTCAAATGAACATGGGTAAAATTACGCCAGACAATGATGAGCAAACAGAAATGGAAATAGGGCCAAATCGTTGTGCCGTAAGATAAATTAAAGAAAAGAGGAATAGAACATGAATATTACAAAAACATTAGATGCAAAAGGCTTAGCTTGCCCAATGCCGATAGTTAAAACAAAGAAAGCAATCGATACAATTGAATCAAAAGAAGTGTTAGAGGTGCTTGCTACAGATAAGGGAGCATTGAATGACTTTGCTGCTTGGGCAAAAGCAGGGGGGCACACAATTTTAGAACAAAAAGAAGAAGATGGAGTTTTGTACTTCTATATCCAAAAAGCTTAATCATATAGCGAGTAGATTCTACTCGCTATTTTTGAAGAGTAAGGAAGTTCCATGATTGTCTAGCTCTAGCTTCTTACTTGCTGGGTAGACATTGGCGCTTATCCTTTTCTAATGAAAGAAGGAGAAATAATTGGACATATTGTTTATACTCGTAATTTTCGGGTTAGGATTTATTGGTTCTTTCCTCTCCGGTATGTTAGGAGTCGGAGGATCAATTATTAAATATCCGCTGCTTCTTTATATACCACCAATGTTTGGGCTTGCAGCATTTACAGCCCACGAGGTTTCAGGTATAAGCGCAGTACAGGTTTTGTTCGCTTCTATTGCAGGGGTATGGGCATACCGTAAGGGTGGATATTTAAATAAACAACTTATAATTTATATGGGTAGCGCAATTCTAATTGGTAGTTTTATAGGGAGCTTTGGATCTGGGTTTTTATCAGAGGAGTCAGTTAACATCGTCTATGGAATTCTTGCTTTAGTAGCTGCAGTGATGATGTTTATTCCTAAAAAACAAGTGGATGATAACCCAATAGGCGAAGTGACCTTTAATAAAATATTAGCAGCTAGTTTAGCGCTAATCGTTGGGATAGGATCCGGGATAGTGGGAGCAGCTGGAGGGTTCTTATTAGTGCCGATTATGCTAACAGTTCTTCATATTCCTACACGTATGACCATTGCAACAAGTTTAGCGGTGACCTTTATTTCCTCCATAGGGGGAAGTGTTGGAAAACTAATGACAGGTCAGGTTGACTATTGGCCGGCATTTATCATGATTATCGCTAGTATAATAGCGGCACCATTAGGAGCTAAAATCGGGAAAACTATGAATACAAAGATACTGCAAATTATTTTAGCTATCATGATCGCTGCAACAGCGGTGAAAATCTGGATAGATATTTTAATGTAAAATTAAAGCGAAGACAGATTAACATCTGTCTTTGCTTTTTTACTTCTGCTGATAATTGATCGCTGCCTTGCCTAGAGTTTTAGCTGCAATCAGCATTGCCTTTTCGTTAAAATCAAACATAGGACTATGATGAGGATATGTCTCTCCTTCAGGCTTTGCACCGGTTAAAAAGAAAGTGCCAGGAACCTTTTCTAAATAATAGGCAAAATCCTCTCCAATCATTAAAAGCTCGGATTCTTCCACATGTTGAATATCAGAAATAGAAACAGCTATTTCTCTTAAGTATGTTGTTTCTTCCTCGTGGTTAATTACAGGTGGATAGCCTCGCTCATAAGTGAGAGAATAAGAACAATCTGCTGCTAGGCAAGTTCCTTCTATCACCCGTTTAAGCTCTTGCTCCATAAAGTCACGCATGTCGGGAGTAAAAGTTCGAATAGTTCCACTCAATTTAGCTGTGTCTGCAATAATGTTAAAAGCATTGTCAGCAACAAAGGAACCTACTGATAAAACAGCGGCAGCGGTAGGATTTACACGTCGTGATACAATTTGTTGAAGATTGCCTACTAGCTGCGAGGCAACGACGATAGCATCCTTTGTGTCATGAGGAGCAGCTCCGTGACCACCTCTGCCTTGAATGGTAATAATAAAGCGGTCTGCCGCTGCCATAATAGGCCCATTTTTATAGGAAATAGTTCCGAGCGATATTTGTGACCATAAATGAGTCCCAAAAATGACATCTACTCCTTCCAAACAACCAGCTTCAATCATCGGTTTTGCTCCACCAGGTGCATACTCCTCAGCGTGCTGATGGATAAACACATACTCTCCGGCTAGTTCTTCTTTCATACTATTGAGGGACTTTGCTAAAACTAGCAAGGCAGCAGTATGTCCATCATGTCCGCATGCATGCATAGCGCCAGGGATGGTGGATTTGTAAGGTACATTTTTTTCATCTTGAATGGGTAATGCATCAAAGTCTGCTCGCAATGCAATGGTTTTACCTGGTTTAGAGCCTTTTATTCTGGCAACTACTCCGTTTCCTCCAACATTTCCTTCATAGGATATTCCGAGCTTTCGGTAATATTCTTGGATATACCTAGAGGTATTGTATTCCTTAAAGGAAACCTCTGGATGCATATGTAAATATCTACGAATAGTTACCATTTCTTCAAAAGATTTCTCTAATAGATCAAATAAAGTGATAGTCATAATAAAGCCTCCTCCTATAACTCTAAGTAAATTATAACAGAAAATTCCGTCTCTTTTGGAAAACAATTTTTCTCATATGCATAATCTCTTAAATGTTACACATTCTAAATTCATGAATATAGAAAGGAGGAATAACAATGACAAAATTACTTAAGCCATTCCTAATTTTAGTATTAGTAGGTTTCTTAGCAGCTTGTGGTAACAATGACGACAAGAAGGATGAAAACACTACTAACACTACTGATACAACAAATGATATGAGTACAGGCGAGGGAGCAGGGGCTGGTACTGAAAATGGTGATGTATCCTCTAACGGAGATCAAAAGGTAGATGTTGCCGATGATGTTGCCGAAAAAATTGCAGAGCTAGATGAAGTAGATGCTGCTAGCGTAATTGTGTCAGAATCTAATGCATATGTTGCGGTGAGAATGAAGGATGGTAATGAAGGTAGCGAAGACTTAGAAAAAAGAATTGGTGACAAAGCAAGAGAAGCAGGTAGAGATTTTGACCATGTCTATGTTTCCTTAGACCCTGATTTTGTAGAGCGTATGAGTGAATATGGTAACCAGATTAGAGCAGGCGAGCCTATAGAAGGCTTCTATGATGAATTTAAAACAACATTAGAAGACGTATTCCCGGACTCACATTAATCTAATAAAAGCGCAAGCACCTATGTCTGCCCCGACAAGTAAATGAGGCCCAGCGGAGAAGGTTACGCCACCACAGCTGGGCCACGTTTGACCTTGAGGGGCAAGGCGCTGGAGCTAGACAATAAAAGCGAAGAGCCAGTGCTCTTCGCTTTTACTTTATTTAAGACTCGGCTTCTAAAGGTTTATTTTAATCCGATATTCGCCTTTACATCAACCTCTGCATACTTTTTCGAATCTGCACGAGATCCAATCAATGTTCCAATAAGACCGCCTAGAAATCCGATTGGCACCGAGAATACTGCTGGATTTGTTAATGGGAAGATCGCTTCACCGTTTAGAAGGTGAGTCCCATCGGTACCCCATATATTTGGACTTAAAGCTACAAGCACAATTGCTGAAATAAGACCGGATAAAATTGCAGTCATTGCTCCCGTAGTATTAAATTTCTTCCAGTAAATCGTGTAGATGATAACTGGTAGATTTGCACTTGCAGCAATACAAAATGCAATGGAGACTAGGAAAGCTACGTTCATGGTCTGAGCACCAAGTGCTAAAACAATAGAGAAAATAGAAACACCGACAGCAGCAAAACGAGCAGCTCTCATTTGCTCTTTTTCTGTTACTTTTCCTTTTTTAATAATCTGGGCATAAATATCGTGTGCGAATGCAGAAGCACCAGATAAGACTAGTCCAGCTACAACAGCTAAAATAGTGGCAAATGCAACAGCAGATACAAAGGACATTAATGCATCTCCCCCTAATGCTTGAGCTAATAGTGGAGCAGCCATATTACCAGCAGGGTTTGCAGCGACAATTGTTTCAGTACTTACTAATGCAGCAGCCCCAAAACCAAGGAAGATAGTTAGCACATAGAAAATTCCCACTATCCAAGTAGCGTAAATGACAGAGCTACGGGCAGTTTTTGCATCCTTTACGGTAAAGAAACGCATCAGAATATGTGGCAAACCTGCTGTCCCTAATACAAGAGCGATCATCATGGAAATGGTATCTAGTCCGTTTGTGTACTTAACACCTGCATTTAAGTAGTCAGCTCCATGTGATGTAGCAGTTTTCATTTCTGTAAACATACTTAGTATATTAAAGTTGAAGTGTAGGAGGACTAGGAAGGAAATAATTACAGTACCCAACATTAATAGAACAGCTTTAATGATTTGCACCCAGCTTGTTGCAGCCATTCCTCCCCATAGTACATAGATGGTCATCATTGCTCCAACGATTAACACAGCCACCCAATAATCTATTCCAAGAAGTAGTTTAATGAGTGCTCCTGCTCCTACTAGCTGTGCAATCATGTAAAATAATACGATGGTAATTGTGCTGATAGCAGCTGCCCCTCGTACTTTCTTCTGGTCGAAACGCGCGGTAATCATATCAGCTAGAGTATACTTCCCTAAGTTTCTTAAAGGCTCAGCTACAATATATAAAACCACTAGATAGGCAACCAAGTAGCCAATGCTATAGAAAAAACCATCGAATCCAAATAGGGCAATGGCACCTGCAATACCTAAAAAGGATGCAGCTGAAAGGTAATCTCCAGCAATAGCTATTCCATTTTGCCAGCCGGTAAGCCCACCACCTGCTGTATAAAACTCACTAGCCGAATTGGTTCGTTTAGAGGCAATGTACGTTACAAAAAGAGTAAGAATTACAATGGAAACAAAGAACACTAAGCCTATTGGACTGATTGTATTCAAGCATAATCACCGGCCTTTTCTTTTGCAATAATCTCATCTACATCTTTATCAAAGCTATTAGCTTTACTTACATAAACCATACATAAAACCCATGTCATGATAAATTGAGAGAGTGCAAAGATCCACACCCATGTAATATCCCCAATTGCAGGTTTATTTAAAATAGTAGTGTAAGAGGTTAAGATTGGTAAACTAATATAAAAAAGCAAGAAAAATATGGTAATAGGGACAATAAACTTCACTTTTCGTTTTTTCAAGGCTTTAAACTCCTGGCTCTCTGAAATAGCAATATAGTTAGGGACGCTTTCATCATTCCGTTTAGTTGAATTCACCTCTTTCTTTGGATTTTTTTGATTGGCGAGAGGACTTTTTGATTTGAAACCGCTTTCTAAGTTTTTCGTCATTTTCCATACCTCCTACTAAAAGTTTCAGTTTTCGGAATATTCCGCCTTAAAACTGTACTCTCATCATAAAGGAAAAGAAAGAAAAATATCAATAAAAAAATTCACAAAATAGACAAAAACATTTTTAGATGAAATTTTGTTTCAAGGACAAAGAAAAGGGAGGGTATTTCTTATAACTTTCATTGTAATCCACTAAATTTTTCTATATGTAAGTCAATTCAAGATTTCATGAAAAAGTGCTAGGATATAAAGGTTGAGTAAAATTAAGGAGGTCTTGTTCATGAGCTTATCTAAAACCTTAGAAAAAACTATACGATGCAGTCTGAAAATAACCAATAATGCACGTAGAGGAATACAGGATTGGTCAACTGATGAACACGACTTTTTTCGGTTGCAGGAATCTTATTTAGTACATATTGAGAAAAAACCAGTTAATGCGCATGGAAATGTTTCTCTCTCTATTTTTTTTGATAATGAGTCAACAAATAGTAAGCTTACGGAAAAACTTGGAGGAAAAGTGGCTGTGTTAGAATGTGTCCTCCAAAATGACGGTTTTCTAGCAACAGCTTTTTATATAAAAG
This sequence comes from uncultured Psychrobacillus sp., assembly GCA_934234185.1. Classification (GTDB taxonomy): domain Bacteria; phylum Bacillota; class Bacilli; order Bacillales_A; family Planococcaceae; genus Psychrobacillus. Next base: position 6,719 of record CAKQHO010000044.1, on the reverse strand, counting down.
GTGGAAATACACCAGTAAAAACAAATAGAAGACTCACGGTAGCATTAAATTTTGTGACCACTAAAAATAATGGAGCCGGTCTCCCTATAACCTTGCACACAATGATACGAGAGCTTCCAGTAGCAGAAGAAAGATCGGAATATGTAAAAAAACGTATTTCAAGCTGGGAAGGCTATTTAAAAATTCAAGAGCGAAACGCAGATATTTCGGATATTACATCTGCCTTTACGCATCTCAATTTTAATGAAGACTTCAGTAGGATGACCATTCATGGCAATCAAATTGAAGCGAAGGAATGGAACAAGCTAAGAGGTCTCAGTGCAAGTATAAAAGGGGTAACAATAGAAGCCGGTGACGTTTTAAAAGCAGATAAGTCTAAACGCACCATTGAAGTAGAATTAAGACCGAAATTTCGGGAAATGGCTAGAAGAAACCAAGTTAACTCTACTTCTAAGGAGATTGTATTTAGTAACTTTGCTACCCTAAGTCAAATAAGACGTCTCCGAAAAGGATTTGAGGATTTACAAAATGGCCTTGCGGCAAATCCTAATCTAGACAAGATTCTGTTTGAAAATAAACCTACCGTTCATATTCATCATAATAAGGAAGAACTCGTCTTTCACAATAGATTAAATGAATACCAGCGAGAAGCTGTAATTGGTGCTGTTTCATCTGAGGACCTCTATGTCATTCAGGGACCACCTGGCACAGGTAAGACAACGGTTATTTCAGAGATTTGTCAGCAGAATGCAAAAGCAGGATTGAAAACACTGGTAGCCTCACAATCCAACCTTGCCGTGGACAATGCTCTAAGTCGACTGCTCTCCAATAAAGATATACGAATTCTTCGATTTGGTAGAACAGAAAGTATTGAAGAAGAGGGAAAGAAGTTTATCGAGGAAAACGTAGGAGCCTATTGGAAGGAGCAAACATTATTAGCTTTACAGAAAGACATTCAAGAGCATCCCTTAAATGAAGGAAAGCTAAAAAAACAGCTTGAAGAGCTTCAGAAGGATAAAGCGAAAATAGAGCAGCAAATCACTATGCTTCAAGAGAAGATTGTCGAAAAGGCCAATGCTCAAGAAAAGTTTGCAGAGCTTCTAAGTGAGATTAAGATACTTAAAAAATCACTTATCGTTCTGAAAAAGGCTGAGGAAGAAGAAATAGAAGAAATGTCAGCACTTCAGGAAGAGTGTGAGACGGCAAAGGAAAACATTCGTAATATAGAATCCTTCTTTGAATCACAATTAACTGCTCAGGAATTAACTGTGAAGCTTCAACAGCTATCTGTACAGATAGCGGAAATAAATCGTAAAATTTCATATCAAGAAACGATTATAACTTATAAAAAGGTAGAAGAAGAATTCAATAAAACAAAAGAAGAATATCGTTTAATTCAACTAAAATCTGGTCAATCAGAGCAGTTAGCTGAACAGGTGAATGCCATTAAGAAATATGATGAATTAAAGAATAAGATGGAACAAATGGGGATAATTCCTACCTCTTTACTTTCCCAACAGATGGTAGAGCTTGAAAGACTGATTGAAAATATTCAAAGCTTTTCTGACTGGAGAGAGGTGAACTCTAGACTGGCTGCAGCAATAGACTATTTAGAACAGACCTTAACTAAAAGGAAAGTTTCTGTAGAGAATATACTTCAAAATGCTGGTAGGAGCGGCGTGGTCTATGATTCCAGCTATACCGTAAAGGAAATTCATCAATTTATGGATCGAATGAAATCTATGATCTCCTCTGAAGATGATATGGGAGCTGAGAAACTAAGTATCTTATTAGAAGGTTGTTATGTGCGTAGGAAGTTTGTTTGGAAGCAAGGAGAAATATTGCAGCAGGCGAAACGCAGCACCACTACTAAATACCAGGCTATTAAGCTAGAGTTAACTCGCCAGATTCGTTCTGAGGCACTTCACTACGAGCCTAAAAAGAGAGAATTAGCCAATAAAAGCATGGCATATTCTCAGCGTTTGGAACAGTTAAAAACACAGCTTGCCCAAACTAACATTACTTCTTCTGATGGAATGCCTGCATTGGATGAACTAAAAAGCTCCCTTGAAGGACTTCTTCAGGAGGAGAAGGATGTAAAAATGATAGAAAACACAGTGACAAAATATACAACGCAATTAGCTGGTCAAAAGGAAAGGTTAGCGAATGCAACTATACAAATAGAAAAACTACAACTAAGTTTAGAAAATCGTGAGCTTGAGATAAAGAAAGTGAATGCAACGGGACTAGAATTGGAGAGGTCCTTAAGAAATCTAGAGGGATTAATTAAATCTGATCCGGAATCAGAGCTAGAAAGTAAGAAAATTGATCGAATCATGGCGGAAAATCAGATGAAGGAATATGAGCAAAGGCTAGTTCGCCTTCCTATAACTCAAGCGCTTCAAAACGAGTGGGCTGAAATGTTAGAAGATGCAAACGATCACGACCTTGAAGAGATTCGAAAGCTATATGTGCGACACGCGAATGTTATAGGGACAACCTGTGTAGCCTCTGCTCGTAAAGAGTTTATGGAGAATTACCCGACATTTGATGTAGTAATAATAGATGAGGTATCAAAGGCTACTCCACCAGAGCTTCTTCTTCCGATGCTAAAAGGGAAAAAGATTATTTTGGTTGGTGATCATCATCAGCTTCCACCTCTTGTTGGTGAAGATACATTAGAGGAGACACTACAAGCGATTCTAGAGGAAAGCAACAACTTTGAAGAAAAAGAAGAGCTGAAAAAGCTATTAAAAGAATCTTTATTTGAAAGGTTGTTTAAGAACCTACCGACTAGTCACAAAACAATGCTGGCAATTCAATATCGGATGCATGAAAATATCATGCAAACAATCACGCCATTTTATGAGGAAGAAAATTATCACTTGCAATGTGGACTGACAGATTCGGATGGAATGCGTGATCATTTATTAGAATCACGCTATGTGAAAAGGCAGGATCATTTGTTGTGGCTTGATATGCCCAACGAAAGTAGATTCTTTGAGGAAAGAATGAAGGATGGGAAAAGTAGATTTAATCAAGCAGAGCTCGACAAGATTCGAGACATACTCTTTGATTTAGACAAGGCAACGGAGACAGCTATAAAAGAAGGTAGAATGACTCCTGGAGAGAGGAAAAGCGTTGGGGTGATTAGCTTTTATGGAGAACAAGTGAAGCGGATCGACAGACTGGTCCAGCAAGAGACGAGCTTGAAGTATCTACACATTCGTACTGGTACAGTGGACAAGTTCCAGGGGATGGAGATGGATGTCATTATTTTAAGTATGGTTCGGAATAATCAAGAAAAGAGTGGAGATATAGGGTTTGCGAATGATTATCGCAGGCTGAACGTAGCCCTCTCACGAGCAAGAGAGTTATTAATGCTAGTAGGTAGCACAGAGATGTTTACAAAGCGAGCAAAACAAAGAAACTCTCGAGAAATGTATGGCCGTCTACTGAAGGTCGTCAAATCTCAAAACGGCTTGAGAACCGTAAATTAGAGGAGTAAAACCATGCAAGAACAAAAGAAACGTTTAATAAGAGAATTGCAGCAGAATACTAACGTGAAAATAATGGATTCTAGGGAATGGTGTGTTCCAGTTTATACAATTGAGGTAACATACCGTCCCATAAAACGGATTAAAATGGACGTTTTAATGAAAATGATGCTTCTTTCCTTTCAAAAGGCAAATATCGAAAATGCCCGACAGCTAAGCGAAATACTATTAGTCGATCAGCTGTTCGTGGAGGACTTGATAAGCTTAATGAAAAAATCTGGTTTGATTAAAGTAACCACTGACAAAATATTGCTTACATCAAAAGGTGAAGAGCAGCTAGGCAGAGGCATCTTTGAGGAGGAGCAGGAGCTGGAGACGGAGCAATTATTATATAGCCAAACGCATGATTCATTTTTGCTTGGAGAAATAAAACCTGCTTCTGAAGGTGAAGAGAATCTACAAGTGTTCCGCCACGCCCCAGAAAAACGTCAAGCCCGCTTCCGCTGGGAGGAAGATGTTGTCATAGAGGCGTTGCATAAAAAGGGCGTATTAGAGGATAAAGGTGAAACCCAAATAATTATAGGTGATATTGTAGCTACAGAAGAGCTGTATGTGGATGATGTACCTTGCCTAGAATTTATTCTTCATAACGAAAGCGATGACTCACTATACGCTAGAGTCTGGAACACCTTATCTGATGAGTGGGATAAGACTCTTGAGGAAATGCTTGTGGAACAAGAAAGGGTAAGCTGGAGAGAGAAATATTTGGATTGACTAGTTAGGCTATTGCATCTGCTACTTGCGAGCGAATTTCCAACAGAATTAATGAAAAAATAATTATAAGACAACCCCTAGCATTAATTGATGCGAGGGGTTGATTATTGTTGATGGTACTGTTCTATTGGGACGAAGAGGCCAACTTTGCCATACTCATCGTGCTTCATGGTAGCAAAGACTACTCCTATAACCTTGCCAGTCTCATTTATTATTGGACTACCACTATTGCCACGATAAACGGGAGCCTGGATCATCATGACAGGTACTTCCCAATCGCTAAGCTGGTAGTGTTCTAAAATAGTTCCTTCATTAGCTATACCTATAAATCCTAAAGGATTACCTATGAAAGTGATATGTTCACCCGTTTTTTCGGTAAGCTGATCTGCTAATTCTAAATATGGCAGCCCATCTTCTTCTACATTTAATACCGCTAAATCAATTTCAGGATATGTATTTATAACCTCTGCTCGGTATCGTCCGTCCTCTGGGAAATTAACAGTAACTTGGTTGCTTCCTTCAATGACATGATAGTTGGTAAGGATAGTTCCATCTTCTGAGATGGCGAATCCAGTTCCTTTGCTACTGTCATTTAAGACAACTACCACAGCTTTCTTATAGGTTGCTATGTCCTCTTCTGCCGAAAGCCTTGCGGAAGTCTTTACAAATTCAATTGCAGGAATAGAAAACGTTTCAAACAAAAGACCAATAGTGTTGATAAATAAAACAATAGCCATGACGTAAAATATCCACTTTGGGAATGGGGTTTTACGTTTAGGCGGATTATTTTTTTCTAGAGCTGCCTTTTCTAAAGCTTCTCTTTGAGCCTCTAAGACAAGCTCCCGAAGTTCTTCATCATCTAAGTCCTCTTCCCATTCATTTCTTCTATCCTTTGGATCCATGTACTCACATCCTCATTGGTCCATTTATTAGTTCTATTATACATAAAGAATAACTGGATGAGCAGACAAACATTTCCCTTGAAATTTTGCTTAAAGGGGTATATTATATGTACATAGGCTGCGTTGTACGTATCAATATAAGTTTTAACCTTTAAGCTGTAACAGGGAGTTTTATATAGAGCTGGAATGACATGCTTCATTCTCTTCGGACAATGAAGACAAGCAGGAGAGTATCTGCGAACACCCACTTTGAGGAGTGGTGGTTTAAAACTTTCATATTTTCAAGTACGGCAAAGGCGGCTTACCTAATCGTTTAAATAATAGTGTCTCTTATGCATTCTCCATTTTGGAGGGTGCTTTTTTATTGTAGTTTTTTAACTGGGGTTTTGAGGAGTGAAATCTGAGTAAAAACCCGAGTTAGTTGTATTAAACAGAGAAGTTAAACGAATAGTATATTGGTTATTAAGCAAGAGCAATATTATACTCACTTAAGCAATAGTCTTCGAGAAAATAAGAAAATAAGAAAATAAGAAAATAACAAGTATACTTATTTATCTTCCGAGTATTTAGATTCTTTACAAGCTGTTATATTTGGCCAACTCTGTCATCTAATTATTATCGTCCTATAACTATATTGCAATGGCTCTGACATATTCACATGTTAAGCTAGGGAAGTTAGTGAAAAGGAGGAAATTCATTTTATGAAAAAACAAATTGTAGCACTAACTGCACTTGCTGGACTATCGATAGGAATAGCGGGTCAAGCATCTGCGGCAAGTATTCATACGGTAGAGAAAGGCGATACCCTTTGGGCTATTTCACAAGAAAATAATGTTAGCGTTCAAGATATTCAGGATTGGAATAACTTGAACTCCACAATTATATATCCTAACCAACAATTGAATATAGAGGAATCAAAAAAGACATATGTTGTTGTTACTGGAGATACGCTTTATAGTATCGCTCAGAAGCATGGACTAACTGTAAATAAAATAATGACCACAAATCAGCTCACTAGTGATGTAATTCATGAGGGTGACTTAATTGATGTAAGTGGTGGTATGGTAAAAGCTGTTTCGAATAATGCAGAGGAAAGTAATCCGATTGAAAGTAATCCATCTGTTGGTGTAAAAGAGCTTTCAGTTACCGCTACAGCATATACTGCTTCCTGTAAAGGCTGCTCGGGTGTAACTGCAACAGGAATTGATTTGATTGCTAACCCAAACAAAAAAGTTATATCTGTTGATCCTTCTGTGATTCCATTAGGAACAAAAGTATGGGTAGAAGGCTATGGAAATGCAGTTGCCGGAGATACAGGCGGAGCAATCAAAGGAAATAAAATAGACGTATTCATCCCATCCTACGAGGAAGCAATGAATTGGGGTCGAAAAACGGTTAAAGTAAAAATTTTAGATTAAAATGACCATAAAGAATGCTCGGAAACGGAAGCATATTATAATCTTTAGAAAAGAGTAAGGCACTTTCTGTTCGAATAGAACAGAGAGTGCCTTTTTAAGTGCGCCCGGCATGCGCATGAACTATAGGG
>CAKQHO010000043.1 GCA_934234185.1 uncultured Psychrobacillus sp. | reverse complement strand
TTTCCAGAATGTAAACTGTGATAATAGCAAAGGGTTGGAAATCGTTTCGATTTCCAACCCTTTTGTCTACACTCTGAGACTTGAACCTCGGTTCAAGTCTCTCTATCTTTAATGTGCCTTTAGCATTCCACCATCAACTACTAAGCTTTGTCCAGTCATATAGGAATTGGCCTCTGAGCATAGGAAGGTAATTACCTTTGCAAACTCTTCAGGCTCCCCGTAGCGTCCACTTGGAATAATGTTTTTATTGCTGTCACGAATTTCCTCTAAAGGTATTTGCTTTTTATCTGCAGCAAGTTGGTCTAACTCAGTAACACGATCCGTTTGAATCCTGCCAGGACCAACCGTATTAATCATAATATTATACTTGGAATTTTCTCTCGCTAAAGTCTTGGATAGTCCCACCATACCTAACCGGAAGGTATTAGATAAAATAAGGCCATCGATTACCTCTTTTGTAGATGAAGAAGAAATGTTAACGATTCTGCCGAAGCCTTGATCACGCATGTGGGGTAGCGCAAGTCGAATCGTACGTATGTAGCTTAATAGGTTCTTTTCGAAGGATGCCATCCAGTCGTCATCGTTCACTTGATCGAATCCCCCAGCAGTTGGCCCACCCGAATTATTCACTAGGATATCAATTCCGCCTAACTGATTAATTGCTGTGTCAAAAAGGCGCTGGATATCTTGTTCCTTGGTTACATCACATACTTGATAGTAGACATGCTCATTCCCAGAAACAGCTTTTATTTCCTCCATCGTAGATTGAAGCTCACTTTCACTTCTACTGGATATGAAAACCTTTGCGCCCTCTAAAGCGAATTGGGTGGCTGTCGCCTTTCCTAATCCCTTGCTAGATGCCATGACAATTACTCGCTTACCTTCAAGTCCAAGATTCATAAAAAATCCTCCTCCTTTTATAGTTATATTTCCATATTACCGCTCATTTTCCATAATGTCTTGGAAGTAATTCTGATTATTCTAATAAAGTGAAAAAAGAACCAATGGGCTGAGTATTTTGTCGTGGAAGGAATTTTCAAAAAAAACCTCTATTTATGTAAATTAACAAAGTAATAAGCAAGAACTTTTAATCGATAATGTCGAAAAATGGAGTGTAAACTCAATATTAGCAAGGCTTGTCCCATATTTGCATGAAACAAAACTAAAAGTATTAGACGTACCTTGTAACATAATTGTTACACAAATGTAAAAATAAAATGGTTTAAAAGATGGTAATATGGGTTTAGATAAATTTTCAGAAAATTAAGTTTTGGGGGAGCCAAATGAGATTGAGATCTATGTTGCAAAAGTCCATGGCCATATTCGTACTATCTTTTCTTATAGTATCAACAACATTCGCTGTTAATACCGAAGCTGCAAGCTCTGTAAATTCATCAGATTTAGTTTCTACAGCAAAAGATTTGATCGGTACGAAATACCGTGGTGGGGGAACGACGAAAGCTGGTTTTGATTGCTCAGGATTTGTGGGATATGTGTTTAAGGATCTAGGAATAAGTTTACCAAGAACCTCATCTGGGATGTACACATCAGGAGAAAAAGTAAACAAAGCGGATTTAACTTCCGGAGATTTAGTATTCTTTAATACTACTGGCAAAGGTGTATCACATGTTGGGATTTATATCGGAGATGGCAAATTTATTCATTCATCCTCATCAAAGGGTGTAAAAATTGATAAGCTAAGCGATCCATATTATTGGGGTAAAAAATATGTTGGGGCTAAGCGAGTAGCAGATGTTACTGTAGCAATAAACAAATAAAAACATACATGTAAAAGCTCTATCGTATACTAAAGCGATAGAGCTTTTTTATGAGCTTCAACGCCTCCCTAAAAAGGTAAAATGGGTAATGAATAGGTGGTGGCGTATATGGCCTGGCTATCTGTCCTGTGCTTGTCAGAGCAGGGATAGAGGTAACTTTCTTTTATATAATGGAAGATTTTATAAACAGTTGATAAATACTTCCTCCTTAGGCATAATGGAAAAAGATCGTCATGTTAGCCTGGAGGAAGTAAAATGCAGTATAAAAGAAATGAATATTTTCGCTACACATTTGGAGAACCAAGTGAGGCGACTTTTCGTATTATTAAACAAATTAATAATGAATCAGGGATTGAACTTTCTAAAAAAGGGAAGTGTTATATTGTAGATGTTAGTCCCAATGGTGTACGAATGTTAACAGACCTCTCTATTAATATTGAACAACTGAAGAAAATAGAGTTGAATTTTGTTCTAGATGAACAGCCAATTACGATGATTGGTGATTTAGTCTGGTCACAAAAGAAAATCCATGGAATTGAATATGGTGTCCGATTAAACGGAGATCATGATAGCGAGCAATTGATTGTTAATGAATTAAAAACTCGCAGAAAAAAGGAAATGGACCAAAGTTCACCGGGTCGACATAATACGACAAAAAATAAATAAATTGTTTCAGAAAAGAAGGAATTTATTTAGTGGATGTTGAAATATCAATATAGAGTCAAATTAAAGGAGGAGTTTACATGCTAAACTTTAACATTCGTGGAGAAAATATTGAGGTGACTCCTGCAATACGTGAATACGTTGAAGGCAAAATCGACAAAGTTGGTCGCTATTTTAACGAAGATATTCAAGCGACTGCCAACGTTAACTTAAAGGTCTACAACGATAAGCAAACTAAAGTTGAAGTAACGATCCCGATGAAAAATTTAACTCTTAGAGCAGAAGAGCGTCATTCTGATATGTACGCAGCAATTGATTTAATAGTAGATAAATTGGAAAGACAAATTCGTAAATATAAAACAAAAGTGAACCGTAAATCCAGAGACCGTGAAGGTGTTGGTTCTTACTTTGCAACAATAGAGGGACCTGAAGCACCAATCCAGCAGTCGGAAGAAGACGAGTACAACATTGTTCGTACAAAGCAGTTTGATCTAAAACCAATGGATCAAGAGGAAGCGGTACTTCAAATGAACATGCTTGGCCATAGCTTTTTCATCTTTACAGATGCAGATTCAAACGGCACAAACATTGTCTATAAGCGTAAAGATGGCAAGTATGGTTTGATCGAGACAAATTAAATTATTTGATAGCCCGTCCCTTTTGGGATGGGTTTTTATATGGAAATTATTTTATACAAATTATTCGAGAAACTACTTTATGTTAGTTAGATAGAATCGTCTTTTCGATAAGATAATATGGAGCTCCAGTTTAAACATCACACTAATCAGTGTATTGGCTAAGACTTTTAGAGAGGATTACATCTGCTCAGAAAAAATTTTATGTTTCATTACTAAATGCAAATATCTTTGCTTGAAAACAACTGTTTTATTAACTTCTAGAGAATTTTTGTTATTTTTTCTATTCATTAGGGAGTAGGATTTTCAATTGGCTTATTTGCGTAGGGTAGTAACGAATGGTAAAATGGAGAGTAAGACTAAATGGGAAGTGAAGATAACATGCTAAGTGTTCTGAATAAAGTATTTGATCTTAATAAACGTGAACTAAAGAAGCTAGAAAAAATCGCAGACCAGGTGGAAGCTCTTGCAAGTAAAATGGAAGTATTATCAGATGATGAGCTTAGAGCAAAAACGGATGAATTCCGTGAAAGATATGCTAATGGCGAAACTTTAGAGCAAATGCAGGCAGAAGCATTTGCAGTTGCTAGAGAGGGAGCAAGACGTGTACTTGGTTTGTATCCGTTCCGTGTGCAAATAATGGGTGCGGCTGCCTTACATGATGGAAATATAGCGGAAATGAAAACAGGGGAAGGGAAAACCCTTACTTCGACCATGTCCGTGTACTTAAATGCAATTCCTGGCCTTGGAACACATGTTGTGACAGTCAATGAATACTTATCTAGTCGTGATGCTGCTGAAATGGGCAAGTTATATAATTTCTTAGGTCTAACGGTAGGATTAAACTTAAACTCAATGTCTAAGGAAGAAAAACGTGAAGCGTATGCAGCAGACGTTACTTATTCCACGAACAATGAACTAGGCTTTGATTATCTAAGAGATAACATGGTGCTTTACAAAGAAGAAAAAGTACAACGTCCATTGCACTATGCGGTAATAGATGAGGTTGACTCTATTTTAATTGATGAAGCAAGAACACCACTTATTATTTCCGGTCAAGCAAATCGTGCTGCTTTATTATATAAACAAGCAAATGCCTTCGTTCGTCTATTGAAAAAGGACGAGGATTACACATATGAAGAAACAACTAAAGGTGTTACTTTAACAGACACAGGTGTTGAAAAGGTAGAAAAAGCCTTCAATATTGAAAACTTATTTGATTTAACACATGTTCGTTTAAATCATGCTATTAATCAATCCTTAAAAGCACATGTTTCCATGCATAATGATGTGGACTATGTTGTACAGGAGGGAGAAGTAGTAATTGTTGACTCCTTCACTGGTCGTCTAATGAAGGGGCGTCGCTATAGCGATGGCTTGCACCAAGCGATTGAAGCAAAGGAAGGTCTAGAAATTCAAAACGAATCTATGACCATGGCAACAATCACATTTCAAAACTTCTTCCGTATGTATGACAAGCTTTCCGGTATGACTGGTACAGCGAAGACAGAGGAAGAGGAATTCCGCAATATTTATAATATGAACGTTGTTGCAATTCCAACGAATCGTCCTATCATGCGTGATGATAAGCCGGATTTAATCTATGCATCGATGAAGGGTAAGTTCGAAGCAGTCGCAGCAGATATTGCTGAAAGACATAAAAAAGGACAACCTGTGCTTATCGGTACAGTAGCTATTGAAACATCAGAAATTATTTCTCAGCTATTAACAAAGCATGGCATTAAGCATAATGTATTAAATGCAAAAAACCATGAGCGCGAAGCGGAGATTATTACAGAGGCGGGTCAGTTAGGAGCTGTAACAATCGCTACTAACATGGCTGGTCGTGGTACGGATATCAAGCTAGGAGAAGGCGTGCTAGAAGCAGGTGGATTGGCGGTAATAGGTACTGAGCGCCATGAGTCTAGACGTATTGATAACCAGCTGCGTGGTCGTTCTGGTCGTCAGGGAGACCCAGGGGCAACTCAGTTCTATCTTTCAATGGAAGATGAGTTGATGCGTCGCTTTGGATCCGATAACATGCGTAACATGATGACGAAGCTAGGTATGGATGATTCTCAGCCAATCCAATCTAAAATGGTATCTAGAGCTGTAGAATCTGCACAAAAACGTGTAGAGGGTAACAACTTTGATTCTCGTAAGCGACTTCTTCAATATGACGATGTTCTTCGTCAGCAAAGGGAAATCATTTACAAAGAGCGTAATGACGTTCTAGAAGCTGAAAATATGCGTGAGCTTGTAGAAACAATGATCTTTAGTGTGATTGAGCGTCTAGTTACTGCTCATACAAATGCGGATAATAAAGCACAGTGGAATCTAAAGGCCATCGAGGATTATGTTCAAGCTAACCTACTTTCCGAGGGAGTCATTACGCAAGAAACGTTGCAGGAGCTTTCTCAGGAAGAAATCATTGATAAAATCAAAGCAGAAGTATTACGTCATTATGATGGAAAAGAGGAAGAGTTAACTCCTGAGCGTATGCGTGAGTTCGAAAAAGTTGTCTTGCTACGTTCGATTGACTCAAAATGGATTGACCATATTGATGCGATGGATCAGCTACGTCAAGGGATTCACTTGCGTGCCTACGGTCAAACAGATCCATTGCGTGAGTACCAAAGCGAAGGCTTTGCTATGTTTGAAACAATGGTAGAGGCTGTCCAAGAGGACGTTGCAAAATATGCGATGAAGGCAGAAATCCGTAATAACCTAGAGCGTGAGGAAGTTGCTAAGGGTCAAGCGGTTAATCCAAAAGAAGAAGGCGGGCCGGTAAAGAAAAAGCCGGTTCGTAAAGACGCTGCTGTAGGGCGTAACCAACCTTGTCCATGCGGCAGTGGAGAGAAGTACAAAAACTGTCATGGGGCAGTAAGATAAGAGAAACACGGAGGAACATGTAATGTTAGAAATCTCAGTAGTAAGAAATGAATTAGACCGTACAGCGGAAAAGTTAAATGACTTTAGGGGGTCTCTTTGACTTAGAAAACAAAGAGATTCGCATACAAGAGCTAGAAGAGATGATGACCTTCCCAGATTTTTGGGATGATTCACAAGCAGCTCAAAAAACGATTAATGAAATGAACGGATTAAAGAGTGTAGTGGATCAATACAATGATCTAGTCTCAACTCAAGAAAACCTTGAAATGACTTTAGAGCTTCTAAAAGAAGAGCCTGACGACGAGCTCCAAGAAGAGCTTGGAAATGAACTGAAGGAATTTACCTCTGCATTAGAGGAGTTTGAGCTTCAGCTCCTACTTAGTGAAGAGTATGATAAGCACAATGCAATTCTTGAGCTTCATCCAGGGGCGGGCGGAACAGAGTCACAAGATTGGGGCTCTATCCTACTTCGGATGTATCAACGCTGGGCAGATAAGCGTGGCTTTAAGGTAGAAACCATTGATTATCTCCCTGGAGATGAAGCAGGAATTAAATCTGTTACTCTCCTTATCAAGGGACATAATGCATATGGCTATCTAAAAGCAGAAAAAGGAGTTCACCGCTTAGTGCGAATCTCTCCTTTCGATTCATCTGGACGTCGTCATACTTCCTTTGTATCCTGTGAGGTTATGCCAGAGTTTAACGATGAGATTGAAATCGAGATACGTACAGAGGACTTGAAAATAGATACGTATCGTGCAACAGGTGCGGGTGGTCAGCATATCAATACGACCGATTCAGCTGTCCGCATTACGCATTTACCTACAGGGTCCGTTGTAACCTGTCAATCAGAACGCTCCCAGATTAAAAATAGGGAACATGCGATGAAGCTGTTGAAATCTAAGCTTTATCAATTAAAAATTGAAGAGCAGGAAGCACAGCTTGCTGAAATACGTGGGGAGCAAAAGGAAATCGGATGGGGAAGTCAAATTCGTTCCTATGTATTCCACCCATATTCTATGGTAAAGGATCATCGCACGAATCATGAAAGCGGGAATGTTCATGCAGTCGTTGATGGAGAGTTAGACTCCTTTATTCATGCATACCTACGCTCCAAAATAATTTAATAGACTAACCATACTCCGATGCTATAATAAAAATATGGCATCGGAGTATTTTATTTCCAAAACAGGGGTGGGGGAAAATGATGAATATTCATCAACTAAAAAAACAAGATTTAGAGAAAAAGAATTTTATCTTGTTTTTAGCATACGCTTTAGCGTCTGGCTTAGGGCTTCTTGTTCAAATTATCATCCAAGAGGCGCAGGTAATAATTCTAACTGTAGGAATAACATTTGTCGTATCAATCATTACTTATTTTCTGGCAAGAAAGATAGAAGTAATTTCACTAGTCTTTCCTTATTTTGTGGTACTTGCTGGAGCAATTACAGCTGCCAGTATGAGCTTTTTTAATGAGGTAAGTATCGCAACCATTGTATTAGCTTTATTTGTGTTAATTTTAAGTAGCTTACATAATAGTCAGGGTGTATTCATTTTTGGCTATCTTTTATCAGCTTTAGTGATGATTATGAATGTGACAATTGATGAGTTTGGTGTATTTGAAGGAAGAGTACCAAATATCTTTTTTATTCAGTTCATCATGGCGTTAGGGATTTTCCTACAGGTTCGACAAAGCAAACTGACCTTCCAAAATGTAGAGACACTAATAGACTCTGCTGCTAAGAAAGCAGAGGAGGACGCACAGTTAAATAAAAAGCTAGAAGCAGCTGTAGCTACCATCACGGCTAACTTGGAACAAATTCGTACAAGCACTCATTCCTCTATAGCTGCTCAGCAGGAAATGCTTTCTGCGGTCGGTGAGGTAAGCGTTGGATCCCAACGCCAAGCGGATCATGTAGTTGATATTGTACAAAATACGGAGGCTACTTCAGATTCTGTAAAAGAGATGGCAGGTAATCTGCAAATACTTGTGAGACAGACAGAGGCTGCAGAAAATAACGCGTCAAAGGGATCAACAGCAATGGAACAAATGAAAAAGGAAATTGATCAGTTTACCATTTTCTTTGAGGAGTTAACTACTACTTTTCATAAGCTGTTTGAAAAAATTAATAATACCAATCAATTGGCAGGTGCCATTAGGCAAATTACCGAGCAGACTAATCTTCTTGCGTTAAATGCATCTATTGAAGCAGCTAGAGCTGGAGATCACGGAAAGGGCTTTGCAGTGGTCGCAGAGGAAATCAGAAAGCTAGCTACCGTTACCGCCCAGTCGTTAGAGAAGATTGATCATAATTTAGATGAAGTCAATAAATATAATAAGGCTGCCCTGGATAAGCTAGATAGTGGATTGGAACAGGTTCGCAACCAGGTCGAAACAGCTGATCAATCAAATAAATCCTTTAATGATTTATTTGATTCTATGAAAGCGCTACAAATACAGCTTGGACAATTTCTAAGTCAAGTAGACACGATAGCTGAAAACAGCCAGGCTATTAGTGAGAGCACAAATGAATTTGCGGCAATTATCGAGGAAAGCACAGCTACCGTGGAGGAGCTAAATGCCACACTCCTTAATATCACAGAGGACCAGCAGGCTATCTCTACCTATATAGATCAAACCTATATGGAAGCACAATCGATAAACAATAAATAGTAAGGAGAGTCGACTATTTCGGTCGGCTTTTTTAATTAGGAAACGTTTAAGTATTTCCCACATGATGTTTATTCTCTCTCCGATAGGTGAAAATACTCTCGAAGAGAGAAATATTTCATCCTGCTTTCTTGGAAAGTATATGATGGGGAAAAATATCATTAAGTATCCATCGAAAAGAATGAACTATACTGTTTAAAATTATTGGGAAATATATAAAGCGCATACGCTTTTCTTGTTTATCGCATTATCTTGGTGAAGTTCACAAAAGTCCTTTCTGTTGATATACTATTGCTGGTTAATTAGTTAAATGAAAGAGGATGAACATGGAGCAAAATAAAAGATTACATAAAGAGCTACATCCTTTAGTGGACAATGTGAAGGATTATATATTTGTGATAGTTGGTGCAGCTATTATTGCGCTAGGATTTAATGTATTTCTTCTGCCAAATCAGATTGCTTCCGGTGGTGTTAGCGGTATTAGTACGATATTAAAAGGAGTGTTTGGCTGGGAGCCAGGATTAGTGCAATATGCATTTAATATTCCTCTCTTTATTGCTGGTCTTATCTTTTTAGGCGCTAGGTTTGGTGTTAAGTCGCTCGTTGGGACACTTGTGCTGCCAGCAGTAGTCCTTATAACGGCCAGCTGGGAGCCATGGACCTATAATCCTTTACTAGGATCATTGTTCGGAGGTATAACGGTTGGATTGGGCCTCGGAATCGTTTTTCGTGGTGGTGCCTCTACAGGAGGGACAGATTTAGCCGCACAAATTATTACTAAATATACTGGTTTTTCTTTAGGGACAAGTGTGCTGCTTATTGATGGTCTCATTGTTTTGAGTGCTGCGTTTGTTTTTGACATAGAAAAGGCCTTGTATGCTTTAATTGGCTTATTTGTTACAACGAAGACGATTGATATTGTTCAGCTTGGCTTTAGTCAGTCAAAAATGATTTATATTATTACGAATAAACAGGATGAAATAAGAGATGCTATCTATAGAGAGATAGACCGGGGAGTTACAAAGATCCCTGCTTTTGGTGGTTACACAAATGAAGCGAAGCCTGTTCTTATGGTGGTGGCTTACCAGACAGAGTTCACAAAACTGAAACATATCGTAAAAGTCATTGACCCATCTGCCTTTGTCATCGTTTCTGACGCTTATGAGGTACTAGGGGAAGGTTTCAAAAGGTATTAAACTTGGTATAATAAGAGAATAATTCCAATCTTTTTTAGGAGGTCGCATTTTATGAATAAAAAATTATTAGCTGTTTTATTTAGCGCTGGATTAGTTCTTACTGCTTGTGGCGGTGGAGATGATGAAGCATCAAAAGATTCTTCTAATTCTGGTTCCAATTCAGGGACTGAAACTGCTTCTGCAGATCCAGAAAAAATTACACAACAAAAATGTATTACTTGTCATGGGAATAATCTAGAGGGGCAAGGAAACTTCCCTGCATTAAATGATGTAGGCTCCCGATATTCCGAGGAAGAGATTTTAGAAATTATCTTAAATGGTAAGGGTGCTATGCCTCCCGGAATCATTAAAGGTGGAGACGCTGAGGCTGTTGCAGCTTGGCTAGCAGAAAAGAAATAATTAGAGAAGGATCAGTTACCCATAAAGGGTAGCTGATTTTTTTTACTTTAATAGGCAAGAAATATTCTCTTCTCAAGGTCATTATTGTTCTTCAAAAGAAATTATTTGCCGAACGGGAAGGAGTTTGGATAACTAATGTAGAATTTACTAAAATGGTCCATTTGTATGTCTGTCGAATAAACGAATTGGTTAAAAAAGTCGACATAATCTTATGTAAAGTGACTATATTTACCTATAAAATGAAATCTTACTGTAACAAAAAGAGACGAGTCTAATGTTATAATAGGCATGTTGTATTTTATCAAAGAAGAAAGTAATAAGGTGATATATAAATGATTGAAATGGAAAATGTCTACAAGAAGTATCCAAATGGAATTGTTGCAGCAAATGGAATAGACATAAAAATTAAACAAGGTGATTTTGTCTATGTAGTAGGTCCGAGCGGTGCAGGTAAATCAACTTTCATCAAAATGATGTATCGCGAAGAAAAACCGACTTCTGGAAAGATAACAATTAACGGAATCGACTTAGCTACTTTAAAAAATAAAAAGGTACCTTACTTAAGAAGACAAATAGGCGTAGTATTTCAGGACTTTAAATTACTACCCCGTTTGAATGTATATGAAAATGTGGCTTTCGCTTTAGAGGTGATTGAAGAATCACCAAAGATTATTAGAAAGCGTGTAATGGAAGTATTAGAGTTAGTTGGCTTAAAGCATAAAGCAAGAATGTTTCCAACAGAGCTATCTGGAGGAGAACAGCAACGGGTTTCAATAGCTCGCTCTATAGTAAACACTCCTAAACTGGTGATAGCAGATGAGCCTACCGGAAATCTTGATCCAGAAACTTCCTGGGAAATTATGAATATTTTTGAAGAAATTAATGCCCGCGGGACTACGATTGTTATGGCGACACATAATAGAGAAATTGTAAATGCAATTCGACACCGTGTTATTGTAGTCGAGGGTGGAATAATCACTCGAGACGAGTACGGAGGAGAATACGGATATGAAGGCTAGAACAGCAGGAAGACATCTAAGAGATAGCATAAAGAGTATTAGTCGAAATGGATGGATGACCTTTGCTTCGGTAAGTGCTGTAACTGTTACCCTTCTGTTAGTGGGAGTATTCGTGTTAATCATGATGAACCTGAACAAGGTAGCAGATGATTTAGAGCGTGATGTAGAAATAAAGGTATATGTCGAACTAACCGCGGATGAGGAAGCAACTGCAGCACTAGAGGATGAAATAAAAGGTATCCCCGGTGTGGCAGAGGTAAACTACTCTACTAAAGAGGATGAATTAAACAAACTTGTATTAGACTTCGGTGATGATCTTCGATTATTTGAACAGAATAATCCTCTACGTAATGTATATACGGTGAAAGCGGAGAATCCCCAAGAAACTGAACAAGTGGCAATGAAAATTGACAGCTTAGATAACATTTACGAAGTGAAGTATGGAGAAGGAAAAATTGAAACACTCTTTTCCTTTTTAAATACTAGTAGAAACGTAGGGCTAGTATTAATTTTAGCGCTTTTATTTACAGCGATGTTCCTAATTTCTAATACGATTAAAATAACGATTGTTGCAAGAAGAAGAGATATAGAAATTATGAAACTCGTTGGTGCAACGAACTGGTTTATCAGAATTCCATTTATTCTAGAAGGAATGTGGCTAGGTATTTTAGGAGCTATTATCCCTATTACTCTAGTAACAGTGCTTTATTACAATCTTTATAATGCAGTACAGCCGAAACTAGCCTCTGGAAATTTATTTAGTCTACTAGAGTTTTCCCCATTTATCTATCAAGTAAACGGCTTAATTTTACTGATGGGTGTTTTAATTGGAGTTTGGGGTAGCTTTATGTCCGTTAGAAAATTCTTAAGAGTATAGCAGGTAGTCTGAAAGGAGCAAGGAGATTTGAAAAGACAGTCGAAATGGATGTTGCGCATAATGGCAATAGCAACATCAGGTGCACTTTTATTTGCAGGTCCAAGTGCCCTAGCTAACTCACTAAATGATTTAAAGAAAGAACATAAAAACCTTGAACAAAAGAAAAGCAACTTGGATTCTAATATAAAGCAAACCAAGGAAAAGATTGATGTAAATGAGTCAAAGATCGATAAAATCATGGCTCAAATTCAAAAATTAGATAATGAGATTGTAGAAACAGAAAATAAGATTAAAAAGTCGCTAGAGGAAATTAAACAAACAACAGATGAAATAGTAAAGCTTAAGGCTTCTATAGAAGAGCTTGAAAGAAAAATAGAAGAGCGTGATGAGCTGCTGCAAGAACGTATTCGTGCTGTACAAGTGAGCGGTGGATCTGTTAGTTATTTAGATGTTTTACTGGGTGCTAATAGCTTTATCGATTTTATTGATCGCTTCTCTGCTGTTAATACGTTAATGGATGCAGATAGAAAAATTTTAAAAGAACAAGCAGACGATAAAGAGGAGCTTGAGGAACAGCAAGCAAGTCTGGAAGAAAAGCGAAAAGAACAAGAAGAAAATAAAGAAAAGCTAGTAAAGCTAAAAGGCTCCCTAGATAGTCAAAAGGCTTCCAAAGGAGAATTAGTTGACCAGCTAGAGGCAGAGCAGGCAAAGCTATTAAAAGAAAAAGCTAGCATGGAAACTGAATATGAGGAAATCCTGAACTTAAGTAAAGATGTTCAAGATAAAATTGTAGCTGAACAAAAACGTTTGGCAGAGGTTGCTAGAAAAGCAGCTGAAGAGAAAAAGCGCAGAGAAGCTGAAGAGAGAAAACGTCAGCAGGCAGCAAGTGGATCTTCTTCCTCTATTCCAAATGTATCTCCAGGAAACTGGACGAAGCCTGCTTCAGGTACCTTTACCTCTGGTTATGGATATAGAATGCATCCTATTTACGGTAAAGGAAAAATGCATTATGGCGTAGACTTTGCAAATAGTATTGGTACTCCAGTGGTTTCCGCAGCTGATGGTGTTGTTACATATGCATCTCCGTTAAGTACTTATGGTAATGTAATAATGGTAACTCATTCGATTGATGGGCAAACCTTTACTTCTCTATATGCTCACTTAAGCCGAATAAATGTTTCAGTGGGACAGGTTGTATCGAAGGGTGAACATATAGGAGCTATTGGAAATACCGGTAATTCAACTGGTCCCCACCTTCACTTTGAAATTCACCTAGGTTATTGGGAAGGTATGTCCCAGAACTCTGTTAATCCATTAAGATATGTATCTCTATAATTCAAGGCATCTCCGTTAAGGGGATGTCTTATTTTTATAAGAAAGTCCTTTTTACTCCATTCAACCTAATTCATGATTTTGTACGGAATATGTCATTCTTATGTACAATTGTAGATAAGATAAACTATGGGGATAGAATTCTTCTATTACTTATGCATATAATAGATTTAATAGAAAGTATGGCGGAGGTTTATTGTGAAGAAAAAAATAATTGGACTATTATTGATCGGTGTACTTGTGGCTATTGCTACCATTACCTATGTAAAAGATAATATTGATGAGCAGGCGGATCCTTTTGAGGGGGAACAAATGGGGACAGATTTAGCTACCAACCCTGCGAATGAAGGGCTTGGAAAAGGAGATCAGGCGCCTAATTTTACTCTCACCACCTTAACAGGAGAGGAAGTAACTCTTTCGGAATATCAAGGGAAAAATGTGATTTTAAATTTCTGGGCTACCTGGTGTCCACCTTGTAAAGCAGAGATGCCACATATGCAAAACTACTATGAAGATATAGCCTCTGATAGTAATGTGGAAATTTTAGCAGTAAACTTAACTAGCGATGATGTTGGCTTAGATAAAGTAGAAGCATTTGTGAATGATTATGCGCTTAGTTTTCCAATTCCATTAGATGAGGATGGAGAGGTGGGCACTCTTTATCAGGCCATAACAATTCCTACAAGCTATATTATTGATACAAATGGCACCATACAAAATAAAATTGTTGGTCCGATGGACGAGCAGATGATGATTGACTATATAAACAACCTAAATTAACAATTCGATTTTTGGGCAAGTATTAAACTTTCTTCTTCACACATATATTAGTGGAAAATAGGAGGGTGAACTTGCACAAAAGTCGAATTTTTTTATATGTTACTTTAGTTATTGTGGTGCTTGGTCTTGGGTATATGTGGCTTGGAAAATCATCAAAAAGTGGACAAGAAACCGTCAGTTCGAGTCAAGTGATTGATGAGGCATTTGATTTAATTAAGAAAGAGGCAGTGTTTTCAAAAAACGATAAGCTCTTAGTGGAGGGCGCCATCCGTGGAATGGCAGAGGCGTTAGAGGATCCACACAGCACTTATTTGACAGAGCAAGAAGCAAAGGCACAGGAGGCTACGCTGGCAGAGGAGAGAGTAGGCATTGGAGTAGAAATTATGCAGTCAGGTGGGAAGTTTATCGTAGTAGCTCCTATCAAAGATTCTCCTGCGTACCGAGCTGGTCTAAAGCCACAGGATGAGATTGTAAGAGTAGATGGCGAAAGGTTAAGTACTAGGTCTATGTCTGAGTTAGTTCAGCTCTTAAGTGGAGAAAAAGGAACAACTGTAAAAATGACTGTCTATAGAGCAAGTGAGAACCGACATGTTGAGTTACATATGAAAAGAGAAGTCATCGCCATGCATACAGTTTCTAGCGAGGTGTTAGAGGTCGACGATCGTTCTATTGGTGTTGTAACTATTTCTATTTTCGGTGAAAAAACTGGAGAGGAATGGGAAAAGCAAACTAAGTCTTTAATAGAGCGTGGTGTGGATGCACTGGTAGTCGATGTTCGAGGTAATCCGGGAGGATATTTATTTAGCGTTTCTTCTATTATAGGAACTTTACTTAATCAAGGGACGACATTTGCCTATATGGAAAATGCTAAGGGTGTGTTGGAAATGTTGAACACGACTAATAATTCGGAACCCTATTTAAATAAGCTACCAGTTGCTTTACTTCAGAACGGAGGAAGTGCATCGGCAAGCGAGGTGCTGTCCGGTGCATTAAAAGATAATAAGCGTGCGATGATTATTGGAGAAACAAGCTTTGGAAAAGGAACTGTACAAGAGACACATCCTTTATCAAACGGTGGAAAGCTTAAAATTTCTACACATAAATGGCTTACTCCTAAACAAACCTGGATCCACCACAAAGGAATTGAAGCGGATTTAAAGGTAGAGCAAGATGAATTATTTCTCATGGATATTAAGTATTACCACGGAGAGTTCCATGAGGGTGATTATGGGGAGGAAATAAAATATATCCAAGAGGTTCTAGGGGCTTTAGGATATAATATTTCCCGTCAAGACGGATTCTTTGATGAAGATACTGGTGAGGCAATCAAAGAATATAGGGAAGATAGCAAGATTGCGGTAACTACTGGAGCAGATGAAGCATTATTTCAATCGCTTACGAAATCTATAACAGAATACAAGGCTAGAAAAGAAAATGATCAACAGCTTCAGATGGGAATTAGCTATTTAATTCATACTTTAAACAAATAGGCTCAAATATTCTATACGTAAAGTCTTCTCGTTTGATACAATAGGAAGAACAAGAAGGTAACAAGCGAGGAGGTTGCGTATGGTTCAGGATATATTGATAGAATTAGTGAGAGGAATCGGTCGATTTTTTCTTCATCCTGCTTTATATGTAACGCTTCTATTCTCCGTATTAATCGGATACTTCCGGGTAAAGCGGGAAAGAAGACAGTTTAGAGCGAGAGTGCTGTGGGGAGGAACGGAGGCCAAAAGGCTGTTCGAAGGCTATCTGTTAGCTATTATTCTATCAGCTATTAGTTTATTGGTAGGACTAGTTGTTCCTACAGAATGGTTATTACTATTAAGTGGATGTATGATTCTGTTTATACTTCTTTTCGTTTATCAGCTAGGCTCACCAATCTATGCGTTTGCATTAGCGATTGGTACAATGATTATACTGGATTATTTTACTATTTCATTTACATTTTTAAATATGGATATATCAGGACAAGGTTTCCTGGAGGAACCCATTGTGCCGTTTGCATTGCTTGCAGGCTTGCTATTGATAGCTGAGGGAATTCTTATACAACGCTTTGCAGCAAGAAATGCCTCACCTAGACTTGTGAAAACAGCTCGTGGTATTGAGGCAATGGAATATGTAGCAAAAAGGCTGTGGATTTTACCGATATTTGTGGTAATTCCAGGGGATGTAATACATACATATTTACCTTATTGGCCACAATTTCCAATTGGAGAAAGTATGTTTTCGCTTGTGTTATTTCCATTCGTTATAGGTTTTCAGCAGAAAAGCAGAAAATCCTTGGCAGTGGAGTTTTTTCCAAGATACGGGAAGGCTATTTGGCAGTTAGGTATTGGAGTGACTGTACTAGCAGCATTTGGCTATCTTTACCCAATGCTCGGGGTCATTACGATTATTGTTGGTCTAATAATTAGAATAGTGATGGCAGTAGTTGCTAGTAAAAATGAGCATAGTGGAACCTTTGCCGTTGCCCCACAACCAGATGGTGTAATGATTGCTGGTGTTCTCTCCGATTCTCCCGCTGAGAAAATGGGTCTAAAAGTTGGGGAAAGAATTGTTAAAGTAAATGGACAGAAGGTAGTCAACGAACAAGAGCTTTATGAGGCAGTACAAATCAATGCTGCTCATTGTAGGCTGGAAGTGTTAGATATAAACGGAGAGCTTCGACTTCGCCAGCATATTCTCTTTAGGCATGACCATTATCGACTTGGTTTGATATTAGTAAGGTAGGAGTGGCTATGGAAACTTTATCATTAACAACACAGCTTATTTTGGCTATTTTCGCACCAGCTCTTTTAGTAGTCCTCTTTACTAGGATTACCTTTAATCATTATGTAGCGCTTGTCTTAACCGTAGCATTGTTTGCAGCTTCTGTTTATGCAGGATATACACATCGCTGGTGGATTTATATCATTGATGCAGCTTCGTTAACGGCAGGATTCTGGTATGCTACTCAAATGACAAATAGAGGAAAAAAATCTGATTCATAATCTAAAACTCATGAACTGTCCTATTAAGGGCAGTTCTTTTTTTGAAAAGATGGTTGGTGAACCAGTTAAATTTAATTGTTATTTTTTGAAAATGTTCACAAAAAAAGACACGAAACACTGTTAAATCAACGTTCGTGTCTTTTTAAACTATCCCCAAACTTTGAGAACGTTATTTAGGTTTATTTTAACAGTCTAGACTTTATGCTTTAGCTACACCTTTTACACCTTTTGTTTTTAGCGTGCTAATTCTTTCCATACCAGTAATAATGGGTTTTGCTTGGCTGACTAATTTTTGAGTAACCTCAAGACTTAGAGAGGCTTGATGGGAACTTTCATTAGTCCAAACTTCATAAACGTAAACTGAATTTGGTTCATTATCGGTAATATTCACAACATATATTTCACATTCATCTAAAGTTTCCATTGATTCAGCTGCTTCTAATAGAATATTAACCATTTCTTCTTTTTTTCTTCTTGAACGATAAACTTATTAAGTAGGCTAAATTTATTCATTTCATTCTCCTTAAATTTGTTATTACCTAAGTAATTCTATATTCCGATTCAATTCTCCTATTATTCCCAAAAATAAAGTTATTCACACTATCTCAACTAATCAACTTCCTCGGTTTATAACAACATTCCCGAAGCGATGATCGGTAATTTCACTTGGGCCAACGCTGTAAATCATTGCAGTGGTGAAAGCTCAATTCTTTGATATTGTGTTTTGTACTTTCATTACTATGACTATCTACAAATAAAAATCAAGCTAGGTAATTATTTATCCAATTTTTTAATCGTGAATGGACACAAGCTTTTTATCTGGCTGCGATAATTGATGGATATGCTTTAATAAATTGCTAAAAGCTTTACTCATCGTTGAATCTTCCAAATAAGAATATTCGTTCTTATTGAAGGTACTCAATTTTCAACATCAGCCTTTAATAGAGCCTAAAAACAGGCACAGAAAATTAAATTTTCTGTGCCTGTAGATTTATTTATAGAGCAGTCTTCCTAGCCAACGCCTGTTCATGCTCATTATGAATGCGATGTAGTAATTCTGCGTCTGTTAGGATACGGTAACCAGCATTAGCAATAGCTTTTGCCCCTTTGATCAATGCTTCGTTCCCGAGCTCTGACTTCGCTGCTTCTCTAAATTCAATCGTATGTCCGACTAAATCGTCTGGACCAATTTTAATATGGGGGTGAGCTGTTGGAACAGCGTAGCTGATGTTCCCAGCGTCAGTGGAGCCTTTTCCTTTTCGTTTTTCGGTGTGTACTTGTTCTCCAACTGCTTTAAGCTCCTCGTGTAGAACCTCGTCCAGTAAGGAGTTTAGCACAAAGTCCTGCACCTCGTTTTGGAATCGTTCAACACGAACAGAAGCTCCAGTTGCAAGAGCTGCGCCATTAGCAATTGCTCTTACTTTGTCAGAGATTTCCTCTGTACGCTTCCACGTTTCGGCACGGATATAGAAGCGAGCAGAAGCGTATTCAGGAATAATGTTTGGCGCATCTCCACCGTGTGTAATGATTCCGTGGATTCTTACATCAGATGGAAGCTGTTGGCGAAGTGCACTAATACCATTAAATAATAGGATCACCGCATCTAGTGCATTGATTCCTTTTTCAGGTGAACCAGAAGCGTGTGCTGCCTTGCCGTAGAAATGAAAATCTAGAGGGTCGACAGCAAGTGTTTCACCTGTTAACGATGTTTTACCAGAAGGATGAATCATGATTGCTACATCTACTCCTTCTAGAAGGCCATGCTTCACGAAGCTGCCCTTTGCACTTCCGTTAGGGCCGCCTTCCTCAGCTGGGGTTCCAAGAACAAGGACACGTCCGCCTGTAGTCGGCAATACCTCTGCTAAAGCAATTCCAGCCGCTACACTTGTAGTGCCGATAATATTATGGCCGCAAGCATGGCCGATTCCTGGAAGTGCATCATATTCTGCTAAGAATGCCACTGTAGGACCCTCTTTTCCGGAATCCTTCACAGCGTAAAAGGCCGTTTCGTGACCAGCTACTGCAGTTTTTACCTCAAAGCCTGCCTTTGTTAAAATCTCTACATGCTTTGCACTTGCGAAAAATTCTTGATTGCCTATTTCTGGTTTTGCGTGAATCTCTTGGCTCGTTTGGATATACAGGTCTTTATTTTCCTCGATAGACTTTGTAATTAGCTCTGTTGCTTCAATAACTGTGCTCATGTCATTTCCTCCTTTATTTTAGTAAATCTTTAAATGTTTTTTCTAATTCTTCTTTCGTTAAGATGACTAATGAAGAGCCACCTTTTGTATCCACCTCAATCGCTTCTTTGATGTCATCCTCGTGGTATAGCTCCACGATACGTTGGTATACCTCGTTATCCTTATCCTCTCCACGGGCAGCGATTATGTTGATATATGGGTAGATAGATTCATTGTCGCCAGCCTCTTTATAAATTGGGTCCTCACCTGGAGAAAATCCTGCCTGACCTGCTACTCCGTTATTAATAACAGATGCTGTAACGTCTGGTAAAACTCGTGGTGTCTGCTGTGCAGTCATTGGGATGATTTCTAGATTTAACGGGTTATCCACAATTTTGGATGGGTCTCCGTAAAGACCAAAATCATCTGCTAAAGTTATTAAACCAGCGGATTCTAGTAATCGAAGTGCACGTGCTTGGTTTGAAGGGTCATCTGGAATAGCAATTTTATCTTTTGCTTTGATTTCACTAATGTCACTAATCTTTTCTGAATAAACTCCTAGCGGTGCAAACATTGTTGAACCGATTGGTACTAAGTCATTTCCACTTTCTTTTACGTAAGAGGCTAAGAAAGAAATGTGTTGGAATGCATTTAAATCAATGTCTCCCTCGGCAAGTGCATTATTAGGAAGGGTATAGTCCGAGAATTCCTTTAACTCGATTTCAATGCCTTCCTTCGCAGCTTTTTCTTTTAAAATCGGCCATTGTACTCCATCGGCACCATTTACACCGATAATGATTTTTTTCTTATCTGAGGCTGAAGAACTGCCGCAAGCAGCTAAAACAAGTGCTGTAATAACAGCAATTATAAGTAAGCTAAATTTTTTCACATGAATCTCTCCTTAACGTCTAATGAATTTTTTCGATAATGTATTACCAAGCCATTGTGCCAGCTGAACGAGTACAATTAAAATCAGAACTGTGACAATCATGACGCTGCCATCAAAGCGCTGATACCCGTATGTCATCGCCACGTGACCAAGTCCGCCTGCCCCAACTGTACCTGCTACTGCAGAGAAGTCGATTAAGCTAACTGTAATAAAGGTAAGTCCCAAAATAAGAGGGCCGAGTGCTTCAGGGATAAGAACTGTAAAGATGATACGGAATGGGCTTGCTCCCATAGCCTGAGCTGCTTCAATTACCCCTGGATCAATACTCACTAGGTTGTTTTCCACGACTCTAGCGATGGAGAAGCTGGCAACGATAGTCATCGGGAAGATGGCACCAGCTATTCCAATTGTCGAACCTACCACCAATCTAGTAAGCTGCGAAATAGCTACTAGGAAAATAATGAATGGAATCGGTCGAATAATATTAATTAATAAATTGAGCAACTGAAACACAAATTTATTTTCGAGAATATTTTTCTCGCGTGTCACAAAAAGGAGTAAGCCGATACTGATTCCTATGATGGAGGAAAAGATAAGGGTCACGATGACCATAATAATCGTTTCACCAGTAGATTCTAGAATTCTCGGCCAAAATGTCGTCCAATCAACCTTCATTTGGTGTCACCTCCTGCAACTCGACAATAGAAGTTAATTCTTTAATAGCATCCTTGATACCTACTGAATCTCCTTCAAAAGAGATGAGTAGATTTCCAAATAGCTTTTCTTGCAGTTCTCTAATAGAACCATAGACAATATTAAAATGCACCTTGTGTTTTTGAGTGACTTGGGAAAGAATGGACTGATTTGTCACCTCTCCTTTAAAAATGACCTGGTACAATTTTTTCCCACCATTATCTCTCCACTCCTGTAACACAGTAGGAGAGGGGAGGTCCTGCTGTACAGATTGAATAAATCGTTTAGTAGTAGAATGCTGCGGATTCGTAAATACATCGAATACGTCACCTGTTTCGATGACCTCGCCATCCTCCATCACGGCGACCCTATTGCAGATGGATTGAATGACATGCATCTCGTGGGTGATCAGCAGAATAGTAATGCCAAATTCCTTATTCACTTTTTTCAGAAGTCTTAAAATATCGGCTGTTGTCTCTGGGTCTAGTGCAGAGGTTGCCTCATCACAGATCAGAATATCCGGAGAAGTTGCAAGTGCTCTGGCAATCCCTACACGTTGCTTTTGTCCACCTGACAGTTGACTAGGATAATCCTTTGCCTTGCTAGTAAGTCCCACAAAGCTCAATAGCTCTGCAACACATTTGTCTATTTCTTGTTTTTTCAAACCCGCTAGCTTTAGTGGATAGGCCACATTTCCGGCTACCGTACGAGAATGGAAAAGGTTAAAGTTTTGAAAAATCATTCCGATGTTTCTTCTTCTCGTTCTTAAATCCTTGGATGAAAGGCTATTCACGTCTGTATCTTGGATGAATACCGAGCCTTCAGAAGGTCGCTCTAGCATGTTAACTAAGCGTAACAATGTGCTTTTACCAGCTCCACTAAAGCCGATAATCCCAAAAATATCTCCTTTCTCTACCGAAAGGGAGACGTTCTTTACAGCGTGCACCTCCCGTTTTCCAAGACGGAATGTCTTAGAAACATTTTTAAATTCAATCATGGCAATCCCTCCTAGAATCTTGCTTCCACAAACAATGTAGCCATCTTACTTTCCAGGAAAAGAGATTTGAGAACAAAAAGAGCTCTATTTTTCTTATTGTTTAGACAAGAAAAAGAGAGCTCTTCAAAAGAATTGAAAAACCATCTCTCTCATCTTTCAAGCAAAGCTTGCAGGAGTTGGCACAGTGTTCAATATGAACCTGTTGCCGAAACGTCATAGGGCCTGTCCCTCGGTTTCTCTGGATAAGAAAGTGATGTGCTATGTAATTGTTGTAAGAATTGTTTTTAACTTTAAACCCTGTTAACAAACAAGTCAAGTAAATTTTTATATTAAAAATATTTAGATAAATGTTATCTTTTTGTGACTTTAATAAAATATGATACTATAAATGGCTAAAACCCCTATTGTTCCTA
This sequence comes from uncultured Psychrobacillus sp., assembly GCA_934234185.1. Lineage (GTDB taxonomy): Bacteria > Bacillota > Bacilli > Bacillales_A > Planococcaceae > Psychrobacillus. The sequence continues at coordinate 2,746 of CAKQHO010000043.1, read as the reverse complement.
GTACTACAGTCATAACGTTCGAAAACATAAAAGCTAGAGAAAAAGCGACAATTGTCCCGATTAATCCAAATAATAGGTTTCCTTCTTGGATATATAAGATTGCTGGGAAAATAAGTGCTCCAAGTACGGCGTAGGGGATATTTGCTAAAACACCGCTTACTACAGGAGGTAGTTTTTTACCTTCTAAAAACGTCAATGGAATGGCTCGAGGTATGTAGGTGACAATGGCCATCCCAAGAATAGTCCACCAATAAAAATCTCCCACTTTACAATTCTCCCTTCCGTTCTGATTTCGAATGTTTGCTATAAATTAGTTCGACTAGGATAGAGGATGCTAGAGTAGCGACTAGAATAGACCAGCCGGTCGATAATAGTTGAGTCCAGTAAAAAAATCCATTAATCATAGCAGCTGTAATCGCTAGTAGGATAACCTTTCTGTTTCCTCTCATAGAAGGGACGAGCAGTCCTATAAACATCGCATAGAGGGCAATGGACATAGCAGCTTGTAAGAACGCGGGAAGGTTTGCTCCAATCACATGCCCGGCTGCTGTAAAGATTACCCAGCTTCCATAGGCGATCAGAACAACTCCGAAAGCAAAGGAGGTTGTAAGCTTTTCTTCCTTGCGAGTAGCTAAGACAGAGAATGCCTCATCGGTTATACCAAAAGCATATATTCCCTTTATCCATCTTTTTTCACTATGCATCTTTTCGTTAAGTGATGCCGTCATAAGAAAGTGACGTATATTCACGACAAATGTGTTCAAAACGATTAAAATAGGGTCAACGGACTTTGAAAGTAAAGTTAATGACATATATTGAGCAGCGCCGGCGTAAACGAGGATACTCATAGCGGTGGCCTCCCACATGGAAAGACTGGCAGTTTTTGCCAACAGGCCAAATGTTAGGGCAATAGGAAAATAACCAATAGCAATATTAGTGCCAGCCTTTATGCCGTTTGAAAAAGTCACAACTCTCACCACCTAAAAGATAATGAAAAAATTATACTATAAGAATATAGTTTTATGTATACAATAAAAGGGAAAGATTTAATACAGAGGATTGCGGAGGAGAGTATTATGCCAGATTGGTTTTCTATCGAAACTTTAACACATTTAACACAGGATTATCGAGCTCTAGGGCCGGTAATTGGCATTCTGCTTCCTTTTTTAGAGGCATTTCTTCCTTTCTTGCCATTAGTAGTTTTTATCGTAGCGAATGTGGCAGCGTATGGCTTGTTTTTTGGATTTTTGCTCTCTTGGATTGGTTCAGTAGCTGGATCATATGCGGTATTTTTGGTCATTCGAAAATATGGACGAGCTAGAGCTTTAAATTTTATTACCAGACATGAACGAATCCAAAAATTAATATTATGGGTAGAGAGAAATGGTTTTGGACCACTGTTTTTGTTTATCTGTTTCCCATTTACTCCATCGGCGCTAGTTAACATAGTTGCTGGCTTGTCAAACATGAAAAAAAATACATATTTCTGGACTATAACGCTTGGAAAACTCATTATGATTTTCACTGTGAGCTTTATTGGGTCAGATATTAAGGCTTTAATTACCCAACCAATTAGAACAGCTATCGTGATAGTACTTGTGGCAATCTTATGGTATATAGGGAAGCGAGTCGAGAAGAGATTAGATAAAAAAGTAGAGGCTGATTTCCGAAAAATAAAGCTAGAGAGAACTCGAAAAAGAGGAGAACATTTTGAGTAGGAGAGAAATAACAGATTGGATAATTGCCGTCTTGATAGGATTTTTGGTCGTCATAGCATGTAAAACGTTTGTCGCAACGAATTATCAGGTGATAGGAAAATCAATGATGCCAACACTCTCTCACAACGATCGTGTAATCGTAAGTAAGATTTCTGAAATTGAAAGAATGGATATTGTCATTTTCCATTCTGAAGAGGACGATTATGTTAAAAGAGTAATCGGACTTCCTGGAGATACGATTCAATATGAGCAGGATCGACTTTATATTAACGGGAAGCAATTAGATGAGCCATTTTTAGAAAAGAATCCAATGTATCAAAACCCGTCAGAAAGATTTACAGAAGATTTTACATTAGATGAGCTAACAGGCAGTAAAAGGGTTCCAAAGGACAAGATTTTTGTCCTTGGAGATAATCGGTTATCTAGTCTAGACAGCAGGCATTTTCATTTTATAAATAAAGAGGAAATAATTGGGGAAGTCAAGGCGAAATATTGGCCGTTATCAGAAGTGCGGCTTGACTTTAGTTCCGAATAATTTCCCTCTCTCACGTATGTTTTGTACAATAGAGAGAGGGAAGTTATTCGGTTTTTTCATAGACAAGAAATGATAAAATGTGACATTCCATCAAGCTTATGTTTTGTGTGTTTGATAGATATAGAATTAAAGGAACCACCTTCTCGCATCTGCTAAAGAGACGGAAGGTGTGTCCGTATTTCTTAAAGAAAGGAGCTGCTTATTTTGACATTTAGAATTGTAAGTGGTCGTTCGGGTTCAGGGAAAACAAAGTTTATGCAAATGGAAATTTTGCGTACAGTTCAAGAAGCTCCCTTTGGAGATCCGATTTTTTATATTGTACCAGACCAAATGTCCTTCTCCAGTGAGTATGATATGGCTGCTAGAAGTGGCTTACCCGGGATTATTCGAGCACAAGTCACCACCTTTAAACGACTAGCTTGGCGAATACTTCAGGAAACTGGAGGAATTGCAAAGGAAGAAATTAGTGGCTTTGGCTACCGCATGCTTATTC
>CAKQHO010000042.1 GCA_934234185.1 uncultured Psychrobacillus sp. | reverse complement strand
CTTTTACCACTTTTTCAGACTGTTGGATTCTGATTTGCTGTATATACTTTTTAAAGGAAATTCCCTGTTTTTTCGAAAATAAATGACTTAAATAATTGGGACTTACCCCTAACTCTTTGGAAACCATGGTCAAAGAAATATCTGCTCGGGCATAATGCTGACTAATATAATCAATGGCAAGCTCCGAATAATCCGTTTGAGCAGTTTGCTTGGCAACCGATGCTTGCTGCATGAGCATTTGGGTAAATAAGATTATTTCTTGTACAATTCTATAAAGGATCGGGTCCTCTAAAATTGTTTGAAATAGCTGTCTATATTGTGCTTCTACCTTCGCTATTTGCTGCATTCTGTACTTCAACATATACCTGCGTATTTGCGCTAAAATACTTGTTAAGTGTATCCGCACATCGTCATGGTAGTACGTATGATGCGTTAATTCATATAAAAATTGTTTTATAGACGTTAAATCACTATTTTCTAAGCTTTTTATCCAATATTGCTGCTGCTCTTGCGTTAGTAAAGGGTCAAAATGAATCATCTGCATTTCTTCATTCGTAAAGAAAATATGCTCATAGCCCTCGTAAAAACGTTGTGTGAGAAGCATCCTCGTTTTTTCATACATTTCATGAATAGTAGCATTTTCCCCATTGTATATAGCAATATTGATATACTCTCCACTCATTACATGCCATTCCTGAATAAATACCCTGGCCTGCTTGACCATTTCCATCCTGCTTATATTTTTCCCTATACAAACTATTCTTTTTTGTAATGGTACAGCTGTTATCTCATTAAAAATAGGAGTAGCCATCAGCCAATGATAAAGCTTCAAGTTATCCTCTACCCTTGATGGTTCCACTAAGAAAAATAGCTCTGTAGAATGTTGGACCGTTGCAGTAGTTTGTAAAAATAAAGCCTCATAAAGCTTGGCTTCCTTGCTTGTGAAATGATCATTTCTTCTCTCTGGGTAATTATGGGGAAGGGAAAGTAAGACTGATTTCAGCTGATGAAGTGGGATTGGCTTCGTAAAAAGCTCCACCGCCTTATTTTGTATAGCCTTTTGTGCATGCTGAAAAATTGGATTGCCTGTAGTAGCAATAAAATAAATCGAGTTTTCTCGGAGCTTTTCCATAAAGGCAATATTTATTAAATCTATATCAGCTATTACTACTGTAGGTATCCAGCTTTCTACTCTTTCTATTGCTCCATATACGGATGTATCAGTTTTTATTTCAAGCTTGCTAGGTATATATGTCGTTAGGTACCATTTGATTCCCTTCATTTCCTCTAAATCACGATCCACAATCAATATCCTCATATCGTCACCCCTCATTTTTACTATTTCTTATAAAAATACTATTTATATTTTAGTACAAGCTATATTTCTTATAATTTTACTATACATATGTCCATTATTCTATTTATTCAGAAAATAACTCACTGTAGAATAAAACTAACATTAGAGGAGGTATGTGTATGGTTCAATTGCAAACCGAGCTGAAGGAAAAATCGACAGCTCCTATTGGCTCCGTTATGAAGATGGTCATTTGTAGCTTAGTTGGTATTTTCAGCTTTTTTGTTTCATTCGAATGGAACGGCACTTCTACTATTTTAATCGATCATATCGTGACATTTATTCGAAATAATGCACCAACAGCTGTAACTATCTATGTTCTTATTCTATTAGTAGGAGGAGCTATCTATCCGTTTGTCACGAAGAAATGGAACAAATCTGTTGTAGATATGGTGCTCTCCTTCTTTAAGCTAGGTGGTCTTGTTGCCGGCATAATGCTAATTTTCAACTTTGCTCCATCGTGGCTGGCAAATCCAGATATCGGTCCTTATCTAATGGATAAGCTGATCAAGCCTGTTGGTGTTTTAATTCCAATTGGAGCTATCTTCCTTGCTCTTCTGGTGAGCTACGGCTTACTGGAATTCATCGGTGTACTGATGCAACCAATCATGAGACCGCTATTTAAGACACCGGGTCGCTCTGCTGTAGATGCTGTGGCATCCTTCGTTGGAAGCTACTCGGTTGGTCTGCTTTTAACGAACCGTGTGTACATGGAGGGCCGATATTCCGCAAAAGAAGCAGCCATTATCGCAACCGGCTTTTCAACCGTTTCCGCCACCTTTATGGTCGTGGTTGCGAAAACGCTTGGATTAATGGAGCATTGGAATACATTCTTCTGGGTATCTCTTGTTGTTACCTTCTTAGTAACAGCCATCACTGCCAGATTATATCCACTGCGAAGTATGAAGGATGATTACTTTGAGGGCAGTACCCCTCAGCCAGAAAAAGTGGTGAAGAGAGAACGGGTGAAAGAGGCTTGGAAAGAAAGTATGACGGCTGTTGAGAAGAATCCATCCCTTGCTAAAACACTATGGCAAAACCTTCGTGATGGATTGATCATGGCGATGGGTGTTATCCCGTCCATTCTATCCATCGGTTTATTGGGAATGATTTTAGCAACCTATACACCTGTGTTTGATTGGCTTGCTTATATCTTTGCACCTTTCACTTACTTATTGCAGATGCCAGAGCCGATGCTCACTGCCAAAGCGTTATCTGTATCTATTGCAGAAGTCTTTTTACCTGCCTTAGTTGTAACCCAAGCAACTCTTGTTACGAAGTTTGTCGTAGCAGTCGTATCTATATCATCTGTGCTGTTTTTCTCAGCTGTAATTCCATTAATCTTATCCACAGAAATTCCATTAAAGCTTCGCCATATCTTAATCATTTGGTTTGAACGAGTAGTATTAACACTAATTATCGTGACACCTATAGCATACCTACTATTTTAAAAAGGAGAATTGTCGATGATATCCAAAACAAACGTACGAGCACCACGAGGAACTGAGCTATCCTGTAAGGGATGGACACAGGAAGCAGCCATGCGAATGCTCATGAACAACTTAGACCCTGAGGTAGCTGAAAATCCAGACGAGCTAGTTGTTTATGGAGGAATCGGAAAAGCAGCAAGAGATTGGGAAAGCTTCGATCAGCTGATTGCTACGCTGAAGGAGCTGGAAAACGACGAGACAATGCTTGTTCAGTCTGGAAAGCCCGTAGCGGTATTTAAAACACATGAGCATGCTCCGCGCGTGTTGATTGCAAACTCGAACTTAGTACCAGGCTGGGCAAATTGGGACCACTTCTATGAGCTAGAAGAACGAAATTTAATGATGTATGGACAAATGACTGCTGGAAGCTGGATTTACATCGGTGCACAGGGTATTTTACAAGGAACGTATTTAAGCTTTGTAGAGGCAGGAAAGAAAAAGTTTGGCACCCCTGATTTAAGAGGACGCTTTATCCTTACCGGCGGAATGGGCGGAATGAGTGGCGCGCAGCCACTTGCAGGAAAAATGGCTGGTGCCGTTATATTAGTGGTCGAGGTCGATCGTACAAGAATTGAACGGAAAATAAAAGAAGGCTATTGCGATTATCTTGTAGAAACAGTAGATGAGGCGCTAGAGCTTGTGGAAAAACTAACATCTGCAAAAGAGCCTGCTTCTATCGGACTTGTAGGTAACTGTGCTGACGTGAATCGTGAGCTACTAAACCGTGGCGTTATTCCTGACTTTGTGACAGACCAAACATCTGCCCATGACCCGATCAATGGCTATGTGCCAAATAAAATGACGTTAGCTGAAGCACTAGACCTTCGTAAAAAGGATCCAAAAACCTACGAGCAGAAAGCAAAAGAAACAATGGCTGAGCATGTAAAAACGATGCTTGAATTCCAGGATGCTGGTGCCGAGACATTCGACTACGGTAACAACATTCGTGCATATGCAAAGGAAATGGGAGTAGAAAACGCCTTTGACTTCCCAGGCTTTGTACCAGCCTACATCCGCCCTCTCTTCTGCGAAGGGAAAGGACCGTTCCGCTGGGCAGCACTTTCTGGTGACCCAGAGGATATTTATAAAACAGACCAGCTTGCGAAGGAAATGTTTGCAGAAGACAAAGCGTTAGTGAACTGGATTGATATGGCACAACAAATGGTGAAGTGGCAGGGACTACCTGCTCGAATATGCTGGCTAGGGTACGGAGACCGTCATCGCTTTGCACTCAAGGTAAATGAAATGGTGGCAAGCGGTGAGTTAAAAGCTCCAATCGTTTTCGGCCGAGATCATTTAGATTCCGGCTCTGTTGCTTCTCCTAATAGAGAAACCGAGGGCATGAAGGATGGTTCAGATGCAGTATCTGATTGGCCACTATTAAATGCTTTAGTGAACACTGCTGGTGGTGCAAGCTGGGTAAGTATTCACCATGGTGGTGGCGTTGGAATGGGCTACTCACAGCACGCAGGTCAAGTGCTTGTGGCAGATGGAACCGAGATGGCTGCCGAAAAGATTAACCGTGTGCTAATCTCCGATCCAGGTCTTGGCGTCGTACGTCATGCAGACGCAGGCTACGAAAGCGCAATTCAAACAGCAAAAGAAAAAGGCATCAAAATGCCAATGCTAAAGGGATGATTCGATGTTACTCATAAAAAATGCAAACGAAGTACTGACATTACAAAGCACTACAGCTGGCCCTAGAACCCTTGCGGCAATGGGCGAATTAAACATTCAAGAAAATAGCAGCATCTTAATAGAAGGCGACCGCATACTTGCGGTTGCCTCGCTTACTGAGCTGGAAAGACAATACGGAGACGCACTTCATTCCGCGGAAATCATAGATGCCACAGGAAAAATAGCGATGCCTGGCCTAGTGGATTGCCATACTCACCTGGTGCACGGAGGAACGAGAGAGCATGAGCTCAACATGCGCTTGACCGGTGCCACTTATATGGAAATCATGAACGCTGGTGGCGGCATTCATTACACGACGACAAAAACGCGTGAAGCAAGCTTCGAGGAGCTATATGAAAAAACATATCGTCATTTAAATCAATTCTTACAGCATGGAGTAACAACTGTCGAAGCCAAGTCTGGTTACGGGCTTGATTGGGAGACAGAGAAGAAGCAGCTAGAAGTGGCAAAAAAGCTACAGGAAAACCACCCAGTAGATGTTATCTCTACCTTTATGGGTGCGCATGCCGTTCCAAAGGAGTACAAAGGAAATGAGGATGCATTCGTTGATTTAATTATCGAGGAAATGATTCCACAGGTAGCTGAGCTGGGACTAGCCGAGTTCAATGATGTGTTTTGTGAGCTTGGTGTGTTTACACCTGAGCAGTCTCGACGCATTTTAGAAGCCGGAAAACAATACGGACTTACCCCTAAAATTCATGCGGATGAGATTGAGCCATATGAGGGAGCTGAGCTTGCAGCAGAGGTTGGGGCAATTTCTGCGGAGCATCTACTCGTTGCCTCTGATGAAGGAATTAAAGCAATGGCAGAGGCTGGAACAATCGCCGTGCTTTTACCTGGTACGGCATTCTTCCTTCGTGCACCGTTCGCTCGTGGTCGATTAATGGTAGACTCAGGGGTGCCTGTTGCCATTTCTACAGACTTTAACCCTGGCTCCTCTCCTACCATTAGTCTACCGTTCATTCAAAACCTTGCGTGCATGAACATGGGAATGACGATGGAAGAGGTACTGTGTGCGACGACCATCAATGCTGCCTATGCTATCAACCGAGGCCATGAAGTCGGATCACTTGAAGCAGGCAAGAAAGCAGATATTCTTTTATTGGATGTCCCAAATTACAAGCAGCTCCAATACTTCTATGGAATGAACCATACAAACACAGTGGTTAAGGCTGGAAAGCTGGTCGTGAAGGATGGGGTGCTTCAATGAAGGATTTAGCAAGCAGTTATCTAACGAAGCCTCCCGTCTCCTGGAACCGAGCGATCGGTCAGGATATGAAGGTAAAGGATTGGATTGTGCCCGGCTGGGAAACAAGCGAGGAGCCCCATGTAGTACTCATGGGAGCCCCTCTCTCCCGCTCCTCCATTAGTGCTTCGGCTGCTTCAGAATTCCCAGCAGCATTTCGTCAAAGCTGGAGCTACTATTCCACCTATTATATAGACGATCAAATCGACTTCCGGGAGCTGAAGGTAGCCGATTTAGGAGATATTCAAATGCATGGCACAAACATTCTCACCTGCCATTCGAATATACAAAATGCAATGACAGATGTATTGAAGACCTATCCAAATAGCTTTACTATCACGATTGGCGGAGACCATTCCATCACCGCTCCATTAATTCGTGCATATCCAGCGGAATCAAAAAAACGAATTGGTATTATTCAATTTGATACCCATTTAGATCTTCGAAATGTGGAGGAGCATGGCCCATCGAATGGGACTCCGATACGACAGCTGCTTGATGGTGGAATTGTTCGAGGTGAGGATGTATATAACATTGGATTGCATGGTTTTTACAATGCCCCTTCCTTGATAGAGGCTGCTAACCATTATGGTGTCAACATGATCACATTAAAGGAATTTAGACGCAAGGGTGCAGCGGCTCAAATAAAAGAAGTAGTGGAGAAGCTAAAGGAAAAGGTTGATTTGATTTACGTAACCATCGACATTGATGTGCTTGATATCGCCTACGCTCCTGGCGTCCCTGCCTCCACTCCCGGTGGCATGCGTACAGATGAGCTTTTCGACCTTCTATACGAGCTCGGCAAATATGATGGCCTAACCGCCATGGACTTTGTATGCATCGATCCATATAAGGATACAAATGTGGGGACAACCGTGAAAGCAGTGACCTATGCGTTTCTTACTTATTTGGTGAGTCGATATAAACATTTGCATGTATAGAAAACCGCCCATTAGCTTCTTGGCTAGGGGCGGTTCGTTTATTACACATATTTCAAAAATTCTATATAGGGAATGATTTTAATTTATCTTTAAATCCATGTGAAGGTAAATGTTTTATTACAATAAGAAAGGTCCACAAACTGCTCCTACTTCTCGGAAATATTCTATCCATCTATCTATCACTCGGTTATATATTTTATAACTGCTTTTTCCTTACCGAACCTGTTGCCATGATCAATAAACCCCAAACTCGAATATAAACTATGTGCTCCAATGTTTTCAGGATGATAACCTACCACAATCTTTTTTGCATTCGGTAATTTAGCCATTTCGGAGATCATTAATTTAGTCGCAGCTTTACCGATACCCTTGCCTTGATGTTCCTTATCCACCATTATTCTATAAACCCAATAAGCATCAAGTTCTTCTTGAACGGAATTGTACATCAAAAAACCAACTATTTTTTCTTCAGCATAAATAGCGTATGGCTTTAATGTAGGTTCAAACTTTGACTGAGCTATTGATATAGCATTGGGCTCCATGTATGTTTTTTGTTCTGTTGAGACCTCTAATTCGCAACAGTTGTACCAGTTTTCTGCATTTAATTCTACGATTTTCACATTTTCTGTATTCATAATTTTCCCCTTTCAAAATGTGGGGAAACGCTAAACAATTTGTTAAGCAGTCGTTATCCCCTTGTAGTCGTTAAACATATAAATTCTTTTATTTGTCATAATGAACGCCTCCTCAACTACTATTGACTAAAAATTATATCCATTTATTTTTAGACTCTTTCATTATACTATTTTTTCTATTACATTCCTTTCTTTAAAAATTTCCCCATTAATTAAAAAAGCTTTACTCCATCCTGAAGTAAAGCCCTCCGTTACTTGAATAACTTATACCAATATAAAGTGGTTTCTATATTAGTATTATAAGACTGTTTCAATGTGTCAGCTCCGCCTAGTACGAATCCTTGATTCACATAAAATCTGCATGCTCCAAGGTTATCGTCTTGAGTCTCTAGAGACATCCCGATAAGTTTTCTTTGTTTTGCCCACTCTTCTGCTTTCGTTAAAAGCAACTTTCCGATTCCATATTCTCTAAATTCTTTTTTTACAGCGATATTTTCGATATAACAGAAGCGGTTCCAATCCTTTATTATTCTAATTTGCCCAACGCAATTATTATGCTGATAAGCTAAAAATAGCGCTTTATCTTCACGGTCTATATATTGGATCCAATCAAGTTTATCCTCTGGGAACCGAATTTCTTTCGTTTCCTCAAACAAATGCTCTTCAAAAGACCATTTTCCTGATTGAAAGCTAGGCACAACCTTACCAAACACTGTAAAATAATCATTTGTTTTATTGATATCCTCCACTAATTCATCCTGTAAGGGAGAAATAATGATTTCTGCTGCTATATTCATTCTGCCACCTTCTCATTCTTAAAAAAAATTTACTTGCACAAGAGATTTTATTCACAAAATCGCTTTTATATTCTGTACATTCTTTACCCTCTCTTGCTTAGTTGAGTTTGATCATAACCAGTTTCCTATTAATACATTTTGTTAGTTCGGAAAAGGGTTATTCTTTTGAAAAATAGATCCAATTACGTTAAGAAGGAAAAAATTCCATCGGTTCGGTACAGTGAATGTAACCATTTCGCTTATAATAATCTATTGAATCTTCACTCGGCCATACAATAACAAATTCATAGTTGTTTTCTTTCACCCATTCATTTATAGCCTCTAGTAATTTACTTCCGATACCCTTACTTCTATATTCAGGTAAGGTATATACGTTTGTCATATAAGCAAATGGATACGTTACCCTTCCCGGTCGCGGCACCTTCTGTATTAATTCTATGTATATATGGGAAACAATTTTCTCCTCTTCTTCTGCAATCCAAATATACCATTGATTCCCTTTCAGAACGTTCTCTAAAAATGATTCACATTCTTTTTCAAAGTCAGAAAATGATTCATTTTTTTTACTTTCATCATGCTCAATCGTAAAGTCCCATCTCATTTTTATTAATTGCTTGATGTCTTTTATTTCCGCAAATCTAATATTCATCATTTCTCTCCATTTCGTATGAACAAAGCATTGATATTAAAGTGGTACTTTTTTAAAGAATTCATGTAGAAATATTCTGCTTTTCGTCCAATCCTTGTATTAGCCTTAAGGTAGGTTCCAGTCTCTTTTTAACAATGAAAAAGAGTAGTGGTCATAATATTTACCTCTAAATAAATGCTTATCTCTGTATATCCCTTCATTCTTAAATCCTAGCTTTTCTAATAATTTTATAGAATTGATATTTTCCAAAGCTACAAACGCGTTAATTCTATTCAGTTTCATATTATGAAAGCCGCTTTCGATAGCAGCTACCAATCCCTCTTTCATATATCCCTGTCCCCAATATTCGTGCCATAAATCATAGCCAATCTCCGCTATGTTATTCGTTCTATCCCAATAATGGAATCCATACGTTCCAAGTTGTTGATTATTACTTTTATCGATTAAAATCCATCGATTATATCCTTTTTCTTCTGGCTTGGAATAAGATTCAACAAACTCTGTAGCTTCATTTTTAGTCGTAAACAACTCCTCATCATATAAAAATTCGCATACTTTTTCGTTGCTGAAGAGTCGATAAATAAAGTCAGTATCCTCATTTCCCACATTCCGTAAAATCAATCTGTCGGTTTCTAAGTTAGGGAATTTTCTTTTTACAGTCAATGTAAGCTCTCCTTATATTTAATATCCTTAATATTTCGACAGTCTTTAAAATATCCCTTCTTTTTTAACTATCTTGATGTGTTAGTTGAGTAACCTATTAATAATTTGAAGCAGTAAAAATAAGACAATGGATAACTTATTTAATCTTCATCGACCTAATAGAAGTGCCGTTGTAATTTCCAAAAGTAGGATATATATTTATACAAGAGAATCTTTCCTAAAACCAAAATAGAAAAGGAGATTTATGAATGGTAATATTAAAAGATTCGACGAAAGAACCTGGTTGTGAAGTTGAGCTGAAAATAGAATCAGTTAATAATAGGAGTAGGAGTGTAAAGTTCAATATATGTTTCCGTTCTGGTCACAGTTTCCCTGATGTTCATTCAAAACCAATAAATTGTTTAAAAGAAGATTTTCTGGAAATGTTAAGTGATTTAAAACAACTTGATAATACATATCTAAGTATGCTAGAGCATAAAGATCCAGGGTTAATTGTTTATCACATTCCTCAATTTGGCACTTATTACTCTCCTACATATGGTTTTCTAATTCCTGAAAAAGAGGCTGTAAGTGAGCATCGCTATACATTAATTTTTGTATTAGATGCAGGTGAAATGAATAACTTCATGGCAACGGGATGTGGCCCTGCCTTATGTCTAACAGTTACATTGAAACAAATTAATGAATTTGCAGATAGTTTGATATCTCAAGTAAATAATTTTTGAAAATAAGAAACCCTAACTCAGAAACATTTTATACAAACCATATCCAAGAAAAAGTAGAACAAAAAACAAAATTACCCAGCCCAATTCTTTCGAGCTCATACCACTCGTATTCGGCATTCCGCTTTGTGCACGGTTAAGATGATCCGTAAAATTACCGGTTGGATTCTTTTTTAGTTCTTTTTGATGTAATATTTCTCGTTCATTTTCTGGTTTCTCTTGATTGGTCAACAGTTTTCCTCCTAACATCAGTATGCAGTTATCCATTAACTTCCTATTTGGTCGAAATAAATGTATAGCCAAACATCGTTCAGTATGCCTATCCCTCTATAATACTAGCTAATGCTTCTTCTATTTCTTTTTCAAATGGGATTTCTTCCGAATTTATCTCATGAACATAAAAAATCAGTATGTTTCTCTTTTCAAATATCCTATAAGACACCAAATTCATTGCTGCTGTCTTTTCACCAAAGTCACCTTTACCCTTCTTCAGGTCATCTTCTGAGGCAAATTCATATATATAGAAAGGTTTTCCACTTAACTCATATTCACTTGGCTTCACACGATTTAGTTTCGTTCCGAAGGGTTTCCCTCTTGGAATGTTTGTATCCAACAACTCCACTTGATAATCTAGCAAGACCCTCACCACTTCTTCTTTTGTAATATGAGCACTACTATAAGTTTGACAGGAAACCAAGAACACCAGGAAAAATAAGCCGAAAATTTTCTTCAGAACATTCATCCTCCACTCGATAGATACTACCTATACCAGTCTGGCTTTAACAATTCGAAGCCCTTATGATCCTCTACCACCAGATCTATCCGTTCTAGAAATTTGTCTAGCTGCTCTGGGGATTTTTTGATTGACCAAACTATACTCGAAAAAATAGCCATTGCGGAATAGGTGGAATACAGTCTCCAGAAATCTTCAGGTATATGGTTATTGAAGTATCCGTCTATTTGTCCAATAGAAAAAGAAACACTATCTAGTCTGCTGAAAAAAGCAATTTTTACAAAGTCATGAAAGGGATCTCCCCAATCATAATTGTCAAAATCAATCACTCCTACATACCTTTTATCCTTTAAAATTATATTTTCTAAATGAAAGTCATCATGTTGCAACTGATTAGGACGGTTTTTTAAATAATGATAATTGTCTTCTATAAAACTAATAATCTTATCTTCCTTGTTTATTTTAATACCACTTTTCTTGTATTCCTTTAGGTACCTATGATGTTTTTGGATAGACCGCTCATGCCAATTTTTCATGTCTGATGGAGCAGGCTGTAAATGAATCCTTGCTAAGTCTTTTCCCGCCTCTACCCCAATTTCATATTGTTCTTGTTCATTAAGGGTTGCTAGCAAACTTTTTGCATCGGCCCCCTCGATATAAGAAAATATGCTATAACAAATACCAAGCTCTTCCATCATTCCAAGGTCAATTGGTTCCGGGGAATGAACACCATACTTTTGAATATCCCTTAAAACGTTAAATTCTTCTCTTTTCCTATCGTACCTTTCTAGATTACTTAGGCGTAATAAATAACGATTCCCATTGCTATATAACACAACATATTTTGCATCTGGCGAATACCCTTTAGAAAGCCGAGTAACTTTAAGGGAGTTGCTAAGGATTTTTATGCGATCTATTACTTCTTGAATTTTATTTTCCACCATACCGCTCCTATGCTCCCCATGATTTTATTTCAATAAAAAATAGAGCCGTCTGAACAGCTCAACTAATGGATCATTTAAGTATCTTCACATTATCTAGAGGTAAAATGATTACTTTCGCAGTACCCAGTATTTCTTCCTCCGGAACAAATCCCACACGTGGATCTCTACTATCTATGCTGTTAAGACGATTATCGCCTAGTACAAAATAATGTCCTTCTGGCACTGTTACTTCATCTAAAAGTTCTTCTAATGTAAAGTTTCCAGTAAGTATCCCTTTTGCTTTTTTAAATTCTTCTAGGTAGGGTTCTTCTTGCTTCTCATCATTAATAAAAAGTTCATCATTTTTATAAGCGATGCGATCACCAGGAAGCCCAATAATCCGTTTGATGTAATTCGTATCTTTGTCTGCTTCAAATACAATCACATCGAATCTTTCATATCCAACCAATTGTGGTCCAATTTTATTTACGACCACTCGATCGCCATCTTCAAATGTTGGCATCATAGAAGCACCGTCAACCACTATAGGTGTAAAAAGGAAAAACCGTACCCCACCAACGAATAAAATGGCAATACCTATTACTTTTACCCATTCTAAAAATTCATTTTTTTCTTTTCTTTTCTCCACAAGCAACACCTCTAAACATTTAGTATTTCCAAACAATCTTTTCGACGCTTCCTTTTTTAGAGACGAGATTAAGATGATAAAAGTTTCAATTTTCTTATTATTCTTTTAAGGCGCGTTCGATATATAAAATTTACGCACTTTGAGTTGCGCAATTCCTGTAAACAATAGAATAAGCATTTCCAAAAAGTCCTATGTTCCTCATAACCCCTATATGTCTCATTCATGAAAGGATTAAGCAAACAATTGAACCAACCGTCAATAGATTAAAGATAAACAATCCTTTAGGGTCATCTACTCTTTGTAAAATACCCTTCTAAAGGCTCCCAAGAATGAACTACTTTTCCTTCTAATACCTTTTTACTCAACTGTATTTGTTCTTATTAAAACTTAACTAGTTATCTCTAACTTCAAAAATTATTTTTTTTGTCGGAGGTATGCCATGAATCATTCCTGCAAACTCAATACCCAATTGATACTCACCAGGTGGGTAACCATCTACATTGAACGTAACTATTTCTTCTAGATATTCACCTGGTTGAAGAGTAACATCTAGTAACTTTATCTCAGGAGAAGACGAACCACCTCTACTAGGTAGTTTCGTGTTAGGTTGAACAGGTCTTAACGAGTAGGTGACAATACTTTTGTCGGGTATTTCAAACATTACTTTTTCGGATGTGCTGTTAATTGCTTTAAAAACAACAGAAACTTCATCTTTAACTGAATTAACATTTAATTGGTATACCTCGTAGGTTAAATGAATTGGTTTTCCCTCTTCGATATCTTTTAAAAGGATAATCGTTATGACTAGAATAATAAATACAGGAACATACATCCAAAGAAACTTTTTTATCATAAGCATCTTTTCTTTCATACTTTTCATTACTACGCTGGCCTTTATAACCTGTGTCTTTGTCAACATATCATAAAGAGATTGCTTCTTTTTCGAGAAGATCGCAGTCAATATATAGGCTAGCATCAGTGCGTAAATGAACCCTCCGATCAGATAGTAAGACAGGGGCACTTCACCATTCCCTATTAAAACTAGACGATAAACAAGAAAATGGGATAGCTCCCATGGTAAAAACTTTAGGAACGTACGAATTCCCGAATGCAGCAAGGAAATCGTTTTCCCATCTTTTCCAACCACTTGTATACCAGCTTTCCTTTTTCCGTAGGTTCGTCTTCCAATAGTAGAATCGCTAATAATAAAATAGAGGGATATAGGAAAAGTGACCATTAGAAAACCAGTTAACTGAGCTACTATTGGTGAAACGATGAAAAATTCCTGTAAGGATGGAAATAAAAATACATTGATAATAAAGAGAAGGACTAAATATAAAAGGATGAAAAGATAATCAAATAGAAAGGCCTTGAAACGAAGTAAAAAGAAAGCATTCAATAGCATAACCTCTTTCATTTACACGAAATCATAAGGTGTATTTTGTCAATTAACCATATAATACCATTAAGGTTTTTGGATGACTACACGTTATTCTTTATTTTTTGACTTAACAAGCGTACTCGCATAAGGTAGTAATCCCTTTTAGCTGGATCATTAACAAGAGAGGTGAATACGACGGATAGCATCAAAGCTGTATCTAGCCTGTAAATGGATTGGACTATTTCATCTGTATGTAAAAGAATGTCTGCATTGTCGTATCCCCTTAAAAATTCTTCCTCATTAAATTCTTTCGTCTCCAAAATTCTCATTAGCTCCATTATTGGATGACCAATGAATGCATTATCCCAATCAATAACGCCTTTAATAATTCCTTCTGCTCCTATTAAATTGGGTGGCCTAACATCGAGATGGAGTAAGGAGTTCTTTATTGGTGCGGTATTCAGGACTGCCTCCATTTCGTCCGTAGTGGGAATTATGATATTTTCATTTAGCTTTCCTAGCATATGCACTCGTTCTGTTATTCTATTAGAGATAATGTTGCATAACGTCCGTTCTTTCTGATCTATAATAGATAGTCCATCCAAAGACACTCTATGTATATTAGAAGTCAGTTTTCCTACATCGTAAGAAGATAACTCATGAGCATCTCCTCTAAGATAATCAGTTACTAAAAAACTTATTTCTTCACTTAAATAAAGCTTATGTACTCTTGGAACTGGAATATCGTGCCTATGACAATGCTCGGAGATAGCTGCTTCCTTTTTCAATGAGGTGATGCCGCTTAAATCTATATCATTCGAGGTTTCTTCTACTCTCCAAGGAGTACGAATTGCAAGCATTCCTAAATCTTTCTCTTCTATTAAAAAGACTGCATTATTCACTCCGTTTCCTATAAACTTTATTTCATCTACTTTCCATAACAGACTGTTCTTTATAACGTTTGCAATGCTACTTTTTAATGATTCTATCTTTTTAATTGTCAAGTTCATAATCGAATCTCCTTATTTATGTCTGAGTAAATGTGTTTTACAAACTGGCATTTACATCGTTTTATAAAATTTCCACGAAGATATTTTGCCAAGTTATTGATCAGCATTAACATACGCTAGCCTACATGAAGATATAAGGGCAGATTTAAAATGTTATACCCATAATAAAAAAAGAGAGCGACTATAAATCTTCGATAATGTTGTAATACCTATCATTATATAGTAAACAACATTTTAACATAATAACTGAAATAGTAATTATATAAAATATATGTAAAATTTTACTATATAAACTTGTATTTATTGTATATAATAAAAGATACAATAATTTACAAGAGAGAGGCGAAAAAGTGGAGTGAAGATATGCTGGTTTTTGGATACGCGCTGTTGCGAGTATAGTAGATTCCTTGATTTTATTTATTCCTATTAATGGGATAAACTATCTCGTTTTTAACATGTTTTACCCTGATAAATCTTACTGGGCTGTTCTTAGTGGGATAGAGTACATTGGTTTATGGACAACCTATGATACTATCAGTATAGTTCTTACAATTATCATTGGAATATTTTATTTTGGCTTTTTGACATTTAAATTTGGAGGCACAGGGGGCAAATTACTATTCGGGTTACATGTCGTAGGAGAAGATGAAGAGTTTATCTCTTTCGGTAGAGCAATCGGAAGATACTTTTCGTATATGTTATCGGGCTTCTTATTTATTGGGTATATTATGGTGGCTTTTACGAAAAAAAAACAAGGCTTACATGACCTAATATGCAATACGTATGTTATAAAAGAGTAAAACAAAAAAATATTTTTTTTGAAATTTATTCCTCTTTGATCCGTATATTAGATATCTGCATTGGAGAGGGGGATTCTCTATGACAAGAAGTGAAGTAAACCAGCTGATAGAAAATACAGTAATTCTAACTCCTATTGGTACGTATGTAGCCATCGCTGTGATCTTTGTGGTAACACTTTTCGTTTTCATGCTGCTCATGTTCAAGAAAATTAGTCGATATGCTTTTTTTGGCACCTTTATTATTTCTTTTATTACTACGGCCTTGCTATCTATGATATTGATTGGTTCGGTCAATATTGTTGAAAGCAATAGAGCAGCGGAAGCAGAGGAGATAATTAAGGAAGCGTATATAAATAATCTAGAGGTTCACGAAATGGAAGTCACAGACTTTCAAGAAACATCTTCTTATATCGTGGAGTATGGTAGCTTCACAAGTGACAAGCGCTTATATATTAAAAATTACGAAGTAACCTTTATACAAAATGGGGAGTTAGTAACTAAAAGATTAGCCGTGGAATTAAAGAGAGTAGAAGGACTAGAACAGCCAAGGTTAGAGTATCAATATTTAGACGAGAACATCTATATAAGGACCCACCACTTTTTCCAGGAAGGCTACTACAACACAAAATTATTTATCCCAAAATAAAGGCGTACTCCCAAAGGAATACGCCCATCGTTTTATTTCAACAATCCATGCTTCAAGTCTTCATGCCATTTCAATAGCATCGGTAGATCCTCTTCCGAAATTGAGCCCTTCTCACGCGCCACCTCCGTGAGCGCGTTGAAATTCGTTAAGCTCACATAACTAATCCCTGCTTCGTCAAAAGCTTTTTCTGCCTTCACTAACCCATATGTAAAAATAGATACAACTCCAAGCACCTGTAAGCCTGCCTGCTTCAATGCTTCTACTGCCACTAGGCTGCTGCCTCCTGTGGAAATTAAATCCTCGATCACTACAACCTTTTGACCTGGGACTACCTTGCCTTCGATTTGATTGCCTCTGCCGTGCTCCTTCGCTTTGGATCGCACATACATCATCGGCACATCTAGCACATCACTAACCCACGCAGCGTGTGGAATTCCCGCTGTAGCAGTACCCGCTACTGCCTCTACATGTGGAAAATTCGACTGAATCGCCTCGGCTAATCCCTTTGCAATTTCCTTGCGTATCACCGGTGAAGACATCGTAATACGGTTATCGCAATAAATCGGTGACTGAATGCCGGATGCCCAAGTAAATAAATCATTCGGCTTTAATTCTACCGCTCCTACCTCCAGTAGTGCAGTCGCAATTTTCTTTTCTAGTGTCATTTCGATTCCTCCCACATGTTCAAGATTGTTTGGTAGCTCACTACTGGATCAGCAGCTTGTGTGATTGCGCGGCCTACTACGATATGAGTGGATCCAAAAGCCTTCGCATTTGCCGGTGTAGCCACTCGTGCTTGGTCATGTGTGTTTCCTTCTTCTAAGCGAATCCCAGGAGTCACTCGTAAGAAATCCTCTCCACAGCTCTCAGCAATAGCCTTTGCCTCTAGTACAGAGCAAACTACCCCGTCCAACCCAGCTTTTTGCGAAAGCTTTGCATAATGAAGAACGGAATCCATTAGCGATGTCTGGATCAGCTGCTCCTTTTGCATTTGCTCCTCAGAGGTTGAGGTGAGCTGCGTTACACCAATAATAGCTGGTCTCGCTTTGCCAGCAGGCGTTCCTGCCTCCAAGCCCTCTCTTGCTCCAGCCATCATCGTCTCTCCACCTGCAGCATGGACATTAATGAGGTCAACTCCAAGTCTAGCAAGACCCTTCATTGCCTGTCCCACTGTGTTTGGAATATCATGAAGCTTTAAATCAAGGAAAATGTCATGTCCCTTTTCCTTTAACGCATACACAATCGATGGTCCTTCCTGCAAATAGAGCTCCATTCCAACTTTTACGAATAAAGGCTCTTGAAACGGAGTGAGAAACTGATAAACCTCCTCTGCCGTAGCAAAGTCTAAAGCAATAATCGGGGTTGATTTCATAATCTATGGCTCCTTCCTACTAGTTCCGCTACTGTTTCTAAACCAAGCTCATCCAGCTTTGCTGGCAGTTGTTCAATTAAGGTCGGGCAAATAAATGGGTCTACAAAGTTAGCAGTCCCTACTGCAACAGCACTTGCTCCTGCTGATAAAAAGTCAATGACATCATCAACTGTAGAAATACCGCCCATCCCGATAATTGGAAGAGAAGTTTGCTTTGCTACATCGTATACCATGCGAAGTGCCACTGGCTTGATCGCTGGTCCTGATAATCCTCCAGTGACGTTTGCAATCACAGGACGACCCGTCTTCGTATCTAAGCGAATGCCTAGGAGTGTGTTGATCATCGTGATTCCGTCTGCTCCGCCAGCCTCCACTGCCTTTGCAATGTCCACAACATTTGTGACATTCGGTGAAAGCTTCACATAAACAGGTACAGAGGAAACAGCCTTTACGGCTTTTGTCAGCTCCTCTGCCACTATTGGATCTGTTCCAAAAGTGATGCCACCCTGCTTTACATTTGGACAGGAAATGTTTAATTCTAACGCATGCACATTTGGCGCTTTGGAAATTTCCTCTGCCACTGCCACGTAATCCTCGGTCAGTGTCCCGGCAACGTTCGCGATGATTGGCACATCATATTGCGCTAGCCAAGGAAGCTCATTGCTCATTACCTTTTCTAAGCCAGGATTCTGTAGACCGATAGCATTCAGCATTCCAGCCGGTGTTTCCGCTACTCGTGGAGTTGGATTTCCTAGTCTAGTTTCTAGTGTGGTCGCCTTGATCATGATGGCGCCTAGCTGTGACAAATCATAAAGCTTTGCATACTCCTTGCCGAATCCAAAGCAGCCGGATGCAGGCATAATCGGGTTCTTTAGACTAAGCCCTGGTAGCTCTACTGTTAATCTACTCATACTTGAACAACTCCTGACTTGAAAACTGGCCCATCCGAGCAAACCTTCACATAATCTGCCTTTACTTCCTCTGTCGTCTTGCAGACACAGGCGAAGCAGGCTCCGATGCCACAGCCCATACGCTCCTCAAACGATAGATAGCCTTCCTTCTCTGGCAGCATTTTTTCGAGTGCTGCAAGCATAGGAGTTGGTCCGCAGCTAAAATACTTCGTGAAATCATCCTCAAGCTCTGCTATCACGTTTGTTACAAAGCCCTTATGCCCATAGCTTCCATCCACTGTTACGATATGGGTTTCTCCTAGTGCTTGAAATTTTTCCTCATAAAACACGATATCCTTCGATTGAAAGCCAAGCACATGCACTGGTTGGACGCCTTTTTCTACTAATCTTTTTGATAGCTCATATAGAGGAGGGACCCCTATACCGCCTCCCACTAGCAGCACCTTCTCACCAGCTTCTACCTTGTCCACCGGAAAGCCATTTCCAAGAGGACCAAGCACATCAATCTGGTCGCCCTCCCTCTTTTCTGCTAGCAGTGTAGTGCCTCTTCCTTCCGCTCGGTAAATCATCGTGAACGTCGAAGCAGACATATCAATCGAACAAATACTAATTGGTCTTCGTAATAAAGGCTCCATCTGATCAGACACTCGTATATGGACAAATTGACCTGGCTCCTTCATTTCCTGCACCAGCTGTCCTTTTACTATAAGCTCGTAAATGCTTGTAGCAAGTCGTTTCTGACTCACTACAACCATTTTTTCCTGTCTGATCATACAAGAACCTCCTGCTTTTTCATTGTATCTGTAGAGAATGTCATCGATTCAATCACACGCAGCATTGCCTCTGCTGTGTCTAGAGATGTAAGACATGGGATACCATTTTCTACAGATTCTCGGCGAATACGGAAGCCGTCACGCTCTGGCTGCATGCCCTTCGTCAGTGTATTGATGACAAACTGGGCCTTTCCTTTTTGGATGACATCTAGTAGTGTCGCACCTTTGCCGCCAATCTTATCTACTACATCTACAGAGATGCCAGTTTTCTCGATTGCCTCCGCTGTTCCTTTCGTTGCGATGATGCGGAAGCCGATATCGTTGAAGCGCTTAGCAATCGAAATTGCTTCGTCCTTATCCTTATCAGAAATGGTCATTAGTACAGAGCCGTGGTCTTTTATTTCCATGCCTGCCGCTACTAGGCCTTTAAATAACGCTTTTTCTAACGTAATGTCCTTACCCATTACTTCCCCAGTGGATTTCATTTCTGGTCCTAATGTGATATCCACTCGGCGTAGCTTCGCAAAGCTGAATACTGGAACCTTTACATATACTCCAGGACTGTTTGGCGCTAGACCTGGCTTGTAGCCTTGCTCGACAATCGACTGTCCGAGAATTGCCTTCGTCGCAATATTCGCCATTGGTATCGATGTAATCTTACTTAAGAATGGTACAGTACGGCTGGAGCGAGGATTTACCTCGATCACAAACACCTCATCCTTTGAAATCACATATTGAATGTTCATCAGTCCTACGATGTTTAAGCCCTTTGCAAGTCTTGTCGTATAATCTACCAGTGTATCAATATGCTCTTGAGAAAGCTTTTGCGGTGGATATACAGCGATAGAGTCTCCAGAGTGAACACCTGCGCGCTCGATATGCTCCATGATTCCTGGAATTAAGACATTTTCACCATCACAGATAGCATCCACCTCGATCTCTGTGCCTGTTAAATATCTATCTACTAAAACTGGATGCTCTGGACTCGCATCTACTGCGTGCTCCATATAGTACTTAATCTCGTCCTCGTTGTAGACGATTTGCATCGCACGACCACCTAGTACATAGGATGGACGAACAAGCACCGGATAGCCGATCTCGTTTGCAATCGCAACAGCTTCCTCCACTGATACAGCCGTTTTTCCAAGTGGCTGAGGGATACCAATTTCATGTAATGCCGCTTCAAACATGTTACGGTTTTCGGCTCTATCAATATCCTCTAGTGTTGTACCTAGGATTTTTACGCCTCTTTCCTCTAATGCCTCTGCAAGGTTGATCGCTGTCTGCCCACCGAATTGTACAACGACACCCATTGGCTGCTCCAGGTCTACGATATGCATAACATCCTCTACCGTCAGAGGTTCGAAGTAAAGCTTGTCAGAAATAGAGAAGTCCGTAGAAACCGTTTCTGGGTTGTTGTTAATGATGATTGCCTCGTAGCCTGCTTCTTTTATTGCCCAAACAGAATGCACGGTTGCATAGTCGAACTCTACTCCCTGACCGATTCGAATTGGACCAGAGCCCAGTACGATTACGCTTTGCTTGTCTGTTCGGATCGATTCGTTTTCTTCCTCGTATGTGCCATAGAAGTATGGTGTCTCTGATTCAAACTCTCCTGCACATGTATCAACCATTTTGTAGACTGGAATAATACCTTGCTCTTTACGGAAGTTATACACTTCAATTTCTTTTACATTCCAATACTTTGCAATCGTTTTATCCGCAAAGCCCATTCGTTTTGCTTTGTATAGCACTTCTTGATCGAATGGATTTTCTTGAACCACCTTTTCATACTGCACAATATTTTGCAGCTTGTTTAAGAAGAATAAATCAATTTGGCTCCATTCGTGAATTTGTTCGATTGTCACACCACGTCTTAATGCTTCTCCGATGAAGAATAGACGCTCGTCACCTGCTCGGCGGATACGCTTTTTCATCCACTCGTCTGTAATTTCCTCACTGTTTTTCATTTCAAGATGGAAATGTCCTGTTTCAAGGGAGCGCACGGATTTTAAAATTGCCTCTTCAAAGGTACGGCCCAGTGACATTACCTCACCCGTTGCCTTCATCTGCGTTCCAAGGTTACGCTTTGCAGACTCAAATTTATCGAAAGGCCATCTTGGAATTTTTGCCACGATGTAGTCTAATGCAGGCTCGAAGCAAGCATACGTTTTCCCTGTTACTGGGTTCATCATCTCATCCAATGTCAGACCAACCGCAATTTTTGCTGCAAGCTTCGCAATTGGATAGCCGGTTGCCTTGGAAGCAAGCGCTGATGATCGGCTTACACGAGGATTTACCTCGATGATGTAATATTGGAAGCTATGTGGATCAAGTGCCAGCTGAACGTTACAGCCTCCCTCAATTTTTAGTGCACGGATAATTTTCAGTGATACATTACGAAGCATCTGGTTTTCACGGTCCGATAATGTTTGTGTCGGCGCTACTACGATGGAATCCCCTGTATGAATTCCTACTGGGTCTACGTTTTCCATGTTACAAACCACGATCGCGTTATCTGCTGAGTCACGCATTACCTCATATTCGATTTCCTTAAAGCCTGCAATCGATTTTTCTAGCAGACATTGTGTTACAGGACTGTATTTCAAGCCGCTTGTCACGATTTCCTGTAAGTCCGCATCGTTATAGCAAATTCCTCCTCCTGTTCCACCAAGCGTGAAAGCAGGACGAACGATTACTGGATAGCCGATTCGTTCAACAAAAGCTTTCGCTTCCTCTAAATTATGGATGATGTCACTTTCAGGTACTGGCTCATTTAATTCATTCATCAAGGAACGGAACAGGTCACGGTCTTCTGCTTGGTGGATCGCATCTAGCTTCGTCCCTAGAATTTCAATTCCAAGCTCATCTAGAATGCCTGATTCATGCAGCTGGATAGCCATATTCAGTCCTGTTTGTCCCCCTAGCGTTGGAAGGATAGCATCCGGACGCTCCTTACGAATAATTTTGCTCACAAATTGCAGGGTGATCGGTTCGATATATACTTTGTCTGCAATCTCTGTATCTGTCATGATGGTTGCCGGGTTAGAGTTTACTAGGATTACTCGGTATCCCTCTTCCCTTAAAGAGATACATGCTTGCGTCCCCGCATAGTCAAATTCTGCTGCTTGACCGATGACAATTGGACCGGAACCGATTACTAAAATAGTTTCAATATCTGTACGTTTAGGCATGTGTAGTCTCCTTTTTGCTTTCTTTATTCATTAGCTCGATAAACTGATCAAACAAATGAGTGGAATCCTCTGGACCACAGGAGCCCTCTGGATGGAATTGCACACAGAACACCGGGTGCTCCTTATGTCTAACTCCCTCTACTGTTCCATCATTTAATGCTAAGTGTGTGATTTCTAAGTCCGTATTTGCAATGGAATCTGCGTCAATTGCATAGCCATGGTTTTGAGAGGTAAGCTCTGTTCTTCCTGTTAATAAATCCTTCACAGGGTGGTTACCGCCTCGGTGACCGAACTTCAGCTTGAAGGACGTTGCCCCGCTTGCTAAGGAAATCAGCTGATGTCCTAGGCATACTCCAAAGATTGGCACATTTCCGATTAGTTCCTTGACCATTTGGATCGCCTCAGGAATATCTGTTGGATCTCCAGGTCCGTTTGACAGCATTACTCCATCAGGACGCATTGCTAAGATTTCCTTGGCAGATGTGTTATAAGGTACGACTATTACGTCACAGTCACGCTTGTTTAATTCTCGTAAAATACCATGCTTCATGCCGAAGTCTACTAGCACTACACGCTTGCCACGGCCTGGGCTTGGATAAGGTCTTGTGATGGAAACCTGTTGCACGACATTTCTTGGAATTTCGGTAGCCTTCAGCATTGCTACTACCTCATCCACGTTTACTTCTTCTCCTGCTTTTGTTAATAAACCCTTCAAGGAGCCATGCTTACGAATGATGCGTGTTAGCTTGCGAGTGTCAATTCCTTCAATTCCAGGGATGTTTTTTAGTGTAAGAAATTCGCTTAACGTACTCTCTTTACGGAAGTTTGAAGGTGCTTCTGCTAGCTCACGAAGCACTACTCCCGCCAGGCTAATATCGATTGCTTCAAAGTCGTCTGGGTTGATACCGTAGTTCCCAACCATCGGATACGTGAAGGTTAGAATTTGGCTGCAGTTAGATGGGTCGGAAATCGATTCCTGATAACCAGTCATTGCAGTTGTAAAGATTACCTCTCCCATCGTCCCCTCTTCACTTCCGAATGCGTTCCCTTTAAATACAGTGCCGTCCTCTAAAATTAGATATCTTGTTTTCATGCCTGCTCCTCCTGCCATACGATTTCTCCGTTATAGATAGTTAGCTGTGGCCAACCTGTGCAATCCCATCCATCAAACGGGGTGTTCTTCCCTTTAGATAAGAAGGTCTCCTTGTCAATTGCTTGCTTTTTATTCAAATCAATAAGCACTAAATCTGCCGGTGCCCCAATCTCTAGTCGACCATACGTAAATCCAAATACGTCTGCCGGCTTTTTCGTCATGTAGTCAATTAGCTGCTTCAATGTCCATTCGCCAGTTTGGACGAAATTTGTATATAAAAGTGGGAAAGCTGTCTCTAGTCCGACAATTCCGAACGGAGCTTTTTCAAATCCGTTTGCTTTCTCTTCCTCTGTATGTGGTGCGTGGTCAGTGGCAATAAAATCTAAAGTGCCGTCCAGTAATCCTTCGCGCAGCGCTAGCATATCCTCTCTTGCTCGTAGCGGAGGATTCATCTTCCAATTTGCATCATTCGAAGGGATGTCATCCTCACACAATAGAAGATGATGCGGGCTAACCTCCGCCGTCACATGGATACCAGCTCTCTTCGCATCTCTAATCACTCTCACCGATTCCTTCGTGCTCACGTGGCATACATGATAATGCGCGCCAGCTGCTTCAGCGAGAAGGATATCCCTTGCAATATGTACCGATTCCGAAACAGAAGGAATCCCTTTTAGTCCTAATTCTTCGTTTCTCTTACCCTTGTGCATCACTCCACCATAAATCAATGTATTATCCTCACAGTGAGCAACAATTGGTATCTGTAGCCTTGCTGCCTCTTCCATTGCCTCTAGCATCGTCCCAGCCTGCTGAACTCCTACTCCATCATCCGTTAGAGCAAATACTCCTAATTCCTTTAACGCTGGGATATCTGTTCTTTCTTTCCCTGCCTGACGGATAGTAATAGAGCCATATGGAAGCACTCGTACTAGTGCATTCTTTTCCACTAGGTCCAATACTTTTTGAAAGTTTTCTGCTGTGTCTGGTACTGGTCTTGTATTTGGCATTGCACAGATTGTTGTATAACCGCCTCTTGCAGCAGCCTTTGTACCTGTTTCAATCGTCTCCTTATGCTCGCCACCCGGCTCACGTAAATGGACATGTACATCAATGAACCCTGGAGATAATAGCATCCCTTTTCCGTCGATTTCCTCTGCATTCTCTAGCTGTATATCATTCCCGATCCCTGCTATTTTACCGTTTTGAATTGATAGGCTAGAAGACTCTAGCTCTCCCTTTTCGTTTAAAATCTGGATATTACGGATAATTTTTGTCATATTATTCTCTCCCCTTCAGTATCATTTCCACTACTGCCATGCGAATAAATACACCATTTTTCATTTGCTTAAAAATTCTGGAGCGCTCACATTCCACCAGCTCACTTGCTATTTCTACTCCTCGGTTAAATGGCGCTGGGTGCATAATAATTGAACTGTCCATCATTCGTTTCTCTCTTTCTAGCGTAAGTCCATAGCTAGTATGATAGTTTTCTTTCGAGAAGCTGGATTCATCGTCATGTCTTTCATGCTGCACACGGAGAAGCATGAGGACATCCGTGCCGGCAATCACTTCGTCTAGATCATGGATCGCTGCAAACTCACCCTTCCATTTGGGCGGGCAAACAAACTGTACCTTTGCACCAAGTCTAGAAAGCGCATCTGCATTTGATCTTGCAACTCTACTATGGGCAATGTCTCCAACAATCGTCACCACTTTATCCTGCAGCGTTCCATATTCCTGCCAGATAGTAAATATATCTAGAAGACTTTGTGTTGGATGATTGCCAGTTCCATCTCCACCGTTAATGATAGCCGGCTTCACCTTTCCAACTAGATCCTCGAAGAATTCATTTTGCTCATGTCGAATGACCAAAGCATCTAAGCCGATGGACTCCAGTACCTTCACCGTATCGTAAAGCGTTTCACCCTTCAGTGTGCTAGAGAAGCCTGCATCAAACGGCAGCACCTCTAACCCAAGCTTTCGCTCAGCCATCTCAAAGCTCATCTTCGTCCTCGTACTTGGCTCAAAAAACAAATTCGCCACATGATACTTCCTTGTCAGCGAAGACGAAGCGCCATCGTGAAACTCCTGAGCTCGCTGCAAAATCTCCATTATCTGCTCCACAGATAACTCCTTCATCGACACAAGGTTTGATAAATTCCTCTCAGATACAAGATTCACCACAAAATCCACCTTTCTATTTATGAAATGCGTAAGCGCCTATGTCTGCCCCGACAAGCAAATGGGGAACTGTTAGCACGGAAGGAAAACTAGGAACGTCACATCGTGTGACAACGTTTTCCTGACCAACATCCTGTTGGCCCTCGAG